>CAMDDF010000044.1 GCA_945890885.1 Candidatus Kuenenia stuttgartensis | reverse complement strand
TTCCAGATACTTTAGAACCTCTTCAAGAACTTGCTGCTGAACCTGAGGATTGGTCATACAAAGTTGATCATTAACACGCCTTCTTTCATTTTGACGCCAAGCATACCAATCAGGATGCTGTTCAAAATGATCTGACGCTTTTACAAAATTATTAACAAGTGTATGCGCTCCACCCATGCGTATATTTCCACCATATTCATTGGGAATATCACTCATAAATTCACGGCCGTTCAGTCGTAGCTTAGCAGAAAAATTAGGGTCAAGCGTTCCAATACAATAATATTCGCGAAAAAGAGCTTGTGGAACATACTCAAAATCAACTGGTTCAATTGAAAGGTCCCGTTGAGTGGGAATTTTTTCCTCATCCGGAGCGTACCACCTACAACTCAGATAATCCTGAAGAAAAGTATAAACGGCATATATCGAACCACGAGGTTGCCCGCCAGTAAGAATCAGATTACCATCTACACTGCGTATTATAATACCATCTGTGCCAAGAGAATTAAAATCTATATCCTTACAGTGCTGAGAAATATATTCTCCTCTGCCAATATAAATACAAGCATTTTTTGAGGCATTTTTATTAACTATTGCAAACTCGCCACCTGTCATTTTATTCAAATATTTCTGAAGTTCCAATGCAGCATTTTTTTCCGACTCAATGGCACTGTCGCCAACAACTATCTGCATCAAAGCCCTTCCGTCTTTTGAAAAATCTAATCTATCATCAGCGAAAGATTCGTCTATATTGACAAAAAAAATCAACAAAACAAAAAAAAAACTTATCGTGCGCATTCTATACTCCTTAAACTCATTCTAATATTTTTTACCATCATTATTGTTCAGATAAGGACAAATCAAATCTATCTCGTAACAAGTCAATAGCCTTTATTCTCAAAACAAATTACCTAACATAAAACATCCTTTAAATTAACAATATTTTGTTAAGTCGTTTGAACTGCTAGACAAACAGTCCAAGGTTCAATTTTGGGCAAGATAAATTTTCGATAGCCGCAGGCCGATAACTTACCCTGCACCGAAGTTTTGTGGCAGTTCATATCATAAACATCAATTTTGTTATTAAGCAAACAAAAGCTTTCCTGCATCGGTCGATGACTGCCAATCAATAATCCGCCACTTGCCTTTTTCACCTTTATCAGAAATCATATTGGCCAGCTCCGCCTCTGAAAAATCACGAATAATAATCTCTTTTCTTTCCATTCAACTGTCCTTGATAACAAAGAATACTTATCTTTGAATTATTTATGAATTAACTGTTTTGATAACATTTAATTATCTGCGTTCTTGAATACATGTTAGATTTAACTCACCATTTTTGGCAACAGGTGGCAAGACAAATATAGCAATCCCTTGACTATCAGTTGTTTGTTGTTGTGCGGCATTTTCTTTGGCAGTCAGCGTGTAAGTAACGTCAGGACTAAGTTGCATCAGACGAAGTTTACCGCCTGTGAGCTTTGTTCTAGCAGTAATGTTAAATGCATATTGTGATGGCGATGAAACATCGTATACAATATCCGCTGCCTCGTCGCAATTATTTGCGACCTGGCCAAGATCAAATCTGAAATACGGTGTCTCCATGAAACTTGGCACAAACATCTTCCCTGTTTTTTGAAACGCCGGTCTTTTCCATTTGCCGCTAAGAAGACTGTCTTTAAGCGTATATAACTCAAAATGATACAATGCAGGATTGTTTTTATCAATCCAGCCATGCGTATATCGTATGGTCTGATTCCATGTCTCTGTCGGCAAACGGTCATCTTTAGGAAACATAAATCCAGCCTTAGGCGTTTCGGTATATTTGTAATTTGAATATCCAAGTCTGCCAAGCTCTTCAGCATAACTTCGGCTTAGCTGAACTTGTACACCGGTTCCACCAACACCATCATTGGTATCATGCAGAATTTCGAAGTGAGCATAAGGATTATTCTTAATGCCGAAAATCGCGTTTCTAACAAGGTATCGCGTGTCGTGATATGTCGTACGGTCTCCTATTTGTCCCGGCATACCACTTATCAAAGGCCCCCAAGTGGGACTGTTTTTTTCAATCAAAACCCACCAACTGGTATTATCATCAAATCCAAAATCAGAAATCCCAAAAACCGGTATTGCCTGATCGAAAAGATATGGAAAATGCACAGCCATCCCATATACGGTGGCCCCACCATAACTTGCACCCATAATAGTTACATTTTCTTTATTGATCAGCTTATCATAGCATTTAAAAACATCATCAATTGCATCCTTGTAGTCTTGCAGACCGTAACCACAATGAACATCTTCCAGTTTTACAGAAACACAAAAAACACCATAGTCAGCAATACGTTCATTTGTTTCAAGTGTCTTATCAGTGTTGCCATATTGATGCAGAAGTACCGGCAAGTTTGTCGCATCAGCAGGATAATGCACAATGTAGCTAATAGTATTGCCGGTCATTGTTCCTGTACAACTGCGTGTATCTTTAATTACCGCACCATTACACTCCGAGTGATTGCCTATCATAAATACCATCAAGATAACAATCATGAAAAAAATACAACTTAGGACTGATTTCCGTTTAGTTTCCATATACGCCAAGTCACTTTCTTTAAAAAAATCTCTTTCTATTTTTTCACAGGTATAGACTTAATTGTTTTAACGGGTCATTTTTCATATTTGCAAATTTTTCTGAACGTATCGGCTATTTCACTATAATATTTTGTCAGGCCTACCACATCAGCCCCCAGATTGATAAAGTTATACCCAAGGTCTATTAATTCCTGCAAATTTTGAAGATTGCCTACGGTACCAGCAAACTTACCATATTTTTTAGCAATTTGCGGAATCTTTCTTTTGGTCTCAATTAGAAATGGGTTATCAAATTCGGCTGGATGTCCTATCCCATGGCTGAAATCCGCGGGGCCAAAAAACAGCATATCATAACCATCCAGTTGTGCTATTTTATCCAGTTCATCCAGAGGTTCAGGGTCTTCGATTTGAACAACAATAAAACGTTTTTCATTTGCCTCTTTGATGTATTCCTTAAAATTTATCATTGTGTACATTCCATCCGCATTGCCACCATCCACAGGCCTTCGGCCAATCGGGTGGAAACGAGTCATACGAACCACGTTTTCAGCGTCCTTCAAGTTCATAATATGCGGCACCATCAACCCTGCGAGGTAAGAAAAAAGAGGGAGAAATCAAAAGTGAGAAGAAATTTTCACATTTTTTTCACAGTTGTGGTAGAAAAAAGTAGAGAAAAAGCTCAAAATCTCTGTTTTTGAGCTAAAAACAAGGGTGAAAGACGGGGCTCGAACCCGCGACCCCCAGATCCACAATCTGGTGCTCTAACCAACTGAGCTACTCTCACCACAAAAAACAATCAAAAAGGTGCGCCAGCTTGACTAGCGCACCCTTGATTCTATTAACTTAACAAACCGATGTCAACTGCCAAAGGTTATTTAGCCTTCTTTTTGGTGGTTTTCTTTGCAGATTTGCAATTGCACTTGCAACCGCACTTGTCAGCTATGACGGCCTGAGCGGCCGCCAAACGAGCTATCGGCACTCTGAAAGGTGAGCATGAAACATAGTTCATCCCAACCCTGTGGCAGAACTTAACGCTGGCAGATTCGCCGCCGTGTTCGCCGCAGATACCAATCTTGAGATCTTTTTTCGTGCTTCTGCCTTTTTCGATACCGATTTTAACAAGCATTCCAACGCCGTCCTGGTCAAGGCTCTGGAACGGGTCGTTCTTGAAGATGCCCTTGCCGCCGTCTTTTTCATCGGCAACATAGATAGGCAGGAATCTGCCGGCATCGTCTCGTGAAAGACCAAGCGTCATCTGTGTCAGGTCGTTTGTTCCGAATGAGAAGAACTCGGCAACTTCGGCAATCTGGTCAGCAAGCAGAGCGGCACGTGGAATTTCAATCATCGTACCAATCATATATTTGACCTTAGACTTAGCAGCCTTAATCAGACTATCGGCCAAAGCACGGGCCTGAGCAACCTGACCGGCAAGCTCTTTTTTGTCCATCGTAAGCGGAATCATAATTTCCGGTAATACTTTAATGCCCTTCTTGGTGCATTCGATAGCAGCCTTGATAATCGCTGTTACCTGCATATCCAGAATCTCAGGATATGTGATGCACAAACGGCAGCCGCGATGGCCAAGCATCGGATTAGACTCGTGAAGCTGTTCGCAACGATGTTTAATCTTGTCGGTAGATATTCCTGTTACCTTGCTCAACTTCTTGAAGCCTTCTTCGTCCTTTGGTGTGAACTCATGCAACGGCGGATCAATCAAACGAATCGTTACAGGCTTGTTGTTCATAGCCTTGAAGATTCCTTCGAAGTCGCCCTGCTGGAACGGCAGAAGTCTATTGAGAGCAGCCTTGCGGGTCTCAACATTCTCTGCAACGATCATTTCCTGCATAGCAAGTCTGCGTTCTTCGGTTTCAAAGAACATGTGTTCCGTTCTGCATAGGCCGATACCTTCTGCACCCATCTTGATTGCGTTTTCAGCATCAGCAGGAGTGTCAGCATTTGTGCGAACCTTAAGCGTACGAAGCTCATCGCAGTATTTCATAATAGTCTGGTATGCTGCGGGCTGCTGCGGTAATTCCAGAGCCAGCTGGCCAAGATAAACATCGCCGGTGTTTCCGTCGAGGGTAAGGAATTCACCCTGTTTGATAACCTTGCTGCCGATTTTCATGCTCTTGGATTTGTAATCAATGTCAATTGCTTCGCATCCAACGATACAACACTTGCCCCAGCCGCGAGCAACTACCGCTGCGTGGCTTGTCTTGCCGCCAGTAGCGGTCAAAATACCAACAGCAGCGTGCATGCCGCCAACGTCTTCAGGGCTTGTTTCTTTTCTGACGAGCAGAACTTTTTCGTTGAGCTCTGCCATTTCCTCTGCTTCAGCGGCGGTGAAAACAACCTTACCGCTTGCTGCACCTGGAACAGCGTTGATACCTGTAGCTATCTTTGTAGCTGACTTTGCTGCCTTGGCATCAAGCTGCGGGTAAAACAGTCTTTCAATGTCCTCGGATGTGATTCTTGCAACAGCCTCTTCTTTGGTCAGAAGTTTTTCCTTAACCATATCTGCTGCAATTTTGAATACCGCAGCGGCAGTTCTCTTGCCTGTACGGCACTGGAGCATATACAGTTTTTCTTCCTGAACGGTAAATTCCAAATCCTGCATATCTTTGTAATGCTTTTCAAGCTGCAAACGAACCTGACAAAGCTGCTTGTATGCCTTTGGTAAAAGTTTGCCAAGGTCAGAAAGCTTAAGAGGAGTTCTGATACCAGCTACAACGTCTTCGCCCTGAGCATTGATAAGGCAATCGCCGTAGAATATGTTTTCGCCTGTGTTTGGGTCGCGTGTAAAGCAAACGCCAGTTCCTGATGAATCGCCCATATTGCCGAACACCATTGTCTGAACGTTTACTGCGGTACCCTTGAGGTCGTTAATCTTTTCAACGCGACGATAAGTAACCGCCTTATCAGCCTGCCAACTTCCAAATACCGCACCGATAGCACCCCAAAGCTGCTCATACGGATCCTGCGGGAAAGCCTGGCCTTTCATATTGGCTGAATAAAATTTCTTGAACTGGCCGCAAAGCTCCTGAAGTGCTTCTGCGTTCAACTCATGGTCAGCTTTAACGCCGGCTTTCTTCTTTATGTCGTGAAGCATTTCTTCCATAGGCTCTTTTGAAAGTCCCATAGCGGTCGTGCTGTACATCTGAATAAATCTGCGGTATGCGTCGTAAGCAAAACGAGCATTGTTGGTTTTCTTTGCAAGACCCTCAACTGAAAGGTCATTTAAGCCCAGGTTGAGAATCGTTTCCATCATACCGGGCATTGAACGGGCAGCACCTGAACGAACTGAAAACAGCAACGGGTCTTTGACATCGCCGAATTTTTTGCCCATAGCCTTTTCAACTTTTGCCATATTCTCACGAATCTGCTTCTTGAGGTCGTCAGACATTTTCTTGCCGCATCGGTAATAATCTTCGCAGTTGTCAACTGAAATGGTAAATCCTGGAGGCACCGGCAAACCAGCTGCGGTCATATCCGCAAGGCCTGCGCCTTTGCCGCCGAGAATCATCTTACGTTCTGATTCGGTTTTGGCAACAACCATGCCCTCGGCTTTGCCGCTACCGAAATAATAAACTCTTTTTTCTGTTTTCTTAGCCATCTTTTTTATTTCTCCTGTACTTAAAATAAAGATAAAGCGTTGTTAATTGTTTATAGAATCACACAGTCAATTGCGTAAAAACAAAGGGATTTGTAAATATATAGCCGACGGCCCCCCGTGTCAACC
Source organism: Candidatus Kuenenia stuttgartensis (assembly GCA_945890885.1). Classification (GTDB taxonomy): domain Bacteria; phylum Planctomycetota; class Phycisphaerae; order Sedimentisphaerales; family CAMDDF01; genus CAMDDF01. The sequence goes on along the minus strand of CAMDDF010000044.1, from coordinate 10,649 downwards.
AATATCCAGCGAATTTTTTATTGAAATCATCCCTCTCAAGCCAGATGTTGTGTGATTTCTTCCAAATTAAACGAAAGCTGATATTTTACTAACTTTAGATTTGGCAACGCCTTTGCTGCGTAAATAACCCTACTATCGAAATTAGAGGCTACTAAAATACCTCTGGTTTTGGGTCGTTCATTAGGGGATGGCAGGCAGCCCATATAACCAAGTAGCTGACCAAGTGCGCTATCCTTGGCCTTACCTGCCTTTATCTCTATTGCTACGAATCCGCCGGTTTGATCTTTTGCCAATATATCAATTCTGCCTACTTCTGTTTGATATTCCACGCCGCCATCTACAAGGGTTAATCCTTGTTCGATTTCATCCAGCCTTGTTGTCAACCAATTATGCAAATCTCGTTCAAGGGATACGCTGGCTTCAATCGATTCTTCGATATTGGATTCAATATCAGAATTCTCCTTTTCGTCAGAATTTCTCTCAACACCAGGTACCTCTATCTTCCCTGTTTTTATGTGGGATTTATACCATGCGTAATGTGTCTTTTGCCATTTGCTATTTGGAAAATTGGCTTTAACAAGGGATGTTAACTTCTCATAGCTTGGAAACTCGCCTTCTGACACAAAGGCATCAATTACAAGAGCCTTAATGGATGGGTATTCACTCATAACTCTCCTTTTGTTCAACAATGGTTAATTAATTCTTTATAAAACAGATTACAAAACCACTATCACAATATTACTTTTGGCGAATCTTAGCCTTTTCTATTTCAATTCACAGTTTCCCCTAAGTCCACTGTTTTGTCAAGTGATTTGAGTTCTTCGGCAATACTGATAATATGCCTTAAACGGCGTTTAAAGCCTTAGTTAGCTCACCAACCTCGGAGGCTGTTTTTTCATCGCCTTTTTCAAGCTCAGCAATTTTACTGCAAGCGTGCATAACTGTTGTATGGTCCCTGCCGCCCAGATGGCCTCCGATTTCCTCAAGACTAAGCCCTGTCAGCGTTCTGGCAAGATACATGCACATCTGCCGAGGAACGGCGATTGACTGGCTGCGTTTTTTGCTCTGTAAATCCGCCTTGCGGACATTATAATAATTTGTTACAGCATTGATAATATCGGTTATTGCAACCTGCTTTCTGGCGGCGGTGATACGCTCTCCAAGTGCCTGTTTGGCAATTTCAATACTGATAGGCTCATTAAGCATCTTTGCCATGGCATAAACGCTGGTTAATGCACCTTCAAGCTCCCGAATATTGGCTTGCACCCGGCTAGCAATGTATTCGGCGATTTCCTCGGTAATATCAAGCCCGCGCAAATTGGCCTTTTTCTGGACAATCGCAATTCTGGTTTCATAGCTTGGGGCATCAATGCTAGCTACAAGGCCCCATTTAAACCTGCTTACAAGCCTTTCTTCCAGAGATTTAATCTCGCCGGGGGCACAATCGGCGGTCAGCACAATCTGCTTACGCTTATCATAAAGGGCATTGAAAGTATGAAAAAACTCTTCCTGGCTCTGCTCACGCTCACGCAAAAACTGAATATCATCTATTATTAGTATATCCGCCGAACGAAGCTGAGTTTGAAATTCATCCAGCGAGCCGACCTCGATGGCACGGATGAAAAGATTCATAAACTTTTCACAGCTAAGCATTTGTATCGAAACAGAAGGATCATTTTTCCTGGCTTCCCAGCAAATCGCATGCAAAAGATGGGTCTTGCCAAGTCCGACGCTTCCATAAAGAAACAGCGGATTATATGCAGTGCCGGGGGAATTACTTACCGCTACACAGCTTGCGTGGCAAAGACGGTTGCCGGGCCCGACAACAAAATTTTCAAAATTGTAATCTGGGTGAAGTTTCAGGGGCTGCTCGGCTTGCTCAGGTCTCAATTCGACCCGATGTCCGTTTTGGGTGGAAAATCTGACCGTAACCAGATGCCCGGTGGCTTGTTGGGCGATACGGGTAAATAAAGGCTCACAGTTTTCGTTAAGATAGCCAGCCTTGGCATCATCGGGAGCGCCTATCTCAAGCAGGCCGCCGTCAAATTCAACTAAAACTAGCTCGTCAAACCATTTACGTGTATTTACAGGGTCAGCCGCTTTGGCTTTGCCGAGTATATCATTAAACAGATTCACATCCTGCCTGCTGACCAAAATACTTCCTCAATTGATAACTAAACACCAAAAACCAAAGACTAACGAGCAGGCAAATCTATCACTGCTTGCGGCTTTTGTCAAACCAAAAGCCCCCGACCAAGCCAATTAGGTTCTTGCAATTGTCGTGGTTTTATGGCAAACTTGGAAAATTGAACTCAAGCACGATTTTAATAGAGGTTTTATGGGTATCTTTACAAAAACGGTAGATTATATAAAGGACAGGCTCGCTAAAACGCGCCACAAAATAAAATCATCGCTGGCCAGCGTGCTTGCCCTCGGCAGAAAAATCGATAATGACCTGCTAAACGAACTCGAAGAAACCCTCATCGGCGACGACATCGGCGTGGAAACCACCGATAGACTCATCGAGGACCTCCGTCAGGCATGGAAAGATAAAAAAATCGACACCACAGATGACGTTGTCCCGTTCCTGAAAAACCATATGAAGGGCTATTGGCCCCAACAGAACAGAAAACTCAATATCTCTCCAGTAAAACCAACGGTAATCCTGGTAGCAGGCATAAATGGCTCCGGCAAAACAACCAGTATCGCAAAACTGGCGTACTCATTAAGCAGAAATGGCGAAAAAGTTATCGTAGCAGCTTGCGATACCTTCCGCGCAGCAGCAGTTGAACAGCTCACAATATGGGCGGGCCGAATCGGCGTAGAAATCATAAAACATAAGGCTGGTGCAGACCCGGCAGCAGTAGCTTTCGATGCGTGCCAAGCGGCAATATCCCGTGGCGCTGACTACCTTATCCTCGACACCGCAGGGAGATTGCACACGCAAACGCATCTTATGCGCGAACTGACGAAAATTCGCGATGTTGTAAAAAAGCAAATTCCACATGCACCAAATGAAGTGTTACTTGTCGTCGATGCCACCACAGGGCAAAACGCGATAAACCAGGCCAAGCTGTTTACCGATGCGGTTGATGTAACGGGCATATTTCTTGCCAAACTCGACGGCACCGCTCGCGGCGGAATCGTCATAGCGGTCAAGGATCAGCTTGATATCCCCGTCAAATTCGTAGGCCTAGGCGAAAAACCCGAAGACATCGCAGAATTCGACCCCGAAGAATTCGTCGAAGCATTGTTCGCATAATCGGCGGGTCAAAGCCATTGCCCTAGAAACTATATCCCCGCTTTAGGTTGTTATAAGATTGTAGGCTTCAATAAGCTGGGCAACGCTCCATGCCTGGGCAAAGCAGCCATTGGGTCTTTGGGGAATATCACCATCGAAGATTTCGCTGACGCTGCCGATGCAGCCGCTATCGGTTAGATGTTCAAGCAGAGGTTTTATCATTTCCATCGCTGTGTTTTTTGCGGATGGGCTATAGTTATTAACCCTTAGATAAGCACCAATGAACGGGCCGATGAGCCAAGGCCAGACCGTTCCCTGATGATAGGCTTTGTCCCTGTTGAACATATCGCCTTCATATCGTCCCTGGTATCTTGGGTCTGCGGAGCTTAAAGTTCGCAGGCCAAACGGAGTGAGCAGATGCTTTTGCACAACGCTGACGATTTTTTCCTGCTCATCAATCCGAAGCGGCGAATATTTTAACGAAACAGCAAATATCTGGTTGGGACGAATGCTTGGGTCTTTGGTGCCGTCGCTTAAGACGCAGTCGTAAAGACACCCCAACTGCTCGTTCCAGAAAAGTTTTCTGAAGCTATCTTCGATTTCGTCGGCCATTGTCGTATAATGCTTACCAGCTTCGGTGTTATTATCTTTTGAATTATAATAGTCAGCCAGCCGGCAGATATTATTATGCCATAGCGCATTTATTTCGACGGCTTTTCCGTAGCGAGGGGTAAATGTAACCCCGTTGCATTTGGCATCCATCCAGGTAAGCTGAGTATCGGCTGAACCGCCGGTAATCAGGCTGTCGGTGTCGGCGCAGATATTGAATCTTGTGCCGTTGTAGTATGCTTCGATGATCCATTTGATAACCGGCAAAAGACTCGAAGTAAAGACCTGCCGATCGTTTGTGAAATCGAGATATTCAAATGCGGCGTTTATGAACCACATCGAAGCATCGATGCTGTTGTAGTGCGGAGAATTATTATAATCGTCGAACCGGTTAGGTATCATACCTTTGTCCACGGCTGAGGCGAATGTGCATAAAACCTCTTTGGCGTATTCGAACTGGCCAGTCTCAAGCAAAAGGCCGCGTAAGGAAATGAAGCTGTCCCTACCCCAGTCGAGGAACCAAGGGAACCCTGCCAGAATCGTGGAGGTTTCCTTTTCAAATATTTTTCGTCTGGTTACGAACTGGTCGGCGGCCAGGTACAAAGTTTTTTTTGTCGGATTAACCACCTTGATATTTTTTAAGATGTTTTTCTGCTCAAGGGCGATGTTATCTATAATTACATCGATGTCAAGATCGCTTAATCTGTCAACAAACGGCTGGTCGGACATGGATGCCCATAATACGATTCTCTCGGGGCCTTCGACTTTGTATTCAAAGTAGCCCGGTGTCCATAGGTCTTCCAGACAGTCCTGTCCTCGCTGAGCCTCGATGCGGTAATAAAAATTGTGCCACCAGTTTTCATCCTTGTTGAACATCATCCTGTCGCTGAATAGCCGCAACTCGCAGTCTCTGACTGTGTCGCTACTGATGATAAGTTCGTTGTCAGCGATGTATGAGCAGAATCTTGCGCCGGATTTCAACAGTGAATGAAAATCTGAAATCGCGGCAAAAGGTCTTATGATAAACGTAAGCTCGCTGGTGAGACGGGAGAAATCATAGACAACAGCGATTCGGTCTTCTTCGTAATCCATATAAATGCTTTTGGTAATTTTCGCGAAGTCTGCGTCGTATTCAAAATGAACGCCGGTGTCCTGACGGAATTCCGTCGGCAGTATCGAAGCTTTTTTTAGCGGCGACTCTTTGAACTCAAAATTTGTAAGCCCTATTTCGGCATTTTTCGATAATATGGTTTCCTTGAGGCAGGCGAGGGATTTAATTCTCTGGGCAGGCGGATGCAATGAGCCCGTGAGCAGGCTGTGATATCGTCTGGTATTGCAGCTTGCAAGCGTGCTGCTGGCGAAGCCACCCCTCTTGTTGGTCAAAAGCCACTCTTTACTTAGTAATTTTTCAGTCAGTGTACTATCAGTCAAGTTTGATGTTAATATCATCGAACGAATCTCCGGTCAGGCGGTAAAGAAACAAACAAGCCGATTGGATGCAAAGTTATTTTCCAGAAGCCCTAAACCTTTAAGGCTGTCTCTATCTGGCTGTGAACCGTTTTTTTGGGCACTTCACCTTTACACCTGTGCTTTAGATTACCCAGTGCGTTCATAAAATTAATATATGAATCGTACGGCGAATCATACGGATTAAAATATTTGTGAACGTCGCCGTCAGCGAAATATTTAGTGCACATATAATAGAAATGGTCGCTGGTCTGCATTTTTCGCCAGTCATTGAGAATGTCAACATCGCGCGATTCTTTAATGTTTTTTTCAAGTTTGTACAAATCGTGCAGTGCATTTGACTGCATCGCGTTTCCAAGCCATGCGGAAAGATCCCGCTCGGTATCAGCCCAGCTTATTACATGCGGAACATCAACAACATCAGATGCTTCATAGGTCTCTGCGACCTGCGTTGGTGTCATAAAATTATTGTCCGGATGCTTCAATACCTCTTCGGGCAGTTGACGCATAAAGTCAAAAATTCCTGTCTCTTCCCACTGATGTTCGCCAAAAGTTTCATAATCCATAAAAAGATTAACAACATAGCCTGTGCCGTTTACTTTGTTGACCCAGTTGGCGAATTTCTCCGCCATCAAAGGATATTCGTTCCATGCCTTATTTGAAAATCTAAAGGCGATATCATCACTTAGAGAGTAATTTTTCAGCAGCAGTTTGAGGTCGCCGCATCCCGGCGGCTGATATAGAAAATTTGGGCTTCTATGGCCAAGGATATGGTCTGCACCTTCAGTGATAACTCCTTTGAAGCGACCCATTTCCGAGATTGTTTTGGCCAGCTCATTATTATATATAAGTTCTGTATTCCGGAAAACCTGCGGGATTTGGCCGAAATATTTTTCAATCATCTGGCTGTGCTTTAGAATCTGCTCCTTAAATTCATTTTTTGAATAAAGGAAGCTAAGGCTGTGGTAATATGTTTCGCCGATGAACTCGACGCAGCCGGTCTGTGCAAGCGCATCAAAAGTGCTTAAAACTTCCGGCGCGTATTTTTCGAGCTGTTCGAGCAATACGCCGGTGATACTGAAAGATATTTTGAATTTTCCATCGTGCTTTTTGATAAGGTCAAGCAGCAGACGGTTTGTCGGCAGATAACATTTCCTTGCAACCTTCCGGCAGATGGAAGAGTTTTTAAACTCATCGAAATAATCGTGCGTCTGGTCAAAAACGGTATAGTGTCTCAGTCTGAAGGGCTGATGAACCTGAAAATAGAAACATATTGATGCCATTTTTTGCCTCCTAATTATAATCGGTCAAACTAAACCGTTCCCACCAAAACTTCGTTATAAACTTTTTCACATTTTTGGGCCGCATCTTCCCATCGCAGCTTTCTGACCTCAAAATTTCCATGCTCTTTCAACGTCATCTGCAAAGGAGGGTATTTCAGAACAGCTATTATTTTGTTGGCCATCTCATTTATGTCCCAAAAGTCCACTTTCAGCACATGCGTCAAAACCTCAGCAACCCCGCTCTGCTTGCTTATCAATACCGGCACATCGTTATTAAGTGCCTCAAGCGGAGCAATGCCGAAAGGCTCTGAGACGCTTGGCATTACGTATAAGTCGGCCAATTCGTAGACTCTTCGTACGTCTTCGCCCCTCAGGAAGCCGGTGAAAAGAACATTTGAGCCAATGCCCATTTCGGCAGCCATACTTATTATCCTGTGCATCATATCGCCATTGCCAGCCATTACAAACTTGACATTTTCCATCACTTCCAAAACCTTCTTGGCAGCAGCTAGGAAATATTCAGGGCCTTTTTGCATTGTTATTCTGCCCAGGAAAAGCACGATTTTTTCGTCTGATTTTATGCCGACCTGCTTAACTGGATTAACCGCGTCGCCATTTTTTTCAACACCGTTATAAACTACCTCGACTTTGTCGCCGGAAACGGCATATCTTGAGATTATTATGTTTCTTGTAAGATAGCTGACCGCAATAATTTTATCAGCGGCGTGCATGCCTTTTCGTTCAATATCATAAATTGCCTGGTTGACGTGTTCTCCGCTACGGTCAAATTCGGTAGCATGAACATGTACCACCAGAGGTTTTCCAGTTAAAGCGGATACAGCCATCCCTGCGGGGTAAGTCATCCAGTCGTGGGCATGAATTACGTCGAATTGCTCGTTTAAGGCGAGTCTTGCAGCGGCGGCGGCGTACCTGTGAATTTCTTTGAACATATCGCCCGAATAGTCGGTGCTGACTTCAAGGTTGCTGGCATCAAAGCTCCAAGTTTCATCGAGAAGAAGCCTTTTTTCCCGAATAATCTCGTCAATATTGTGCTTATTCTCCTGAATGTGTTTGTATTCCTGCGGTGTCTGGTATGGAGTCAGGGGGGAGGCAATTTTAAGAATTTTAACCCTTTCCATTTCCGTGGCGATTTTGAGGGTTTCAAAATCTGTGACGGCTCTGGTAGATGTTCCGGTTTTGCTGACATCTGCGGGACTTAACATTTTTACATGTGAGCCGTTTTGCCCCACCACCGATTTGGGCAGAACAAAGGTTACATTAATGCCCTGTTTGCTCATCGCCTTAGTCAGACCATAACACGCTGTGCCCAAGCCTCCACTTATGAACGGAGGGAACTCCCATCCTAACATAAAGACTCTCATAGAGACCCCACTATAAAATTGTCAAGCATCATGCGTTTCGTTCCCAATCCATAGGCTGATTCCAACTTTTCCACAGAAGCTACTAGTAAAGGTCGAATAAGGTATTATAGTAATTCGTTATACTACCTTTAGTCCAATAAAATTTTAAAAAAATTTAAAAAATTTTCACAATGCTGATATTTATTATAACTCTTTATTTTTAAAACGGTTGGAATACGCCTTTGGGCAACATTTAACAGGCCTAAACCGGTTTTGACAGCCCAAAAAAATGACAATTCAAAATATCAATAAAAAATGGCACCCTCTCCTTTTGGGATAAGGCGCCATTTACCAATTTTTTAGCAACAGGCCTTTGTATTACAGGTCTTGTGGCTTAACTGTGCTTCTTCTGTTTGCCAGTGTGCGTTCGATGGCTTTGTCAAGCAGACAGTAAACTTTGCAACTAAGAGCTGCAAGAGAGTCTGAAGCAGTCATCGCACCTTTGCTCTTAATGTAAGCTTTTACCTTGCTTGCAACAATAAGAGACTCTTTGCATTCTGTTGCCTTTTTAGCTGCTGGTTTTTTTGCTGCGGTTTTCTTTTTAGCCATTTTGGGCTCCTTCCTAAAAAAAATTGTAAATTAAGTTCCTATAAAATCCGTTCTCAATCCTAAAGAACGGCACTTTCGATACATTGTTATATAATTGTCGGCTTTTTTTCAACAAAAAAATTAGCGAAAAATGCGAAATTTTGCATTTATAGACCTAATTGTGCATATTTTTGCAAAAATTTACCTTATTTCAGGCCAAACAAGAGATTAGAAGCCATTTTCAGGCCATTTTCGTGAAAAACAGAAATATCTGAAATTGCCCGTTTTTTAAATATTTATTTTTAAAAAGTTAGTTATCGAGGTGCCTTTTTTAGTCGAAATTATTTACAGTTCAACTGTTTTAAAGGCGTAAAATAATGGATGCAGGCACAGACAAACTAACGGCAGAGGCAAAAACAAAACATGCCCGGACTACCGTTGCAATCGCTGAGGACAAAATGCTGGCCAAGGATTATCAGGAGCTGCTTATCGCGAATGAAATCCCGGCAGAAATTGAAAAACATGACCAAGATAGTCAAGGCAATGTCAGTTATTCGATAATTGTCGCCCAGGAGCAGTCGGATAAAGCGGTCGAAGTGATACTGTCGAGATGCCCCAGCGAATATTTTTATGCGTCCTTATTCGGTGAAAATGTCTGTACAGAAGATGAAACTCAGGAAAATTTGTAATTTAAGGAGCCACCAATGGCAAATAGCAAAGCAGAAAAGAGTGAATGCGATTTCCTAGAAAAACGACAGACTGTTGTTGAGAGAAGAATGGGACTGGACCGTCGCAGAGGGCCCGGTAAAAGGCGCAGCACCGATAGAATATCGGCTGAAGAAGGACATATGTCCGATGAGCAGTTTGAGTTTCTAATGGCAATTGACCAATATAAAAAGCAAAATCAAAGGCCATTTCCAACCTGGACGGAAGTTCTGGATTTAATCAGGGCGATGGGATACAGAAAAGTAGCTGATCCGTCAGAACTTGATACAAGCAGATGCGAGGAAGCAGTTTCGGTTTAGAGCCATTTTGAGTTACACTAAATTTAAGCCCTCGGTGTTATTGCTGAGGGCTTTTTTTGTTTGTATCCATAAGTATTGTAATTTTCTTGCAAATGTCAGCGGGCAAGCTGCTTTTGATGAGCTTTTTTACATCCGAAATGCTGGTTCTCTGGGTCAGGTGAACAATTATGACGTGCTGATTATTCATATTTCCGAGAAGATCGGCGAGCTGGTCAATGTGCATATGTTTGCCGGCAGCGGCCCTTTCGTCGTGGTCTGTGTCGAAGAAAGTACACTCGGCGATCAAAATTTTACTGTTGGCTACATAGTCCAGCTTTGAAAAATCCACATACTGCGTATCGCCCAGATATGAGACTATCGGGATTTCGACGGGGTTATCAATTGCGATGCCCTGTTTTTTCAGGCTTACTATCTCCGGGCCATTGAGGTTTGCGTATTCGGGTTTTATCTTTTTGCGTTTTTCGATGACAGTAAAACCCACTGAGCCGCGACAATGTTTCGTCGGAAAGACCTTTACAGCGAGATTGGGTTTAATCATGTATTCGTCGCCGGGCTTTACGCCGATAAGGTTTGCAGGTATTCTGCTGCCGTCAATTTTGGCCCAGCTATCGAGTATGCTCTGAAAAGGCTCAATAAGATGTTCCGGCAGAAACACCGTTCCCTGTGCTATACCGCAAAATTGGCGGTGCGAAAGATAATATGCAAGGCCCGCCGAATGGTCGATGTGGCCGTGCGAAAGGAGGACATTGTTTATTGGAATTAGCTGGTCGGGTGCTTTGCCGATGTCGAAGCAGACGTCCAACTGTGGAATGGCAATTACGGTTTCCTCGCCAGCAACGGAATAGCCGATGATTTCGAGGTCGTCAATTTCAAGTTTTAATAATCTATGGCTTGGCATATTTCGGGCAGATTGTCCTGTTAAATTATATATTTATAAAGTCTTACGGCCATTATACTTACAAATGAGATTTATATCAATCGGCAATTTAAAAAAATCTCTTGTAAAATCGGCACATAATATTAACGATATACATATAACAACATACTTAAGGATAAAGGGTTACAAATGCCTGAC
>CAMDDF010000043.1 GCA_945890885.1 Candidatus Kuenenia stuttgartensis | reverse complement strand
AGCGATTCAATTACACAAGGCCCGGCAAACAAAAACAAATCAGCATCAAGGCCAATCTTAACATTACCAATTTTAAAACTATTACTCATAAATTCAATTTCCTCTACTGAAACATTCTAATAAATCTTGTTCTAATGCCTGAAGGCTTTTTGCCTTTTGGTGCGATAATTTTAACTGCTCCGGGTATGATGCCTATCTCAAACGGCAAATCCGGGCCGGGATCGCCATCAAGTTCGCTAGCGGAGTTTCCATCAATCGCGGATACTTTTATTTTTTTGCCCTGTCTGTATATTACCGAGCTGATGCCGGTATGCATCTTCAAAATCGTCATCAATATCTGGCTTGCGAAAACAAAATGATTTTTACATTTATAGACGCACACATCCAGCAGGCCATCGCTATAGTCGGCATTTTTTAGAACATGCAAACCCATCGCATAGCGTGAAAGATTTCCGACAAAAACCAGGCACGGCCCATCGTATATCAGCTCGCCATCAACTTCGACTTTGAACGGATAAAACTTGTAAGTCCAGAAAGTTCGCCACAACGGCCAGAAATAATCCATATGGTCGATATTGCCGCTTCGACTCATCGCAAGCCTTTTTACGATTTCAGCATCAAAGCCAAAGCCTGCGATAGAGGCAAAAACTTTGCTGCCTGCGGTGCAAAGGTCATAATCGACAGCATAACCTTCCTCAAATGCTTCCTGCAATGTCGCTAACTTTTCATCATAGCCAAGCTCGCTTGCCAGAAGGTTTTCCGTTCCGCCGGGGATCGGCAGCAATGGTTTGCCGGAGTTTATCATCATCGTTGCAACATCGCGTATAGTGCCATCGCCGCCAGCGACTACAATCAATTTACATTTATCATCGGCAACGGCATCGCGCCCAAGCTGCTGAGCGTGTTCAAGTGATTTCGTAAAGCTGACCCGAACATCGAATTTTCGTAACTGCAGATACTCTCTCAGTCCCCAGACGAGTCGATTCGTACTTCCCTTGCCGGAAGATGGATTTACAATATAACAAATATATCCGTCGTCTGGATTCATCGGCTGCCTTTAGTTAAATAACAATATTGACAAGCCTTGATTTAATTACGATAACTTTCTTGGGCGTTTTACCTTCCATTGCAGCGATAACTTTTTCGCTGGCCAGAGCCTTTTCGATTATCTGCTCTTCTGTAGCCTCAGCGGATACAACGATTTTATCCTTTATCTTACCAAGAACCTGCACAGCAAGTTCAATATCCGTTTCCTTCGTCAATTCATCATCATGCTGCGGCCATTCCTCATACGCAAGGCTTCCATAATGGCCAAGCCTCTGCCAAAGCTCTTCACAAACGTGCGGAGCAAACGGGCTAAGCACAAGAACAAATTGCTCAATAACGGATTTCGGTTTAACTTCAAGTTTTGCGATGTGATTGATAAATATCATCATCTGACTTATTGCGGTGTTAAAGCCGAACGTATCAATATCGCTCGAAACTTTCTTGATCGTCTGGTGCAGAATTCTCACAGTATCACTATCAGCTTCAACGTCTTTGATACTGCTGTCAAGCTGATCCGTTTCTTCGTCAATAATTGTCCGCCATACTTTATTGAGGAATCTGTAAACGCCCTCGACACCCTGCATAGACCAGGGCTTTGTCGCTTCCAGAGGCCCCATAAACATTTCATAAAGTCTCATAGAATCGGCACCGTAATTATTGATAACCTCGTCAGGGTTGACTACGTTGCCTCGGCTCTTGCTCATTTTCTGGCCGTCCTGACCAAGAATCATGCCCTGGTTGACAAGTTTTTTGAATGGCTCCGGATGTGAGACATAGCCCAAATCGTACAGCAGCTTGTGCCAGAACCGCGAATACAGCAGATGCAGCACAGCATGTTCAGCACCGCCGATATATAAATCGACCGGCAGCCAGTAATCTTCATTGGCCTTGTCGAATGGTTTGTCATTATTTTTAGCATCGGTATATCGCAAATAATACCAGCATGAGCCTGCCCATTGCGGCATCGTATTTGTTTCGCGTTTTCCTTTTCGGCCATCGGGCAAAGTTACATTGACCCAATCGGAAATATTTGCCAGCGGCGATTCACCCGTGCCGGCAGCTTTATAGCTTGCAACGTGCGGCGGAATAAGCGGCAGTTCACTTTCATCCAGTGCAATTCTCTCCCCGTCTTCAAGGTGGATTATCGGGAAAGGCTCGCCCCAGTATCTTTGCCTGCTGAAAAGCCAGTCACGCAATTTATAATTAACCGCTAACTTGCCTTTTGTGTTATCTTCGAGCCATGCGGTAATTTCATCTTTGAATTGTGCTGTTGTTAATCCATCAAACCGGCCAGAATTTACAGCAATGCCGTCATCAGAAAAACAAAGCTCGCCAGCTTCGACTTTGGCTTGCAAATATTCATCTTCCGGCTTTACAACCTGAATAATATCCAGACTGAATTTTTTCGCAAACGCATAGTCACGTTCATCGTGCGCAGGTACTGCCATTATCGCGCCTGTTCCGTAGCTGATAAGAACGTAATCGCTTATCCATATCGGAATTTGTTTCTCATTGACAGGATTTATTGCATACGCGCCGGTAAAGACACCGCTTTTATCCTTTGCAAGGTCTGTTCTATCAAGGTCGCTTTTTCTGGCGGCTTGCTCTTTGTAACTTTCAACCGCCTGCCTTTGCTCGTCAGTTGCGATTATATCGACAAGCGGATGCTCCGGTGCAAGAACCATATACGTCGCACCAAAAAGCGTATCAGGTCTGGTTGTGAAGACCCGAACAAACTCATCCTGGCCCGCTATCTGAAAATCGACTTCGGCTCCGGTACTTCTGCCTATCCAGTCGGTCTGCAATTTTTTAATCGAAGTGGGCCAATCAACAAACTCTAAATCCGCCAGCAGTCTGTCGGCGAATTTCGTAATCCGCAACATCCACTGCCGCATTGGCCTGCGAACTACCGGATAGCCGCCGCGTTCAGATACGCCGCCGATAACCTCTTCATTGGCAAGTACCGTTCCAAGCTCCGGACACCAGTTGACCGCAACTTCAGCTTCATAGGCCAGTCGCTGGTCGTCAATAAATTCACGCTGCTGCTCTTTGCTAAGCTCTGACCACTTGCGGGCACCGACGGGGTCGCCGGAAATCGCCTGCAAACCCTCCGCATCGGTTGGAATAATGTCGCCATCAATGCCGACGTAAAGTTTTTCCGCTTCAAGGTCTTCTATAAGCTGTAAAATCGGCTTTGCTTTATTTTCGGAATCGTCGAACCAGCTATTGTAAAATTTTAGAAATATCCACTGCGTCCACTTGTAATAATTTGGGTCTGTCGTATCGACCTGCCTGTCCCAGTCATAGCTAAAGCCGAGAGACTTAATCTGCCTGCGCATGTTATCAATATTTTTTTGCGTGGTATCCGCTGGATGTGTGCCGGTCTTTATAGCGTACTGTTCAGCGGGCAAGCCGAATGCGTCCCATCCGATGGGGTGCAGAACGGAAAAGCCCCTCATTCTTTTATAACGGGCAACTATATCGGAAGCAGTATAGCCCTCCGGATGGCCGACATGCAAGCCCTGGGCACTTGGATATGGAAACATATCAAGCACATAATACTTTGGTTTGGATTTATCCTCGACAGCTTTGAAGGTTTTGTCCTGCTCCCAAATGCTCTGCCACTTTTTTTCGATTTCGTTAAACTTATATCTGTCTTCTTTTGCCATCTCGAAAAAACCCTTTATTGACGAATCGATGAAAAAACAATTACATTGAGTGAGGACAACGGCCCGCGTTTGGGCAGCAGGAATTTTTTGCACAGCCGGACTTTTCCGCTGCTATCCTCGGAGCAAATGTTGAAAACATCTTCTGCATAGACTTGCCGCACTTTGAACAATCATGTTTGTTCTTAGAGGATGCACTTTCAAGAAATTCCTCAACAACTCCGCAACTACTGCACTTGTACTCAAAAATCGGCATACAACACCTCTGAATCAAAAACCATAAAACGGGTGAAAACCCCGCCAGAATAAAACAGCGGCCCGATTGGGGCCGCCATGAGAACTTACTATTTTTTCTTTGCCTTTACGGGCTTAGCTTGCTTTACTTTTTTCGGTGCGACGGCAGCTTTGGCAGATTTTACTTTTGGAGAGCCGCCCTTTTTCCCGCCAGCAGCTAATCCAATGAACATCATAATTACAGCAACAAACACAAGTCCGCCGCCGATATACCATATAATATCCTGTGTACTGCCGAGAATGTTGGGGTTGATTCCCAATGAGCCTGCGGTACTGATTATAATTGTATAAACCAAAACAACAAAAGGTATCACAAGCATCACGCCGAACATATTGCTTGAAGCGTCCGGGGCAGGTTCAATATAAGCCATCGCCGCTGCGGACATCTGTCCGATTGAAGCCTGCTCGCCAAATCCAGCAGAGGCTGAACCTGCGGGAGATTGAGCTTCATCGGCACCGCCGGCAAGAACTTCTTCGCCAATATCCAAGCCTCCATCAAAACCGCCCGGCTCAACAGCGGCACCACCGCCACCCACACCGGGGATAATATCATCAAGAACTGCTCCGAGACTTGTATCATCAGCTTGCAATGAAAGGTCGAGAAGTCCTGAGCCGCTTCCGAAACTTTCGAGACTGACATCTTCATCAAGGCTATGTTCTTCGTCAAGCTCTTTATCACCTTCGAGCTGAACCTCCGCTGTTTCGCCAAGCGAATCATCGGTCACACTATATGCGGTATCATCCTGACCCAGAACGGATATACCCTGACTTTCAGCTTTAGTGCCGTCGCTATCGGGTATGCCTTCGCTTTCGAGTCCAAAATCATTTTCAAAGCCAAGTTCATCGTCCTGACCCGGTTCTTTTCCCGCAAACAGTTCATCCTCGTCAATGGGCCCTTGTTTCAAATCGGAATCCAAAGGCGATTTCTTGTCTGACGGAGAAAGCTTTAGCCCTAAATCACCCTCACCTTCTTCGGGAGCAAGGCTTAATTCTTCATATTCCTCTTCCGCAGGGGCAGCAGCTTTTTCTGTAACTTTTTTTGCAGAATCCGTATCGCCAGAAAGATCTATCTCGCCAAGGTCAAGGTCTTCTGCTGCTCTGCTTGCGGCCATATCGAGGTCTAAATCATCGCCGCCCAATGCCATATCCAAGCCTGAAGAATCAAGGCTGAAATCAAGATCATCACCTTCGAGGTCTTGCTTATCAGCACGTTCTTCTTCCAAAACCCCTTCATCTGATAAACCAAGCGTTGAGCCATGGCTTTCGACATCGCCGCCGCCTTCAAGACCCAGCGTATCATCCGGCATAGAACCGGCCTGACCCGAAAGAGCATCAACCTCGTCTTTCTTGAAAAGCAATTTTGGGCCGTCGCGAAATTCCCGAAGCCGCCCTTCCTGCACCATCTGACGGATTTGATTTTCAGTTTTCGAGAGCCGTTCGGCTACTTCAATTAGCGTGTAAAACATACCTGCCATAATATAAGTTCCTTATAAATAATGACTTAAATGTCCATATCGCCCGCACAAAAGCCATAATCATCACCAATTATACAGTGCGTTGGCGGCACAGATTTGTTCATTATAAAAACAAGCTAAGGCAAGTGATTATAACTATATATGGAAAACTTGCAAGGCAATTTACGCAAACTAACAAGGGCTATATTTTCAGCGGTTCACTCTTGTGTCCCACGTGTCCTAGGAGTCATAGCAATCTCTATCTATAAGAAAGTTTTTGAAAATATTATATTAATAGAGAATTGATAGGGCTGATAGGACACCTAGGACACTTTCGGCATTGTGGAACCATTATTTTGGATAAAATAAGCTCCAATATCCGCTTTTCCCAGTGGGTCAACATGGGAAATTGTGGGTTTTTAAAGGAATATTAAAGAATTTTAAAGAAAATGGTAAAAAAAGTTAGTAAAGTGGTTGACTTAGTGGGGGTCAGTGGTAGAATAGACCACTAAATGGCACCTTAGTGGGAATACAGGGATGCTTCTATTAACAGGCGAATATGAACATACGTTAGATCAGAAAGGAAGACTTTTCCTTTCGAACAAGCTCCGCGGCCAGATTGATGCCCACGAGTATGGTTCCGATTACTATCTTAGCATCGGTGCCAATGGTGTGTTATGCCTGTATCCGGAGAAATATTTTCAGCAAATCGCCCTTGCCGTGGACCCAGGGATGGGAGCCCCGGACGAAGCGGTAGTGTACGAACGGTTAAGTTTTGCACTGGCCAGCAAGGTTGAGCTGGATCGGCAGGGTCGATTGCTAGTCAACGAAAAATTGCGTAAACGGGCATCTCTCGGAAGTAACCTGACGCTTGTTGGAGTTCGGGACCATATCGAGATATGGAACACCGAAGACTGGGAAGGCTATCTGGCTGACCACACTGCTCAATATCAGCAGCAGTCAATGCAAGCAAGGAAGATTGTATTACAAAAACAAAGCAATGAACTAGAATAAGGAGGTTCTGCAATGAATGAATATCAGATTTTAAGACAGGCATTGAACGAAAATACAGTTGATCATTCAGTTTTGGAAGCCAAGGCAATAATGGCGGACAGGCTTAAAAACCTCAAAGCGTACAACAGTGTCTTTGCAGGGGTGAGTTTTTCTGCTGATGTGATTTGCCTGGAAACAAACTCAAGAATCGCTATCGCCTAATGTCAGCAGAACATATTCCAGTTCTGGCTGAACAGCTTGAATCACTTATCAAGCTAACCAGCAATGCGGTTATCGTTGACGCAACAGTGGGATATGCCGGCCACAGCAAAATCTTCGGCGGCAAGTTAGGCCCCGAAGGCTGCCTGCTTGGGCTTGACGTTGATGAAAAATGTCTTGATCTGGCAAAAACAAATCTTTCCGATTTAAAATGTAAGGTTCTCTTAAAAAAGAGTAATTTTTCCGATATTTCAAATGCGATGGCTGACCTTGGTTTGCCTAAAGCTAATTTTATACTTGCAGACCTGGGCTGGTGTTCCGGCCAAATCGTTGACAGCGAAAAGGGGCTAAGTTTTCAGAACAATATGCCTCTCGATATGAGGCTTGATGCGGATTTAAAGACGACCGCCGCAAAGCTTGTAAACAGCCTTGAAGAGGACGATCTTGCCGATTTGATATTTAAATACGGCGAAGAAAGAGCATCAAGGCGAATCGCCAGATTTATTGTTGAATATCGCAAGAATCAGACGATAATTACTACTGGACAGCTTAGTTTTATTATTTGCAGGGCGCTTGGAAAGGTGCCTCAGGCAAGAGGAATACACCCAGCGACACGAACTTTCCAGGCGTTGCGTATTGCAGTAAATGATGAGCTTGGAAATCTTGAAAAACTTCTTGAGAATTCTCCGGAACTGCTTGATAAAAATGGTTATCTTGCGATAATAAGTTTTCACAGCCTTGAAGACAGAATAGTAAAGCAGTTTTTCAACGCCAAATCTAA
The DNA here is from genome assembly GCA_945890885.1 of Candidatus Kuenenia stuttgartensis. Classification (GTDB taxonomy): domain Bacteria; phylum Planctomycetota; class Phycisphaerae; order Sedimentisphaerales; family CAMDDF01; genus CAMDDF01. Next base: position 9,917 of record CAMDDF010000043.1, on the reverse strand, counting down.
AGAAGGCGTGTTTGAGTTAATAACAAAAAAACCGATGGTTGCGGACGAAAAGGAAATCGGGCTAAATCCGAGGTCGCGAAGCGCCAAATTGCGGATAGCCCGAAAAATATAGATTATAGGAAATGGAGTTTCATTATGACTTCTGATGCTAAACTTGGCCTGTTGCTCGGTCTCGTAATTATTATAGCGATTGTGTTTTCTGTGAATGGACTGCCGAAGTTTCTCCGGGCAGATCAGGACGCTGCGCCAATGACTGCGAAAGACTCCACTGTTGTCAGAGTGCCAACCGAGGACATCATTTCAACCGCAAAGGATACAGTTCGTCTTCTTGATAAATATACTCTGCCGCTTCAGGAAGAAAGAGTTGACGGCAAAAGCTATAATATCGAGATTCCACCGCAGATAGTTGATGCACAAAAGAAAGCGGCGGCGGCTGAAGCAGCCAGACAGGCAGCCGAGGCACTAGCAGCTAAGCAGGCCGCTGAGACAGCTAAGGCTCTTGTAGCTAAGCAAGTAGAACCATCGCCAGCTACTGCAGATTTACAAAAAAACACGGAGACAAAGCAGATTAGCGAATATGTTGTGCAGAAAAATGAAAATCTCGGAACAATCGCCAGGAAATTCTACGGTCCCGAAGAGGGCAATAAACGAGCCAACATAATTAAAATCGCTGAATATAATGGACTAAAATCGCCTGACCAGATTTCACAGGGCCAAAAGCTGAAAATACCACAGCTGGCAGATAGAAAAGAATTTGTAAAGGTCGATACCTATGATTCCGTTAAGACAAAGACTGCTGACACAGCAAAAACTGTTGATGCAGCAGAAGAGATAGTTACTGCAAAAGCCGCTGATGCAGCAAACGATGCAGCCCCTAAAAAAACTGATGTTCCCGCAAAAGCTGCTGTGCCTACAACGGCTACCGTTACAGCAAAGGCAACTGTTACTGCAAAAGACCCCGCTACGTCAAAGACCCCTGTTCTTAGAAAAATCCGGAACAGCCTCAGTCTTCCTACGGTAAGCGTAACCCAAAAAGCTGAACCCAACATAGTCGGACCAAACAAATATGTCGTTAAAAAAGGCGATACACTTTGGCTAATCGCACAAAAACAGCTTGGAAACGGCTCCAAGTTTCGTGAAATCGTAAAACTTAATAAAAACATCAGCAGTTCCTCGGGCCTAAAGCCGGGAACGGAGATTGAATTACCAACACGATGATTCATTTTAGAATTATATTTATTATTTTAATACTGACCTTTTTTCTGATTTTCACTGTACAAATCAGGGCTGTAAATAATTACAATTTCTATCAGCTTCGAACCGCGCTCGTCGAAAACGCAAAACTCAAACAGGGGCTTTATCACAAGCGAATCAAACTTGAAAATTTGACCAGCACAAGCTCAGTATCTGCACAAATGCAAAACGAACCGGAAAAGATTGTCAAATGAGAATTAAAACGGCAATAACTTTAATGGTTCTTCTTGGGCTGGCTTTCACGGGTCTCATATGGCGTTGCGGAAGCCTGCAAATTTTGAGCTGTAAAAAATTCGAGGGGATGACACAGAAGCAGCAAACTGTAAAAATAGCACAGCCTAGCCGAAGGGGAATGATACTCGATAGGAACGGTAATCAGCTTGCGGTAAGCAATATCACTTATACGGTTTTCGCGGATCCGTGCTTTGTGCAGGACAACAAAGAAACGGCAATTAAACTCAGCGGAATCATAAACGTCCCTGCTCACGAAATATCCCAAAAGATAACAAAGCCGGACAATCCGAAATATTCCGTACTCAAAAAAGATGTAACGCTTACCGAGCGTGAAGCGGTTTTTCAGGCCAGGCTAAAAGGTATCAGCGTGGAAAATTCATGGCAGCGGTATCTGCCGGGCGGTAGAATTACAAGCCATGTCGTGGGTTTCTGCGGAGTGGACAATATGGGGCTTGCAGGGCTTGAGTTGGAATACGAGAAACTTTTGAGGGGACAGGACGGCTATTCAATATTCGTAGCTGATGCCGCCAGAAGGCCTATCCGTCTTGCAGATACCGCTCAGGTTAAACCCAGAGACGGAAGCAGTATCGTCTTGACAATTGACAGCACGATACAGAGTTTCACATATAACGCTCTTATGGCACAGTATAAAAAGTATCAGGCAGAAAGCGCCGTTGCGATAGTAATGGAACCTAAATCCGGCGATATACTTGCGATGGTTTCGCTGCCAGATTTTGAGCCGAGCCAGTTCTTCGAAGCAAATATCGAGACTATGAAAAACAGGTCAATAACGGATACCTATGAGCCGGGCAGTATTTTCAAGCCGATAGTTACCGCGATAGCTATCGATACCGGTGCGGTAGCCAAAACCACGCCAATCTTCTGCGAGAACGGAACCTACATCGGCAAGGGATTCGGAAGAATCGGCGAATATGACAGCCACCGTTATGGAACTTTAACGCCGAAAGGTATTCTTGTTCATTCGAGCAATATCGGTATGGCGAAAATCGGCCAGAAGCTGGGCAAGCAAAGACTTTACGATGGACTAAGACTTTTCGGCCTCGGAAGGAAAACCGGAATTGACCTGCCGGGCGAAGATGCAGGACTTTTATGGCCTGTGAAAGGCTGGACGGGCTACAGCGTTACACGAATTCCATACGGACAGGAAATTTCGGTAACATCCATTCAAATCATAAGGGCGTATTGTATTCTCGCAAACGGCGGAAAGGCTGTAAAGCCGCATCTGGTCAAAGCGGTAATTTCAGAAGAAGGCAGAAACGTAGAACTATCCAACAGCGCCTCGGCGGCAGGCTTTGCTATAAAACCCGCAACTGCAAAATGGATTGTATCCGATGCTCTGGTTGCCGTTGTAAAAGAGGGAACCGGCAAACCAGCGGCACTTAAAAAATGGACCGTCTTCGGAAAAACCGGAACGGCAAACATCGCACTGCCCGGCGGCGGCGGATATGACGAGAGCAGCTATATCGCTTCATTTGTAGGCGGTGCCCCTGCTGAAGACCCTGCGATAGTTGTGCTGGTATCGGTACGCAGGCCGAACAGAAGCCTGAGAATGGGGTACACCGGCGGAATGGTGGCGGCACCAGTGGTTAAGGAAATTATCGAAAAGACGCTGACGTATCTGGAACGGTAATTTTTTTAGACACGGTTTTTTTGCCACAGATTGCACGAATTAACACAGATTTTGAAAGATGTCAGTGTGTGCAAAACCAGCTACGCAGAAGTTGTACACATTATCGACTGTTTTGCTCATTGGTAATCGTTCATATAAAAAAAGCCCTCAAAATATTTGAGGGCTTGAATTTGAACCAAAAGCATAGAAAGTCAATCATTTATTTCTTTTTGAATAAGCGTACCAATCCAACACCGATACCAGCTAACAAAATGGCAGATGGGACAGGCACTGTTGGAGTAACAGATGAAATCTCATTTGAAATGTGTATGTCATCAAAATAGCCGTAGCGAACACCATTATTGTTTACAATAAGCGAAAGATAATTATATTTAACATCATAGGCACTGCTTTCGCCTGCAAACGATATACTATCGAAATCGCCTGCAAGGGAACCGTTTAGCCAGAATTTCATCGTAGCATTAAGTTCTTCACGCTCATAAACTATTTTAAGGTCATTCCACTGATTAAGAACACCGGAAACTTCAGAAGTCTGGCCCAAAGTCTTAACAGATGTTGAATTCATCTCAAACAATCGCAGCGAAGGATTAGTCCAACTCGTCGTTGGTGCCATATCAATAATCGGCGAGCAATTTGCTTCCTGATAAAATCTTGCGGTTATCTCAAAGCTTGAATCGAAATCAAATTGGTGATATGCAAGAGGTGCCCAGTTGCTTTGGCTTTTCATTTGAAGCATCTGGTTGCTGCTGTCGGTAGGGTCAACTCTAATGCCATTCAAGCTAGGCTCAGATATTGCATTGGCCGTCGGTATCCACTGGCTGGACGGAAAAGTACCAACAGCATAAGATTCAAAATCATCATCAAAGGCAGCACAAGCCAATGAAGTAATCATTACACTTAACACGAAAACAGACAACCAATTTTTCAAAGCGCACCTCAAGACATAATTTTTTAATAATAATTTTGAGAATCTTCCTGAAACGTTCTCCCACACAATCCCTGTGCATTCGAGAGTTCTATATTAGTTCACTCGAAATGTCAACAAAAAACCATAAAATACCCGCCCAAAAGCCGTTGATATACTTGGAACAGTAATTTTTAGCCACGAATTGCACGAATTAACACAGATTTTTTCGATAACAGTGTATGCAAAACCTGCAAAGCAGAAATTGTGCAGCACACTGGCAATACTTCACCCATAATTAACTATTTAGAAAGAGCCCACCAGTCGGTATTCGAGCATTGATTCATCATTCTGTTCTAGTTATTCTTCATTCCCCTATTGCTTTACCTACCATTTATAAGCATCGTTATCTTGTTTCCGCTGGGTGATTTTGTGGCGGAAGATTCCCGTAGGCCATGATATCGCGATAATTATCAGAACGCCAGCTATCGCGGTGATGATGTCGATGGGCCAGACGTTTTTCCCGATTATCGCGGTTGTCAGCTTCAAAGCGGCAAGCAATATCAGCGGTATAAGCATCGCAACGATAGGCCATTTGAAATTTATCTCGTGCATAGGCAGGAACTTTTCCAGCACCTGCACCCATATCATCGTAAAGCCCGCAAAGCCGATGAAATGGAACGCGGTATTGAGCATCTGGTTTTGTATGAGCAGGTAGCCTGTGCTGAAATTCGGCAGGATATACAGGAACACCGCAGAGACAATCATCAATGCAGGCCAAAACGAAAAGAATGTCAATATTATCAGGCAGGTTATAACGCCGACCATATTGGCAAGAAAATCCGCCAAGTCCGTACTTCTGCCGACAAAGCCTTGGAGCGTTTCATCCATTGCACCATAAAAAATCGCCACGCCGAACGTAAGCCAGACAGGCCATTTGAGCCAGTTGACCTTTTTATGCGGCGAAAGAGCAAGCCAGAAAAACAGCGTCAGTATCAGGTACGCAAGGAAATGTATCATTTTATCGTTTACGCCTGCCCGCTGAACCATATCAGGTATCGGCAGATGCGTAGCGGCAAATATCGCTGGCCAATACAGCACCAAAGCGGCTATCGCAAATTTATGTCTTGTTGTCAATGCCATGTAATTTCCTAACGTCAATGTTGAATACAACTTATATCGAAATATAACGGATGGAGCATTAGTTGTATAGGATAATTTTCGCTATCGGTTAGTACCAGTTTTCTTTCGGAAGAACATCGAAAAATACATGTTATTCCGACCGGAGGATACGAATGTATCCGTAGCGGAGGAATCTGAGTTGCTCAACCAAGAGATTCCTCGTCGCTTCGCTCGCTCGGAATGACAATATGGGGGACGCTCACTCGGGAGGACAGAATGGGTAATACTCACTTGGGATAACAGAATTAGGACGGTCAATCGCTCGGGATGACAAAATCACCAATTTTCCACAGGAGCTTTTTTTTCAAGTTGAACTGCAATGCGTCTTTAGTTTACAATACGTCCAAATCTTGAGTTTCGATGGATTTATCTAAAGAAAAAACGGTTTCCAAGCTGATTTCCCTTTTGGCAGGCGGCAAGGCAGGAGCCCCCATCATTGCCGAAGGGACGTGGGGTTCTTTTGCGCCTATGCTTACGGCGGAAATATCAAAGGCACTTGGCCGCCCTATCCTATATATAGCACCGCACATCGACGATGCCGACAACGCCGCTGACGATATAACCGTATTCCTGAAAAGGACTTGCCGAAATCTTCCCGCGTGGGAGGCCCAGCCGGAATTTGCCGATGCAACCGACGAAATCGGCACCGAACGGCTCAAGCTGGCAATGGAAGCCGAGCAAATCGACGATAACGCCGTGATATCCGCTTCCGTGCTGGCACTCTGTCAGCCGGTGCCGCTGCCGAAATCCATCGAGCAGCGCGGGCTGAAAATCAATATCGGCACGGTAATTGAGCCGGAACTTGTAATCGGGTGGCTCGACGATAACGGCTTTGAGCGGGTCGAGCGGGTGGATATGCCGGGGCAATTCGCCTGTCGCGGCGGCATAATCGATATTTACGCGCCGATTACAATTGAAAAACGCACACAAAGCAGGCCCGAAGCGGTGCGGATAGAATTCTTCGGCGACGAAATCGAGAGCATCCGCTCGATAGACCTCGACAACCAGCTATCCAGCGGCGACCTGGACAACGTAACCGTCATTCCGCCCATCGGCCATCAGACCATCGGCAAGACGGAACAGTTTATACATCTTCTGCCAAAGAAAACGATAATCATTCTCGAAGAGCCTGCCAATATTCAGGAAACCGCCGAAGTGTTCCTTAGCAGGGTTGACAATCCGCAAAACCTGTACAACTGGGAAGCCATATATAAATCCATCAGCAAATTCACGCAACTGCATCTTAACCGGTTCGGCGCGGGCACAGGTGATGATATAAAACTGCCCGTAAAAAGCGCCCAGCAATATGAACGAAAAGCAGGGCCAATATTCGATGGGCACAAAGCGGTGCTTGACGAGCTTGTCGATGCGGCACTTGGCGGCACGAAAGTTTATCTGTACTGCGAAAACGATGCGGAATCATCTCGCGTAAATGAAATCATCCGCGAAAAACATAAAACGATTCCGAAAAATTTTCATCTGCCCGTCGGCTTTATCCATCGCGGGTTCATCATCGATTCGCTGAATACGATAGTCATCAGCCATCACGAAATATTCGGGCAATACGCCATTCGCAGACGCACGCGAACGATACAAAGGTTAACGCCAGTTGACAGCTTTCTCGATTTGCAGGCTGGCGATTATGTCGTTCACGTTTCATACGGCATCGGAAAATTCAAGGGCATTCATCAGATTACCAAAGATGAAAAGATAACCGAATACCTGACGATTGAATATGCCAATAAAACGCTGATGTATGTGCCGGTGCATAATATCGCGCTTGTGCATAAATATATCGGCTCTGGGCCCATAAGGCCAAAGCTAAGCAAAATCGGCACCAAGCTGTGGGATAAACAAAAAGAGCAGGTCGCCCTTTCGGTTAATGACCTTGCGACGGAGCTTCTGGAGATACAGGCCAAGCGGCAGGCGATGGGCGGCATAGCATTCGACCGCGACAGCGTATGGCAAAAGGAATTCGACGAATCATTCTTATATCAGGAAACGCCCGACCAGCTAACGTGCATTGACCAGATAAAAAACGATATGCAAAAGGCGGTGCCGATGGACAGGCTGCTATGCGGCGATGTAGGCTACGGCAAAACCGAGCTTGCGATGAGAGCGGCGTTTAAAGCGGTCGAAAACGGCAAGCAGGTCGCGGTGCTTGTGCCGACAACGATTCTATGCGTTCAGCACGGCAAGACATTCACCGAGCGATTCGCGGATTTCCCGATAAGAATCGATACGCTGAACAGATTCAAAACCGCCAAACAGGCAAAGGAAATCACAGAGCTTGCCAAGAATGGAAAAGTCGATATCGTAATCGGCACGCATCGTCTGCTGAGTGCTGATGTGGATTTTCACGATTTGGGTTTGGTAATCATCGACGAAGAACAGCGTTTCGGCGTTGCACACAAAGAGAAACTTAAAAAGCTCCGCGCAAATGTTGACATACTGACGATGACCGCTACGCCGATACCAAGAACGCTGCATCTTTCGCTGCTTGGCTTGCGGGATATAAGTTCGCTTGGCACGCCGCCGATGGACAGACGAAGCATCGTAACATCGGTTTGCAGGTTCGAGCCGGAGTTGATACGCAAGGCGATATACCGTGAGCTTAACAGACAGGGACAGGTTTTCTTTCTGCATAATCGCGTGCAGTCGATTGAGAGAATGACGTTCGAGCTAAAAAAAATAGCGCCCGATGCGCGGTACGATTTCGCTCACGGGCAAATGACGAAACATCAGCTTGAAAATGTAATGCTGAAATTTATCGCTGGCGAAATTGATGTGCTGGTGAGTACGACGATTATCGAATCGGGCCTTGATATACCCAACGCAAATACGATATTCGTCAACGAAGCCGACAGGTTCGGGCTTGCGGAGATGCATCAGCTTCGCGGCAGAGTCGGGCGGTACAAACACCGCGCGTACGCGTATATGCTTTTGCCGAAAGCTCGCTCGATAAATCCGGTCGCGGCAAAAAGACTAAAAGCGATAGAGGAATATTCCGAGCTTGGTGCGGGCTTTAAAATCGCATTGCAGGATTTGGAAATTCGCGGAGCAGGAAATATTCTCGGCGCACAGCAATCGGGGCATATCCAGGCGGTGGGCTATGAAATGTATTGCCAGCTTTTGACTAAGGCGGTCAAGAAGATGAAGAATGAGCCTGTCGAATCCGACAAGCTCGCGGTGGTTGACCTTGGCATTACGACGTATATTCCGAAAAGCTATATCCCGTCAGACCGCCAGCGAATGAGCACATACCGCAAGATAGCTGACGCGGGCACGGATAAGGATGTGAGCCGCTTGCGCGATGAGCTATGCGATATGTTCGGCAAGATTCCGCCGGAAGTGGATATGATGCTCGATGTGTCGCAGATTCGGATTAAGGCCGGCAGATTCGGCATAACAAGTATCGTCGTCGCAGAGCCTGATATTATTTTCAGCTTCGAGGGGCACACAACCGCAGGCAAACTTTTCGCGAAAGCACCGGGCTTAGTAAGAATACCAGACCCAAAAACGGTGCATCTGCGGCTTGAGAAAAATTATTTTGAGCCGAAAACCATAATGGCGGTTCTGCGGAAACTGCTTAATTGATAAATAAGGCATAAGGGGAAATAAAATCGTCGGCCTTTTTTTTTGCCACGAATTGCACGAATCTTCTCGAATTTTTTTTTGTTATTGGCCGGCGAATGAAAGCGTGGAGCGCAAGCGACACGACAGGAATTAAATGAATCGTTGACCGTTTTCCGTCGGCCGCAACCCTTGTCATTCCGAGTGAGCGTTTCCATATTGTCATCCCGAGTGAGCGAAGCGACGAGGGATCTCTTGGTTTAGCAGATTCGCTTTGCGACTCTTCGCGGCGATTAGATTCCTCCACTTCGGATACATTCGTATCCTTCGGTCGGAATGACAAACTGCGCTATCGCGGCCAATAGTAGTATCCCATTCTATAACCACGAGCGAGCGTCCCCCCATTGTCATTCCGAGCGAGCGAAGCGACGAGGAATCTAAAGTTCATTGCTTAGTTCGTTCCATTGCGGGTTGATTGATTCAATAAGGTTGATTTTCTTTTCTCTGCGCCACGATTTAATTTGTTTTTCACGGGTGATAGCCTTGTTGACGCAGGCGAACCTTTCATAGTAAACAAGCTGGTCAACTTTATATTTATCGGTAAAGCCTTTGTTGAGATGATTTTTGTGTTCGTACATTCTACGCTTAAGATTGTTGGTTATGCCCGTATATAGCACGCGGGATTTATTTGATAGAATGTAAACACAATAATAATAGTACATTTGCTTGGTGTAACATCTTGTTTTAACTTGACAATAGATCCCTCGTCGCTTCGCTCACTCGGGATGACAGGGGAGGCGGTGAACGGTTGACGGACAACGGCTAGCGGCTTTTTGAAATTTCAACTTCAGGGGCGTTCTTTTCCCACTTGAGCAGCTCGGTCATAAGCCCCATAAAATGATTATCTACCACCTTTTCCTTCTTGGCAAGGATGTGGCCTTCAAGCTCGATATCCAGAGTTATATCGTCCAGCAATAAATTTTCTTTTTTATCTCTTTTCGTTAATTTTTCAGCCATTTTACACTGCTCCAATCTTAAAAACACAAACCTGTTTTGCTTGTGTACATATAAGACGGTTGCGGGCGCAAAAATGTGACAGAAAAAATAAAAAAAATAAAA
>CAMDDF010000042.1 GCA_945890885.1 Candidatus Kuenenia stuttgartensis | reverse complement strand
TGAAGCGTCGCCTATCGCTTCATAGATATCAAAATCAGGCTGGAAGCCTTTTGTATCTTTCTTGACAAGTGCTTCGTAGTCCGACCTGAAATTTTTCAGTGATGACAATATAGGATTGGGAGAAGTCTGTCCAAGGCCGCATCTGCTTGCCTTTTTAACGGTTTCGCCAAGCTGCTGGAGATAATCCAAATCAGCCATTTCGCCCTTGCCGGCACGAATCCTTTCAAGTCGCTCTTTCAAAAGCGCATTGCCTGCCCTGCAAGGCGTGCAATACCCGCAGCTTTCCTCGGTAAAGAATTCCATAAAGTAATCGACAATTTCCAATATATCCCTTTCCAGGCCAAAAATCATAATAGAGCCACCCGTTGCCAGGTCGTCATAACATATAACCCTTTCATAATCGGCCTTGCCTATCAACTGGCCGCTGGGCCCGCCGATCTGCACAGCCTTTGCATCATTAGCACCAACAACATCAAGCAATTCGCTGACCTTTGTTCCGAACGGAAACTCATAGACACCCGGCAGTTCGCAATCGCCGCTGACGCTTAGAAGTTTATTGCTGGGACTTCCCTTTGAGCCTACCTCGGCAAACCAGCTTGGGCCTTTGTCCATAATACGGGTTACACAGCAGAATGTTTCAACATTATTAACGGTGGTGGGTTTGCCCATATAACCTTTTTGAGCAGGGAAAGGCGGTCTTGTCTTGGGGTCGCCACGAAGACCTTCCATTGAACTTAAAAGTGATGTTTCCTCTCCACATATATATGCACCAGCACCTAACTGGATACGAATATCAAAATCGAAGCCTTTTTTGCCAAGAATGTTTTCGCCGAGCAATCCCTGCATACGCCTCTTATCAAGGACATCTTCGAGGAATGCGAGTAAATATGCGTATTCGCCCCTTACATATATAATGCCTTCTTTTGCACCTATGGCATAGCCAGCGATAGTCATACCTTCGAACATCAAACCAGGCCTTTCGGTAAGTATGGCTCTGTCCTTGAATGTGCCCGGCTCGCCTTCGTCAGCATTGCAAACCACATATTTGACATCGCCGTTTGAAGCACGGGTAAATTCCCACTTCATACCTGTCGGGAAGCCCGCTCCGCCTCTGCCGCGAAGCCTTGCAGCTTTAATTTCGCGTATCACTTCTGCTGGGCTCAAAGCAATAGCCTTTTTAAGGCCTGAGCCTGCTCGTTCTTCATCGAATATAACCTGGCCCTTTTTGCGGATGCTGTTGTGTACCATCGAATGAACAAGAGGATTGGCGTTATTGCCATCGCCGAGACGATGAATTAGTTTTTTTGTGTCGCCTGTCTTTTTCAGGATGCCGATAATCTCGGCAACTTTGTCGGACGAAAGATATGTTACGGGAACATTGTTGATCAACGCCGCTGGTGCCTGATCGCAAAGCCCGATACAAGGCACATACTCAAGCGTGAACATGCCATCTTTGGTTGTCTGGCCAAAGTCTATACCAAGAACCTTTTTGAAAGCGTCGGCAACTTTTTCACAACCCTGAAGTTTGTCGATAATGTCATTGCAAAGTCGAATAACGAATTTACCTTTTTTCTCTTTCGATAGAAAGGTATAAAAAGTTATAACGCTTTCAACCTCTATACGGTGAGTTTTAAGAGTCTTGGCGATTAAATCAATAGCTTCATCGCAAACACAGCCAAAGGCTTTTTGTACAGCGATGCAGATATTCATCATTCGGGCGGGATCATTACCATTTGAGTTGCAGATGTCTTTGACAAAATCCTGTAAATTTTGACTCATAGCTACCCTCTATATTTATATCTAAAGTTTTATATTATTAAAAACTTAGCCCCACCCAAACTTAGCTTATCAATAACTCAAGTAATGGGATTATATAAGCAAAAGAATATTTATCAAAGGCTTTTTAAGTAATAAATAATATTATCTTAAAAAAAATTGTATTTATTTATGTACATTTTTTTTCATAACCGGTAGAATCAAAACATCAACAGGTATCGTTTATTCTTTCACGAATCCAACTTGCCGGCCTACATGTTCTCGTTTTTCCTTTCGCAACCAATCAAGCCATTCATCAAAGCCTTCTTTTGTCTTCGATGAAAATTCAATTAGCGGCGCTCTTGTATTAAGTTTGGCCAAATCTTCCTTGACCCTTTGCATACTGAAATCAAGCACAGGCTTTAAATCGCACTTGGTAAGCAATATAATATCCGCAACGCTGAATATCGTCGGGTACTTTGCAACTTTATCATCGCCCTCCGGGAGCGAGTACAGGATAACCTTAACATTTTCACCCAAATCGAATTCGCCGGGACAGACCATATTGCCCACGTTCTCTATAAACATATAATCTGTCTGAGCAAGGTCAATGTCATCAAGAGCACTTTGAATCTGATTAGCATAAAGATGACAACTAAGCCCTGTATTGATTTGAATGCTTTCCACCGCCATCTTTGCCACACGCTCTGCATCACGGCCAGTCTGAAGGTCGCCTACAATCACCGAAGACCTCTCCGGCAACAAGGCAGGGATCGTTTTTTCAAGAAGCGTGGTTTTGCCGCTGCCAGGCGAACTAATAAGATTCAGCCCTAAAACATCAGCATCGGCAAGTTTTTTTCTGTTCAACGATGCAATCTCGTCATTGGCAGCCAGAATATGTTTTATAACTTTAATCTTCATCCTGTTCCTCCTGCTCATTTAGCGTTTGACAGTCAATTGACTTAAGCATTATATCGTTGCCGCTTATAATATCCACATCCGCCTTTAAACATTTCTGGCAAAGATAATTATCTATTTCGGGCTCAAACTGGTTTTCACATATTCGACATTTCGCAATCGCCGGCACCACTGTTATTTTTAAAACGCTGCCATCGGCAATTGTATCAACAATTATCGATTCCCATGCAGTGGTCATAATTTCAGGTACAATCTGACGAATAACTCCAGCCTCAATTTCAACTTCATTGACCTTTAAGGCGTTGTTAGATTTTGCGATTTCCAAAACCTGCTCAAGCAGAGAAGATACTATACTGAATTCGTGCATATCAGCAAATCCTCGGCAATTCTTCGCCATACGGCCTTTGTATCAATCTTCTGCCGCCTGCTCTTGTTTTCAATTCGATTATCGCGGGCTTTTTATCGACAACTTTTGCGATTATCGCAGCATCTTTGCCAAGCGGATTTTTTTTGCAAATCGCCAATACCTTTTCCGCATCGGCCTGCGATACAACAATAACACATTTTCCCTCGTTAGCGATGGTAAGCGGGTCAAGCCCAAGCAACTCTGCGGCATGTCTTGCCGCTGGCGTAATGGGGATATCGGCTTCGACAACTTCGACGGATAAATTTATAGCTTCAACAATATCAGCAAGAACACCTGCAAGGCCGCTGCGGGTCGGGTCTCGCATAAATTTTATATTGAGGCCTGCGCCAATCAAATCTTTAGTGAGCAGATTCAATGGTGCCGCATCGGTTTTAATTGTGGTTTTAAACGCCAGACCTTCACGGGCACTCATAATTGCAAGGCCGTGTTCGGCGATATTGCCGGAAAATATTATCACATCGCCCGCACAGATTTTATTGATATTCAAATCCACTCCATCGGGCAAAATGCCTATACCGGAAGTGGTAATTGTCAAACCGTCGCCCCTTGCGCGCTCGATAACTTTTGTATCGCCGGTTACGACATTAACGCCGGCAAGTTTTGCTGTTTCGGCAATAGATGTCATTATCCTGTCGATAACCGCCAAATCGAAACCCTCTTCTATTATAAGGGACAGGCTAAGAGCAAGGGGAACGGCACCCATAACAGCCAAATCGTTTACAGTGCCGCAGACAGCTAGCTTGCCGATATCTCCGCCGGGGAATTCCAACGGCCATACGACAAAGCCGTCCGTAGTAAAGCAGATTCTTTTGCTGCCGATATTCAAAACGGCGCTATCACTGAGAGAGTTCAAAAATGGATTACTTAATTTGCTCAGGATATGGTTATGGATAAGCTCGTGCATTTTGACTCCCCCGCCGCCGTGCGCCATTACAATTTTTTCATCTGCCATAAATATCACCTTTTCTTTAGCTGCCGTATTTATACCACGCTGCACAGGTTCCCTCGCTTGATACCATACAAGGGCCGACCGGATTTGCGGGCGTACATTTTTTGCCGAACAATGCGCATTGCGAAGGCTCCAATTTGCCCTGGATAACTTCGCCGCAGCGACAACCAGGAATATGCCTGTCCTGGCCTATCTCGATATTGAATTTTGCGCGTGCATCATATTTTTTATATTCGCCTTTTAGCTCAAGCCCGCTGGCAGGCAGAGTTCCCATCGCGCGCCATACGACATCGGCAGGGTCAAACACTTCAGCAATCAACTTCTGCGCGATTGTATTACCGCTGGATGTTACTGCTACGCCATAGACATTTTCAACATAGATATTATTTTTAACGAGCTGAGTGATTATCGCCTCTATGCCATCGAGCATCTGCTGCGGCTCAAAGCCAGTTATAACGCAAGGCTTGTTAAATTCATCGACGATGGGTTTGTAGGCATCTGCACCGATGACGATGCTAACGTGGCCGGGACACATAAAGCCATCAATGTTGACTTCACCCGCTCGAAGCAAAATCTGTATAGCAGGTATTACAAGTTTATGGCCAGAGAGAATATAAAAATTTTCGATGCCTTTTGCGCGGGCTTCTTTAATTGCAAGAGCCGTCGGCGGCGTGGTGGTTTCAAAGCCTACCGCAAGGAAAACTATCGACTTGTCGGGGTTGGCGGATGCAATTGCCACCGCATCACGCGCGGAATATACGATTTTAACCTGAGCGCCTTTGGCACGACAATCTTCGAGAGAGCCGTCTCCGCCGGGTACACGCACCATATCGCCGTAAGTGCAAATTATAATACCGTCCCTTAATGAAAGCTCACATGCGGCATCGATGTAGCCCTGACTTGTAACGCATACCGGACAGCCCGGCCCGCTGATTAGCCTGATGTTTTTGGGCAGCATAGATTTTACGCCGCTGCGCATCAGCGAAACGGTGTGAGTGCCGCAGACTTCCATTATCGAAAAAACTTTGCCCGATGTTTGGCAAAGACGGGTGATGTTTTCGATGCTGGCTTTTATTTTGGTGTTATTCATTTCGCGGCCTGTCAAATTCGATGCCTGCCTGTTCAAGATAATCCCACGTTTCTTTGGCCTCTGCCTCATCAAGAAGTTGTAAAGCGTACCCCGCGTGAACAAGAACATAATCCCCCTGCACCGCCTCGGGAACCATCGCAAGAGAAACCTCTACCTGGCTGCCGTTGAAATCCACGATTCCCAGATTCTCAGGCTGCTCCTGACTGGCATTTTTAATGCTCAAAATTTTTCCCGGCACCGCAAGACACATAAACACTAACCTTTCATTAAATTGCTGGCACAAATTACCGCCTGCCCTAACGCGACACAGCCGTCGCCGGGCGAAGTTATTTTATGCGTATAAACCTCAAGCCCATTTGCCAAGGCCAGTTCAGATATTCTCAAACGCAATATTTTATTCAGAAAACAGCCGCCGCTGAGCATTATTTTTTTTATGCCGGTATTCCGTGAAACCATACAGGCACATTCGGCAAGCATAACAGCGATTGTCTCATGAAATTGCCTTGCAATCATATCCGTATTTATACCTTTATGTTTCTTCTCAAGAAGATTTACAATCATCGGTTTGTAATCTAACTCTATACAGCCATCGTCAGCTTGTGTCAATTTATAATCCAGCGGCTCGGCGCGTTCGATTTTTGCCGCTGACAATTCAAGAGCAATCGCAGCCTGTGCTTCGGTCGTATTTTTATCACACAATCCCAGCAGGAAACTAACTCCATCGAAGAGCCTGCCGAGACTTGATGTCTTTGCAAGGCCCGTGCCTTTGGTAAGTCGAGATTTTGCGATATCCAGCGTTTCATCATCAACACCATCAAGGCGAAAATCCGTTCCGAATATTTCAGTCATAATCCCCGCAGCAGGCCGCCACGTTTCAATCGAAGCGGCATCACCGCCGAAGAGTTTGAAATATCGCAAGTGCCCTGCCCGATGGAAAGATTTTAAATCTCCGTGAAATACTTCACAGCCCCATATAGCTCCGTCGGTGCCATAGCCCGTACCATCAGCGGCAATACCTATCACAGGTTCTGTAATACCATTTTCAATCATGCAAGCTGCGATATGTGCGTGATGATGCTGGACGGGAAAACTTTTAATGCCAAGCGACAAGGCATATCGGCTCGAAGCATAGTCCGGGTGCAGGTCATAAGCGACCACATCGGGAACTTTGCCGAGAGCGGCTTGAAAAATCTTCGCTGTTTGCAGAAATTGTCGGTAATTATCAGTTTCAGTCAGCCCACCACCCTGTTTGCTTAGATAAATCACGCCGTCATTGAGCAGGCAAATCGAGCTTTTAAGCTCTGCCCCAAACGCCAAAACAGACAAACCATAACCAAAATCAATACAAAAAGGATCACACACCAAAATGGATTTGTCTATTTTCAGCAAATTCAATACTTTCAGTTTTGACCAGCGTTAGAAATGTAAATTTAACAAATTTAACGAATTAAAGCAAGTTTTCAGCGAAATATGTTTATTTTTGGACGGCTTACCACTAAAATTACCGTTCAAAATTGAAAATTCAAAGGTATAGGAGAAAAAATGGCAAAAAAAAGACAATTTTTAATTTTAATCGCACTGCTTGTAGTGGTGCTAATTGTAATATGGGCAGTCTTCTTTGCAGCACCAAAATCACAGCCGAGTAACACAGTAGAGGAACAGGCTGCACCGCAGCAACCAGAAGTAAAGGTTACGTTCCGCGCACCGGAAGAACTTCCGCAGATACCTGAACCTAACAAAATCATTAAAACTGTGATTCCGGAAATCGCCCCCGAACAAATAGCGGCAAATAGGATGGGCTCATTCGTCGGCATAATCGAACAGGCCTACAATGAAATACAGGGCTTCAAAAAGCTCACCGACAGCACCCAGATAGCTGCAACAAAGGAAAGCCTGCTGGACTTTGTCGGACAAATCAGCAGCAAACTTCCCAAAGGGGAGGCAGACTCCGCGGCAGAATTTTTCAACAAGGCTTGCGGCGACCTCGAAAAACTTATCAACGCAATCGCTGACAAAGCAACCAGCCAGGCGATACTGAACCTTGAGCAGAGCTATCAGGCCAATATGATACTTGTAAAAAACAAACTTGCTGAGATGGCCAAGTAAATTACATGGAACAGAAGCGTTTACATTTTATCGTGTGCAAAGTTTTACAGCGTGAGGCTTATTACTGCGCCGCCAAATCCCCAAATGTGGTCGATGTAACCATAATGCCGCAGGGTCTGCACAATGAGCCTGCCAAGTTAACCGCAGAGGTACAGGAAAAGCTGAAAATCACACACGATGTTCAGGGCAGGCCATACGATGCAGCCATTCTCGGCTATGCGTTATGCTCAAACGGAATCGTAGGGCTGAAAGCTGATATTCCAATTATCGTTCCGCGAGGACACGATTGCATGACTATCCTTTTGGGTTCCAAGGAGAAATATAAGGATTATTTCGATTCGCACAGGGGAATATACTGGTATTCACCTGGGTGGATAGAATCAAGCCTTATGCCTAGCCAGGAACGGTACGGGCAGACGCTGGCGGAATACACCGCAAAATACGGCATAGATAACGCTGAATACCTTATGGAGGCAGAGCAGACCTGGCTCAAGGAATATGCGTGGGCAACTTTTATCGATTGGCCTATGTTTGAAAACAAAAAAAATAAAGATTACACAAAAAACTGTGCCGATTTTCTCAAGTGGAACTACGATGAAGTCAAAGGCGACCCGTCATATATCCAGAGACTTCTCGACGGCCAATGGGACAGCCAGGAATTTCTCATAGTAAAGCCCGGCCAGCACATCGCGGCAGACATAACGAGTCCCGGAATAATAACAGCGGAATAATCAATGGAATTTATCACCATCATTTTAATTGCTCTGGGGCTTGCGATGGATGCTTTCGCCGTTTCAATCGCTTCCGGCGCTGGCTATAAAGACCTGCACATAAAACATATGTTCCGAATTGCCCTGTTTTTCGGCGGATTTCAGGCAATAATGCCGCTCATCGGGTACATGGCGGGCGAATCATTCAGCAAATATATATCGAACTATGACCACTGGGTGAGCTTTGCGATACTTGCATTTATCGGAGCCAAGATGATATATGAATCGTTCCAGATCGAAAAGGCCGCAAAAAATCCAGCAGAACTGGATACCCTGCTGATTCTGGCGATAGCAACAAGCATTGACGCTCTTGCGGTCGGATTTACGCTTTCCCTGCTCGATCTGCCGGTAATGCTAAATGTCGCCATTATAGGTATTATTACCTTTGTGTTTTCGATAGCAGGCATTCAGATTGGCAAGAAGATGGGGCATATCTTTGAGAATAAAATCGAGATGGCGGGCGGGCTGATTCTGATCGGCATAGGGTTTAAAATTCTATTGCAGCACATTTTAGCTTGAAGACCGGGAAAATATAACTATAATCCACGCTATGTCACTTGGCTCAATAATAAAAAGCAAACGAAAAGAACTCAAGTTCACGCTTGATGAGCTTGCGGCTATGGTGGGGTTTTCAAAACCTTACCTTTCGACCATTGAAAATAACAAGCTTAAGAACCCGCCAAGCGACGGCCTGCTTTCCAAACTTGAGAAAGCTCTCGAAGTGGAACAGGGGCTCTTGTTGCATATTGCACACATGGAGAGTCTGCCTGTGGATTTAAAGGGACACCTTGAATCGGCACAGGCGGAAAATCAGCGGCTCAAGCTGCTCGTCAAAAAAATAATAAACTCTTCTGATAATGATGCGGAAATTGAACAGTTGCTCTCGCAGAACAAACTTGATATGCAGGCGATTTCGGACCCGACAGGCAGCAGACTGATACCCGTCATAAATAAAGTCTCAGCAGGCTACCCAGCCGATTTTGACGACCTCGATTACCCCGCCGGCATAGCTGATGATTATGTGAGATGCCCGGATATTAACGACCCCAATGCTTTCGCTGTGCATGTAGTGGGCGATTCGATGGAACCGAAATTTACCGCAGGCGACATTATCGTATTTTCGCCGAACAGCCAGGTCAACAACGGCGACGACTGCTTTGTACGATTCAAGGAACCTCACGAGGCAACATTTAAGAGGGTGTTCTTCGAATCGAAAGACTCTATCCGCCTCCAGCCGCGTAACGACCATTACCCGCCGACATTCGCTGAGCCTGCAAGAATCAACGGCATATATCGAGCCGTCCGCAAAATCCAGGAACTGTAACGCCCTCCTTTGTCATCCCGAGCAAAGCCGAGGAATTCAGTTTCTAGCCACGAATTAACACAAATTTTCTCGAATTTCTTTTTAGACGCGGATTGCGCAGATTTTTTTATTTGTCTCCAATTCTGATACAGTGATAAACAAAAAAACTTTCAAACGGATTAGTCTTTGAGATAATTCTAAATCCTGCCATTTTTATCAGGCCCTCCATAATCCAGTCGTAAGTGCTGTACTCTGTCTTAATATGCCCGATGGCATTAGGACGCACCTGCTCGTTAAAGCTGGCGATAAACCGATCGAAACAATCTTTCGGTTGTTCATTTTCTTTAAGAGAAAAAACTACATCCCGCAATATAAACTGTCCCTGCGGTTTAAGTATCCTAGCAATATTCCGTAAAGCAACAAGTTTCCATACATCCGGCAAATGATGCAACGCGGCACCTGAAACAACAGCATCAAAGCTGGCATCGGGAAAATCCATTGTCAAAAAACCGGAATGCCGGGTAGTAATCGGAGGTAGATTTTCATCCTTTGCCTTTTTTACGACATAATCCAGCATTATCTTCGAAACATCAATTGCTGTAACAGCCAGACCTGCCGCTGCGGCATAACGGGCAAACCGCCCTGTACCACACCCTATTTCAAGCACCGCAGAACCAGCCGCCAAACCCAGCATTTGAAGCATTTCCTGATTTTCCGCATTAACATCACGAAAGCTGGCCATACGATTATCGTAGATTTCCACCTGGGAAAGATTACTGTAATCTGTGCCAATCTGCTGAATTTCGTTCCATTGCCAATCAGGTATCATATTCATTTCATACTCCAAAAAACATTCAAACCTGACTAGTAATAATCAAATTTTTACATAAAAGCAATTAAAATAACTACTGTCGACGGGTGGCTCTTTCTAAAGGAAAATTATGGGTGGTATCCTGTTGGGTCGTTTTCAAAAGGATGAAAAATCCGTGTAATCTTGCGTAATCTGCGGTTAAGAGATCCCTCGTCGCTGTGCTCGCTCGGGATGACAGGGGCGACTGCACAAATATTATTTCACAAGCAGATGGAACCAATATGCCATACACCCTGTAAACAGCCAGATACCAGCCGCGGCAAACAGCACGGCCGCACCGGCGATTCTCAGCCACAACTGCTTCTTGAAATGCACAACCATCCACGCACATACGCCGCCAATACCCGGCAATATAAAACCGATACCCGAAAGCAGCGGCTTCTGCGACAGGCCAAGATCAATAAATCGCCATCCAACCAGCATGGCCGCCAGCCCCGCAAAAATAGCATAAACACACACCGGCAGCAGGCTCCATCCTTTAGCTATTGAAATTCCGGCCCCGATAAGGATAATCCCAAGAAGAACCGACATCTCGCCAAATGCGGTATTATACGGACTCGGCAAAGGCCAGGTAAACGTCATCGTAAAACCGGTGATCGCCGCTATCAGCCCCGACATAATGAAAGCAACCGACCAGCCTTTATTTTCGTCGCTGCATATCGGCTGAAGAATATATAAAGCAACAATAACCAACCCCGCCGCCATATTGGCTAACATTAGCGATACATAATCAATCATCTTATTCCCTTTCTATTTTTTCAGCCGTTCAATCGCCCGACAAATACCATATCAACGTAAATAAGACCAGTAAAATATAAGCTCAGATTTAAAATATGTCAAATAATAATCTGTTTAAGAAAAACGGTCCCTATTGTTTCTGATTCTGCAAGAAAGCGACTTTCATCGTGCCCCACTGCCGGCGATCAATAACTTTTAAGCTGCCGTATTCGTCGAGCACTTCGATATGATCCTCGGTTCGCACAACCGCAAGGCCGTCGGGGTTTATCTGTCCAGCCAGGATTAGAAGCATCTTGCCAAGCGGCGAATCCAAAGCGGTATCTCTGCTTAACGCGTACGGCGGATCAACAAATACAAGGTCAAAGCCGGGCTGATCGAAATCGGCTGGTGCGCCAATCTTGAATGCGTTGCCGCTAATGATTTTCGATTCGGAAAGGAACTGCGCCTTCTCGAGATTTTTCTTCAACACGTCAACAACGCGGAAATCCTTTTCGACGAACAGGCAGAAGCTTGCGCCCCTGCTGATGGATTCGATTCCAAACGAGCCTGTGCCGCAGAAAACATCCGCTACGCGTTTATCTTCCGGGTAGCCCTTATTGTAGAGAATATTAAAGATGGACTCCTTGACGCGGTCGGTGATTGGCCGAGTGCCTGAAGTTTTGGGCGGCAATAAAATCATGCCTCTGCGTTTGCCTGATATGATTCTCATATATTTATATTCTCAAATTTTGAATATTGAATAATAGCACTTTTCATTTTCCCCCAAATATCATCTATTAAATATTGTCCATTATTGGATTCTATCAATAAACCTTTATCATATGCCAGCCAAGGATATTTAACTTTATCAAACTCACCAAGTTCTGATTCAAATTTACTTTCAATTTTATCACTTAAAACCTGTAAAATAAGTTCCGGTTTAGATATTGTACCATCTTGGCTTATATTGGAGATAAAACCAAACCAAAGCCAATTTTTCCAATCTATGGTGTCTATTTTAAGTTTTTCATTTTTTATGTAAAAACCGTAATAGAATCGATTATTGCGATTACCACATATATTTCCAACACTTAAATCATATTCATATACTTTGTATTGAATATTGCTTAAAAAAGAATAACAATCAGAGTCATTATAATTATTTAATAATAACCTAAAATCAACTTGAAAATCACTTTTGCTGTAAATTTGCCCTGAATAAATATAATATATCAAATCAGCAAAAAGAAGTTTTGCTAATTCTGATTTTGAAACAACAAGGTCATGAAATTCTTCCCATGTTTTTATTTTATCTTCAGCAAGAAATCCAACAGTATTTTTTCTAACTTTTGGCACTATTGCAAAATCTATACTAAGAGGTGTATTTATTTGATTATTTGTAAATTCTGCCCATAACTTAAGTTCAATATTAATTATTCTTTGATCTTTAAGGTATAAAACTAAATCATGCCTTCTTTGTTCCTCCGCTATTTCCTCCTTAACGGCAAGTATTGAACTTTCTAAATTTAACCATCTGGCAAATGACTCATTAAAAGAATTGTCATTATTAAGCAAATATAACAATAACCCCTGAATAAGCCGTTCTTGTTTCCTGTTTTCAATACATTGCCAAATGCTCTTTTTCAATTTACGCTTTCTCCGATTCAAGTCCCAAATCAGCAAGCATCTGCAAATCGTCTTCGACAGATCTGCCTGCGGTGGTGAGATAATTGCCGCTGATTATCGCAGTTGCTCCTGCCATAAATATCCAGCTTTGCATATCGCGGAGGTTGAGTACCCTGCCGCCTGCGACTTTGAGGTCCGCCTTTGGAAGAATGAACCGGTAAATAGCTGTAATTGTCAGGATTTCCTTTGGCTTTAGAGTTTTGACGTGGCTCATCGGCGTACCTGGTATCGGGTGGAGGAAATTCAGCGGCACCATATCAACGCCAAGATTACGCAATTCAAATGCCATATCAAGCCGGTCATCCCATACTTCGCCGATGCCGAACAGTCCGCCGCCGCAAATGCCAAGACCAGCTTGTTTGGCGGCCTTGATGGTACTAACGCGGTCGGCATAGCTGTGCGTGGTTACGATATTGCCGAAGTGATTTTCGCTCGTTTCAAGATTGTGATTGTATCGGCTCATACCCGCGTCTTTGAGGCGTTTGGCTTGAACCGGTGTTAATATTCCAAATCCACCGCAAACGCTGAGATTGAGGGTGTTTTTAATTTTTGGTATCAGCTTTTCCAGCCGCTGCAATTCATCTTCGTTGATGGTTTTGCCGCTATACACTATGCCAAAGTACGGAACGCCCTTTTGCTTTGCTTCTTTGGCGCCAGCAAATATCTCATCATCGGTCATATATTTAGGGCTTGAAAATTCGGTCTGGTATTTTGCCGACTGTGCGCAGAAGGCACAATCCTGGCTACAGCCGCCGAGCCTGCCGGGCACGATGGAGCAGACGCGGATTTTGTTGCCAAAATTCTGCTGACGGATTTTATCCGCCCAGAAAAGCAAGTCCATAAAACTTTTTTGGGATTGTTCTATCAGGACATTGGCCTGGTGGCGGTCGATAAGCTGACCGTTTAATACATATTCAGCGATAACATTAATCTTGTCGTTCATTTGCATCTTTCAAACATAATAAATATTTGGCTTGTCTTGCACAGCTTTTAAAATCTTCCGTAAGCAGCGTAACAGTCTGCCATTTCGGGCTGCGTAAGACCATAAATTTTTTATAATCAGCAAGCGAAATCAGATAAAAACAATAATGCCTGCCTTCAAATTCGAATATTTCCACATCGTCGGCATCAATGTCGGGCGTTTCGATATCATACGCAAATACGAAAACCGCTGTGTAGTCGGGGCCGAAAATTTCCTGCCACGCAGACAAGCCATTGACATCATCCATCGTAACCCAGCATTGCATCGCCGATTTATTTTCAAGGGTCGTTCCCTTGAATTTTCTGCCCTTTACTTCCGTCAGGCACAATTTGCCGTCATCAGCGGAAACTATAAAGTCGAAGCTTTTAATCTTCACTTTCGCAAAGGCCGCTCGCTTGGCCTGGTCAATCACAACAAAGCGAGCCTTATTTTCGCCAAGCCAGCATTGAAAGGCTTTCTCGTAATGATTTTTTCCGTTAAATGCTTTCATGGCGGCTAAATTTCAGGGGATATTCAAAGGCTTGTGATAAATGTTTCGTTTTTTTCCTGCTTCTGTTGACCTGTCTGCATATCCTTTATAACAAGTTCTTGGCCATCGATAAATTCCTGGCCTAGGATTATGCAATTTTTCGCTTTCAGCTCGGATGCTGTCTTCATAAGCTTGCCGACTTTGCCGGACTTATAGCTGAAATCAGCGCATTTTCCTGCTGTGCGGATTTTCGCCGTCAGCGAGATAGCCTGCATCATTAGCAAATCTTCGGTGCAGATTATATAATAGTCGATGCTTCTTGTGGGCAGGTCATTTGCGATAAGCCCATTTTGTTCAAGGAGTATCTCAAGCACGCAATCACCCATTCCCATGCCGGTAGCGGCAATTTCCGGGCCGCCGAAGTCGCGGAGCAGATTATCGAATCTTCCGCCGCCGCAAACCGCGCGGAGTTCGCCGACGACATCGTGGATTTCAAAAACTATGCCGGTATAATACGCAAGGCCTCGAACGATGTGCATATCGAAAGTGCAGAAATCCGCAACGCCCATTAGCTCAAGGAGCTTGAAAAGTTCTTTGACCTCATCAACCGCACGGGCAACTTCATCGTTTTCAATTACGACGTGTTCGACGGAATCGACCGCCATAAAATGCTTAATCTTGTCCTGCATCACTTTATCGGGAACCTGTTTTGTAAGCATCTCCTCAAATGCCTCATCGGACAGTTTAGCTTTTTTATCGAGCAAGACATAGATGGCACTCAAATCCTTTTCATCAATCCCGATGCTTCTAAGCAAAGCAGACAACAGCTTTCTGCTCGAAATTTTTGCTTTTATGTCCTTGCTGGTCAGGCCAAGGCTGCGAAGATAATCAATCGCGGTGAAAATCACTTCCGCATCTGCGCGGACATCATCGATACCTATTATGTCAATGTTCCACTGGAAAAATTCACGCAGCCTGCCCTTTTGCGGACGCTCTGCCCTACAAAGTCTCGGCACGGAAAACCACTTTATAGGCCTCGGCAGTGAATTTACCTGCTGGTTCACCATTCGCGCAAGGGTAGGCGTGATTTCGGGCCTTATCGCAAGCTCCCTGTCGCCTCGGTCGGTAAGATTAAAAAGCTGTTCAACGATTTCGTCGCCGCTTTTGATCTGGTACATTTTCAGGTACTCGAAAATCGGCCCATCGTATTCCTCGAAGCCGTTTCGCAAAGATGCCTTCTTCCAGCCGTCAACAATGAAGTTGCGTCTGGCCATAATCGGCGGATAAAAATCGCGGGTACCTTTTACTGGTGGAATTTTCATTTGGCCGCCTTTGATTTTACTTTTGCTTTAGTTTTCGATTTGGCTTTTTTCTTTTTGGGCCTGTCGATTTTGTTATTATCGAATTTCACTTTGATGTACTCTGCCATTTGGCGGTCATCGGTGAAATGAAGTTCGTACTGATATTCATGGCTTGTGAAGTCGCAGTTTTCGGTGTTATATTTTCTGCAAATCGGCGGCCTGTTGTCGTAATTCATACATTTATGGTTATCTTCGGAAAGATGGCGGCATTTATTTTTTATATTCGCAAACCAGCTTCCGTCCTCGACAAAAACGCTGACATTCTCGTGGGCAAGATACCAGCGAATATCCTCAAAATCACTTTTATCTTCCGGCGTATCAATCTGCATCGCAAAATACCGGCAGCACATGCCCGCACAATCTTCACATAAAACCTTGGACTTCTTAGCCATCAAAAACTCTCCTGAAACTAACCTTTATAAAGCGGGCATTATATAACGATAGCCCCCTTGCAGTCAACCGTTTAGAAAAATAACGGTTTTGCCGGCAATCCGCTTGCCAGTAAAAGACTTAGATGTTAAAATCCGGCTATGTTGAGCGGAATTGTTGCAATATTGATAATAGCTTCGGTCGCGGGGGCTCTGGCGGCGGTGCTTGTAATAAGCGAAATGTTCATCGCTGACTACGGCCAATGCAAAATCACCGTCAATGACGACAGAGAGCTAACCGTAGATGGCGGTAAAAGTCTGCTGGAGTGCCTCACTTCCGAACAGATATTCATACCGAGTGCTTGCGGCGGTCGAGGCACCTGCGGCTATTGCAAATGCAAAGTTAATAGCGGCGCAGGCCCGCTTCTGCCGACAGAAACGCCCTTCCTTTCCAAAGCTGAACTTGAAGACGGCATCCGGCTATCCTGCCAGGTGAAAGTAAAATCCAATATATCTATCCGGATACCCGACGAACTTTTAAGCGTACGGCAATTCGAAACAGTATGCACCAGCATCACGGATCTGACGCACGACACCAAGCAGTTCACATTTCAGATGAAAGAACCAGCCGAGATGAATTTTATCCCAGGCCAATACGTCCAGCTTCTATGCCCGGAATACCCCGGCAACAAAGAAGAGGTCTATCGCGCATACTCGATAAGCTCCGACCCAGCCGACAAAAAAAATATCGAGCTTGTAATACGAAAAGTGCCCAACGGAATATGCACAACATATTGCTTTGAACATCTCAAGGCCACCGATACGGTTTATCTTAACGGCCCTTACGGCGAATTCAGGCTATCCGATACGCAAGCACCGATGATATTTATCGCTGGCGGCTCAGGTATGGCTCCGATTAAATGCCTGCTGCACCAGATGAAAAATACCTCCAGCAAACGGCAATGCAAATACTTCTTCGGCAGCAATACCGTCGATGACCAGTTCTATGGCGAGCTTATGCACGAATTCGAAAAGTCGCTTGCGGATTTCAAGTATGTGCCTGTGGTCGCAAACCCGCCGCAAGACGGCAAGTGGACTGGCGAAACCGGGCTGGTAACAGAAGCTGTGATGCGGGCATATAAAGACCTTTCCGGGCATGAGGCGTATCTTTGCGGCTCGCCTGGGATGATTGACGCTTCGATTAAAGTCCTGCGGTCGATGGGTCTGCCGGAAAATAAAATATTTTACGATAAATTCGCATAGCGAGGTACGAAAATGAAAAAGACTCCTCAAATGCAAAAGCGGGAAGAACTGCTGCGAAGCGGCAAACTTGTCGCTGGCGGCTTTATGGCAAACGATGAGCGCAGCCTTGAAGAGGTTATCGCCGCTGATACTAAGGTTATCGAAAAAGCTGGATTAACCAATAAGAAGGTCGCTGATAAGATGCGTGCAATAACCGCTCTTGCTGCGCCAAGGCTGGGACAGTGGATTGAAATCAACGAAAATTTATCTGCATCAGTGGAGGATTTTCGCGGCGGTATAGTTTGCCCTTGGCCGCATGCCGGGACGTTTACCAAAAGAATCACCTGGGTTAAAACCAAAGACACCGAGCGACTCTTCTTCTGGACTGATTTGAATATACACATGATAGAAGAGCATAACTTTTATGAGGGCAAAGGCTCATCTTTTAGAATCGAGCCGGAAGATATAATCGAGATACTTTTTGAATAAAAATACACAGGTCACATCGACGGTATGCAAAACCAGTCCATTATACAAAAAGGTATTTACATTAAAGCAATACTACAAAAATGTAGACGCAATCTAGTAATTTTCTTCCACCGCACCTCCCGCACTATCCCCATAAAGCCATTAAAATAAAACCTTTATAAAA
>CAMDDF010000041.1 GCA_945890885.1 Candidatus Kuenenia stuttgartensis | reverse complement strand
AAGCAGGACGTTCAGCTATGTTTATACTAAGCCGTGGCATCTTGGTTCATATCATCTTGTTGCCCTGATATATGGCGGGATATGCTATATATTTGTAAGATTTTTTGCGTTTATTATTCTTTCGATGGTTTATATGTTTTTGTGGCTTTCGCTTTGGACTAAAGGTGCCATGGCAGGGACGGTTAGCAAGCTTGAGGTGATATGGCCTGGACCGGAGTTTTTTAATCTTGCGGGTAATCATGCGGTGCATGCGATGAGCTGGAGCGAATCGATAGCGGCTTTTCTGGTAAATGTTTCGGTAGCGGTGGTTATGGGGCTTGTGATGGCGTTTATAATCAGCTTTTTCTACTGTTCCAGCACGACTATTTATGCTTTAATGAGGAATAAAGTGGATAATGTTCCGATTTCCGACATAAATTTGAATCAGATGCAGTTGGAAATCCCGACTAATGGAACCGAAAAGGCAGGTCAGGAATAATAATTGCGTGTTGTTTTTTTAATGATTATAATGGAGCGGGTTAACCCTTATTCAGGCAGGATGAAATGACAGAAAAAAAGAATACAGCTGAAAATGTCAGCGAAAATGGTTCGTTTGTATTTAAGCTTAAGTTTCGTAAGACGCTGATAATTTTGGCTCATATGTTTTTGTTCAGCGTGAGTTTGCTGTTGTCTTTTCTTTTCACCAAGAATATGCAGCTAAGGATGGATTGGTTTCTGGAGCAGTTTCCGCCGGTACTTGCATTAACGCTTGTGATTAAGATCCTGGTTTTCGGATTCTTCAAGCAGTATCGCGGCTGGTGGAGATATGTCGGCATTACGGACTTGTTTGGAATTGCCGGGGCATCGTGGGTTAGTACGCTTTTGATTTATATTTTATATACTGCCGGGATATTAAATCCGCTTATCAGGCCGTTTATGGATGATTTTGCCAAAGTATCGCAGTCGATATTTATTCTCGATATGTTTGGAACGATGTTTCTTCTGGGCGGAGCCAGGATGATTGTCAGGCTTTATCACGAAGAGTTCCGCACGGTTGAGGGAACTCATGCCAAGCGTTTTTTGATTGTCGGCGCAGGAAATGCGGGTGAGGGGTTGTTGCGTGAGATATTGAGGATGCGTGTGGCAGAGTATCAGGTTGTGGGATTTATTGATGATGATCCTGTCAAGCAGGGTATGTTTATACATGGGATACCGGTTTTGGGTAGAGTTGATCATCTGCCGGAGATTTGCCAGAAAAAAGAGATTGAGGAAATTGCTATCGCTATGCCAAGTGCAAATAGGGCAGAACTTCGGCGAGTTGTTCAGATATGCGAAGGTACCCAAATCCGTTTCAGAACGGTTCCGTCGATAACGGATATAGCCAGCGGCAAGCTGAAAGTATCTCAGATTCGCGATGTTGACATCAATGACTTGCTCGGACGCGAGGTGGTTGAGCTTGATCTAAAGATTATAAAAGAATTTCTTGTTGATAAGGTTATTCTTGTTACCGGAGCTGGAGGTTCTATCGGTTCCGAAATGTGCAGACAGGTTTGCGGTTTCGGGCCCAAGCTTCTTCTTTTGCTTGAACAGGCGGAAAATCCACTGTTTTTAATCGACAAGGAGCTTTCGAGAGCTTTTCCAAATGTGGAGATGAGACAGATAATTTGCGATATGGCCGATAGTACGCGGGTTGATCAAATATTTGCGGAATACAGGCCTGAAGTGGTAATTCATGCGGCAGCGCATAAGCATGTGCCGCTTATGGAGACCAATCCTGGCGAGGCGCTGAAAAATAATATTCGGGGTACGATGAATGTGGCAAATGCTTCGGACAAATACAGTGTGAAAAATTTCGTTATGATAAGTACTGATAAAGCGGTGAACCCCACGAGTATAATGGGTTCGACTAAGCGAGTCGCTGAGATGTATATTCAGGATTTGAACAGGACTAGCCAGACGCATTTTGTAACGGTTCGGTTCGGAAATGTTCTTGGTTCCAATGGCTCGGTAGTGCCGGTATTCAAACAGCAGATTGCAGACGGCGGGCCGGTAACAGTAACACATCCGGAAATGAGGCGGTATTTCATGACCATACCTGAGGCAAGTCAGCTTGTTCTTCAGGCGGCAACTATGGGCAAAGGTGGCGAAATATTCGTTCTGGATATGGGTGAGCCAGTCAAGATTGTTGATTTGGCCAAGGAACTTATAACGCTGAGTGGATTTAGGCCAGGCGAAGATATCGAGATTAAATTTACCGGTACCAGACCCGGCGAGAAGCTCTTTGAAGAGTTGAGTATCAAGGGTGAAGATATGATGGCAACAAATAATCCCAAGATTGCTGTCTGGAAGAATATTGTGATGGACAGAGATCAGCTCAGAGGCAAAATTGCTGAACTGCTTGAAGTAGCGGATAGCCTTGATAAAAATCTTATAATAAGCAAGATAAAACAGCTTGTGCCGGAGTATATTGATACATCAGCTAGTCATTAGTCCTAAGTTTTGAGTGTTTAGTGATGGCTACCCCAACCCTTCCTTTGCAGGATAGGAGTTAAAGCGGCATCTGGGCGGTTAATAGTACGTTTTTTGCATCTTTTCTTTGCATTTTGGGTGGTTTGAGGGTATATTTTCTATTTATTGAAATGTCTGTTCCAGGTAAAGAAATGAGTGAAATGATTAATATATCCGCGCCGTTATCGGAAGATTTTGTCCGAGCCCTTAATGCGGGCGATGAAGTTCTGGTAAACGGCGTAATTTATACCGCGAGAGATATTGCCCACCAGAGGTTATGTTCGCTGATCGAAAATTCTCAGCCGCTGCCGATAGATTTAAATGGTGCGATAATATATTTTGTCGGCCCAACGCCCGCAACACAGGGCAGAGCCATCGGGGCAGCAGGGCCTACGACCTCGTCAAGGATGGACATGTTTTCCCCGATGCTTATCAAGCATGGCCTAAAGGCTATGATCGGCAAAGGCTACCGCGATTCAAATGTAGTTAGTGCACTGAAACGATATGGAGCAGTGCATTTTGCGACTATCGGCGGGGCAGGGGCGCTGCTTTCAAAGCATATAATCTCTTCGGAAATTATCGCTTATGAAGACTTGGGCACGGAGGCGATTCGCAAATTAGTTGTTAAAGATTTTCCCGCCATAGTGGCTTACGATACTAAAGGTAATTGTGTATATGACATACAATAGGAGATTGCATTGAAACTTGGTTTAATCGGATTATTACAGTCAGGCAAGAGTACGCTTTTGTCGGCTTTGAGTGGTAAAGCTGTGCCGCCTATCGGTTCGGTCAGTATTGAACAAGCGGTTGTTTCGGTTCCTGATGAAAGAATAGAGTGGCTTTCGAAATTATATAACCCCAAGAAAAAAGCATACGCGACGATAGAGTGCCTTGATATTCCTGGTTTTTCATTTGCTGAAGAAAGCTCAAGGGCGGCGGCAAGAAAACTTATCAATCAAATAAGAACGGTTGATATGCTTGTTCTTGTTATCCGTGCCTTTGAGAGCAGCACAGTGCCTGCATATAATGGCAAGGTTGATCCCCAGCGTGACCTTCTTGAACTCAAGACTGAAATTTTGCTTTCGGATCTTGAGCTTGTCGCCAATCGTGTTGAAAAGCTGGAAAAGGAAATCAAGAAGCCGTCAAAAAGACAGGGTCAGGATAAGGCGGAACTTGAGTTGATGCTTAAATTCCAAGCGGCACTTGAAGAGGAAAAGCCGATGAGTACGGTTGTGCAGTCCGAAGAAGAGCTGGAGCTGATTCGCTCGTTCGGATTTTTGACGTTGAAGCCGATGATGGCAGTGATAAACATTGGCGAAAAACAGATTGGTCAGGAAATAAAGCTTGATACCGATATGCAGACCATCAGCCTTTCCGCAGAGATTGAATGCGAATTATCTCAGCTTGATGCGGACAGCAGAGTGGAATTTATGAAAGATTTAGGGATTACAGAATCAGCGGCGCTAAAGTTTGTCGAGAGCTGTTATTCGACTCTGGGCTTAATCAGCTTTTTGACCTCTGGCCCGGATGAATGCAGGGCGTGGACGATTAAAAAAGGCACCAATGCAGTTGACGCAGCTGGCAAAATACACAGCGATATCAAACGCGGCTTTATCCGTGCAGAGACCATTAGCTATGCGGACATAAAGGCTCTCGGCGATGAAAAGGCGGTCAAGGCTGCTGGCAAGGCAAGGCTTGAAGGCAAAAACTATATTGTTCAGGACGGCGATATAATAAATTTCAGATTCAATGTTTAAAACAGGTTTTGAAATGAAAGCAGCGGTACTTACAGGAATCAAGGAAATGGGCATCATTGATATGCCTGTACCGAAAATTAAAAATGATTTCGATGTGCTCATCAAAATTAAAATGGTCGGCATCTGCGGCAGTGATATACACTATTACGAGACCGGCAGAATCGGCTCGCAGATAGTAAAATATCCATATCTTGTCGGCCACGAATGTGCAGGCGTTGTTGAGGCTGTTGGCAAAGGTGTTAAAAATTTAAAGCCCGGCGATAGAATCGCGGTTGACCCTGCGGTGAATTGCCATAGCTGCGACCAGTGCAAATCAGGCAGGGGCAATACGTGCAGGAGCCTGTCATTTTTGGGAACTCCCGGTCAGGGTGATGGGTGCCTGTGCGAATATATCGTTATGCCGCAGGCGAGTTGCTTTTTACTGCCGGATAATATGTCGTTTGAGCAGGGTGTGCTTTGCGAACCTTTTGCTATATCTTATTATACAGTTCAGCAAAGCTTGCTAAAGCATAGCCAGAGCGTTTTGATATTAGGTTCCGGCCCGATTGGGCTTGGTTGTCTTGCCGCTGCAAAAGCGGAAGGTGCCGGAAAGATTTACGCGACGGAAAAAATAGCTGAGAGAATGCAGGCAGCGAAAAAAGCAGGGGCGGTCTGGGCGGGTAATCCTGATGCGGAAGATATTGTCGAGATAATCCGTGCTAAGGAGCCTTTGGGTATAGATATCGCCTATGAATGTGCGGGCCAGCAGGATACTATCGATCAGGCAGTCGAACTTTTAAAGCCCGGCGGAAAGCTGATACTGGTCGGTATTCCTCGCGAAAATAGAATCACTTTTGAAATTGACAAGCTCAGGCGAAAAGAGATCACTGTAATAAACATACGTCGGCAGAATGAATGTACCGACAAGGCCATTGATTCGATTTCGTCCGGCAAGGTGAATCTCGATTTTATGATTACGCATAAATTTGAACTTGCCCGTGCTAAAGATGGTTTTGAGCTTGTGGCCAATTATAACGACGGAGTAATAAAAGCATTCATCGAGATATGACAATATGAAAAAGGCGTGTATAATAAGCGTTGGAAATGAACTTATTTCGGGCGATGTAGTCGATACGAATTCCTCGTGGATTGCCAAACGGCTGCTGAAATTTTCTGTGCCTGTTGTCAGCATATTTAAGATTGGTGATGATGTTGCTTTAATTAGCGATACATTGAAACGGGCGGCGGAACAGGCTGATATTATCATTGTAACCGGCGGCCTTGGTCCTACCGATGATGATATAACCAGAAACGGTATAACAGAATTTATCGGCGAGGATTTATATTTCGATGATTTGGCCTGGCAAAAAATAGAGAGTTATTTCAAACGTATGGGATGGGTGTGTTCTGATAAAAATAAACTTCAGGCATGGTTTCCTGATGGCGCACAAATAATTGACAATAATCTCGGAACAGCTCCGGGTTTTAAAGTTGATTTTGACGGCAAAATTATATTTTCTATGCCGGGCGTGCCGTCTGAAATGAAGCGGATGTTTGCTGAATCTGTCGAGCCTGAATTAGAAAAAATTTCTGATGGTACGGTAATCAAAGTTAAAAAGGTCAAGCTCTTCGGTAAAGGTGAATCAACAATTGCGGAGATGCTTGGTGATTTAATGACAAGGGACAGAAACCCGCTAGTAAACTGTACCGTTAGCTGCGGCGTAATTACGCTGTATATTATCGCGACGGCAAAAAATGAGCAAGATGCCCAGCAGCTTATCGATAGCGATCTCAAAAAACTTCAGGATATTTTTGGTGATATTATTTTCGGCTACGATGAGCAGCAGTTTGAAAATGTTGTCGGAGACCTTCTTAGGCGTACGGGTAAAACTCTTGCGATAGCGGAGTCCTGTACCGGCGGACTGATTTCAAAAATGATAACCGATGTTCCGGGAGCCAGCGAATATTTTACCTTTGGTTGGGTTACATATTCCAATCAGGCCAAAATTTTGCAGCTTGGCGTGGATGATGAAACCATCAATAAATATGGCGCGGTAAGTGCTGAAGTTGCCGGGCAGATGGCCATAGGTGCAAAGGCAAAATCAGGCTCCGATTATGCGATAGCGGTTACCGGCATAGCAGGCCCGGACGGTGGAACCGAACAAAAACCCGTTGGGCTGGTATATATCGGCATAGCTGATGGAAAAAATTGTGATGTCCGTGAGTTTAAATTCTCCCGGGACCGTGAATTTATTCGATTGAGAACTGCCCAGATGGCACTTAATCTCTTAAGACTTAAGGTATCCTTAAATGTAGTTTGACTATGATGCCTTTTTTATGTTAAAATGCACAGCTTAAAATAATTTGTAAGTGAAGGTAGATGATAAAGAAAAAAAGACACTTAGGCGAGATTATATACAGATTGGGTTATCTGGACAAGGAATCTCTGAAAAAGGCGATACTTGATTCGAGGCAGTCGAATCAGCGAATTGGCGAGTACCTTGTTGAAAAAAATCTGATAAGCGAGGAACAGCTGACTCGGGCGATGTCCCAGCAGTTTGGAATGGAATATATTGACCTCGATGAAACGCCGCTGAGCCAAAGTGGATTAAAGCTCATTCCCAAAGAAATTATTATGAAGCATAATGTCTTGCCGCTTGGTCAGGCCAACGGCAGGCTGAAAATTATCATCACCGACCCCATGGATTTAGATACGCTTGATATGCTTCGTTTCAGGCTAAATACCGAGCTGACCTGCTGTCTTGCGCCGCCTTCGAAAATCAGAGCTTGTATAATTAAAAATCTTGATGAGGTGCGAAGTAGTATCGATGCTACCGCTCAGGAGCTTAAAGAAGCAGGGCACACAATTGAGGCAGAGATAAGGCTTGCCCAGCAGGCTGAGGAGGATGACGAAGGCCCGGTTATCAGGCTTGTTAATCTTATAATCGATGAAGCCTACAGAATGAATGCTTCGGATATTCACGTTGAGCCGATGTCGAACCGTGTTCGTGTTCGTTATCGTGTTGACGGCAGATGTACCGAACGTGATGATATTCCCAAAAATATGCAGGCTCCGATGATAGCGCGTTTAAAAATTCTTGCGGGTATGGATATTGCTGAAAGACGCGCACCGCAGGACGGCCGAATTAAACGAAATATTGGTGGTACGGATATTGATTTTCGTGTTTCAGCGTTGCCCGCATATCACGGCGAAAGCGTGGTAATGCGTATTTTAAGGCCTGATGCGGTTAATATCGGTGTTGCGGCACTGGGATTTGAACAGGACGATTATGACAGGTTCCAGAATATTATTAAAAGACCAAACGGCATATTTCTTGTAACAGGTCCGACAGGTAGTGGTAAAACGACGACATTGTATGCGGCTTTGCAGGAACTCAACAGGCCTGATAAGAAAATTATTACTGCTGAAGACCCCGTCGAATATAATTTTGCTGGAATGAATCAGTGTCAGGTTCGGCACGATATTGGTCTTACATTTGATAAAATTCTCAGGTCTATGTTGCGACAGTCGCCTAATATTATTCTTATCGGTGAAATTCGTGACGGGCTTGTGGCAGATATTGCGATACAGGCTGCTCTTACGGGCCATCTTGTTTTCAGTACGCTGCACACTAATGATGCTCCTGGTTCTATTACACGTTTGATTGATATGGGAGTCAAGCCTTTCCTTGTGGCAAGTGCTATTCAGGCTGTTCTTGCCCAGCGTCTTATTCGTAAATTATGTCCTGCGTGCAGGGAAGTGGATGAGCATCCTAATCCGCAATATCTGAGGCTTTTGAACATCAAGCCCGAAGACCTTCGCAAAAACCATATTTACAAGGGCAGAGGCTGTGCCAAGTGCAGCGGCAAGGGGTATAAGGGACGTATTGGCATATTTGAGCTGATGGAATTGAACGCGGAACTTAGAGAGCTGGCGTTTTCTCACGCTACTTCCAGCGAACTTAGAAAAGCTGCCAAAGCGGGCGGTATGAAATCGCTTCTGGATGATGGAAAAAATAAAATATTCAAAGGTATTACAACGCCTGAAGAAGTTGCAAGAACAAGTCAGGCTGAAGGTTTGGTTGTTGATTAACGTAATTACAATAAGGATTTAAAATGGCAACTGTACATATTGATAGGCTGCTTGAGGCTTGTGTTAAAATGGGAGGCTCTGACCTCCATATCGTTGTTGGCAGGCCCCCTATATTGAGACTTAGCGGCGGACTTCGCGCACTTGATACGAAGGTACTTGAGCCCGAGGATACTATTGCGTTGATGAAAAGTATTACGCCTGAGCGAAATCAGGAAGAGTTTCAGGAACGTGGTGGCACCGACTTTGCTTTTGGTTTTGGTGAAGACTCACGTTTTCGTGTTGCTGTGATGAGGCAAAAGGGATGTCTTTCGATGGTTCTTCGTCTTATTCCTTCAAGGCTTTTGAGTTTCGACGAGATTGGATTGCCTAAGATATGTGCTGGCCTGTGCCGAAGGCCGCGAGGAATGTTTCTTGTAACAGGCCCGACAGGTAGTGGAAAATCGACTACGTTGGCTTCGATGATTAACTATATTAATGAAAATTTTGATCGCCATATTATTACGGTGGAAGAGCCTATTGAGTATTACCATAAGCACAAGAAATCGATTGTAAACCAAAGAGAAGTTGGTGTCGATGTTCCGTCGTTCTCTGAGGCGTTGAAACGCGCTTTGCGTCAGGACCCGGACGTAATTCTTGTCGGCGAAATGCGAGACCTTGAAACAATTGAAGCTGCTATTAGTGCCGCTGAAACAGGCCACCTTGTTTTTAGTACGCTTCACACAACGGGCTGTCAGGGTACAATTAATCGTATCATTGATGCTTTTCCTGTAAATCAGCAGGAGCAGATCAGGGTACAGCTTAGCACAAATCTTATTGCTGTTCTTAGCCAGGCGCTTTGCCCGGTGAAGACAGGTAAAGGCCGAGTTGCGGCATATGAATTTATGGTTGTTACCCCTGCTATTGCTAACCTTATCCGTGAAAATAAGACCTATCGTATTGAATCCAGCATCCAGACCGGTAAAAAACTTGGCATGCAATTGCTGGATGACCATCTGTGGGATCTTTATGCTGCTGGCAAAATTGCTCTTGATGAGATGCTAGATAAATCGAAGAATCCGGATGCGCTTAGGGATAAGGCGGAGGGGAAAACCACAAGAACTGCCCGGCGAGATAATGACATGGGCGGTGATATGAATGATTCTGAGGGGCAGGTTAGCTAAAAAAATAATATCTGTGCCACGCTGTTATCCCTGCGCAGGCGGTGACCCGGAAATTGAAGCCGAGCAGCGGAAGCTGCCGGATAAAGTGTAAGCGACACGATAAAATAAAATCTGAAATGATTCAGAATAATAATCGTTAATTGTTCAAAATGGTTTTTTCAGAGGTCTGACATGCAAAACAATGTCGGAAATATTTTCGTTAAGGAATTCGATGAATAAATCAATACCAAAATTGTCTGCGTGTGCAAAACCTGCTTCGCAGAACTTGCACACCCTACCGGCAGTCTCTCTGTCCCAGCAGATAAAGATGAATCCAGAAATACGTGCACAAATTCGTGAGGTTGATCTGAATCAACTCCAAGAACAATTCAAAGGAGCTGAATACAGAAAACTCGTCCAGCAACATTTAAGGAAGGTTGGGCCACTTCTTGAATTGGCGTTGTCAGCCGCTGTTGAGGCATTAACGGTGGAAGAGCGTAAAGTGGCTGAAGGCCTCCTCGACGAATATAACCATAGAGGTTACCAACAGGATTTTTGGCGACGTGACTGTGCCAATATTCTCAAAGATATATGTAATGAATTTGAACAAGCGATATCACATGCTGGATTAACCACAGATGAGAGAATCAAGTTCAATATATTTCAAATAATTACTATGAACTTCGCACTACAAGCTCGTGACCAGAAAGGATTAAGAGAGTTTGCGGGCATACGCAAGAATTGGCTATTTCGATAGACAATTAAAAATTTGAAACATTTACAGAGAAGTTGGTAGGGTGTGCAAGTTGTTTGCATACGCGGTTATTCTTTCCGCAACTCTGCAATCAAAAACGTATGGTCGCTTGGCTGGGGTAGTGTTCTTGGGATTTTGTCAACATAGCTGCTAGTGCATTTTTGTGCTAATGGTTTTGTTGCCATGATATGGTCAATCCGCCAGCCGAGATTTCGTTTGATGCTGCCGAAAGCCCGGTAATCCCAGAAAGTGTATTGGCCAGCATCTTTGTTGTGCAGGCGGAATAAATCCGTAAATCCCCAATTCATTGTGTCGTACATTGCGGCGGTTACCTGTTCATTAAAGCAGACGTGGCCCCTAAGTCCAACTGGGTCGTGTACGTCGATGTCTTCAGGTGCGACATTTAAATCACCAAGCCAGATAACGCTGCTTTCCGGAGTGAACCGGCTATCGAAATATTTTTTCAGACGTTTGAACCATTCCAGCTTGTATTGAAAATGTTCTGATTCCATCTCTCTGCCCTGTGGGACATAAGTGTTTACGATATTTATGCCGTTGACGCACGCTTTGATTATTCGGGATTCGTCTTTGGGTTCATCGTCAAGGCCGATCTCGACGTTTTCGATTTTGTGCGGGCTGATGATGCAAACGCCGTTGTATGATTTCTGTCCTTTGAATACGCAGTTGAATCCTGCGCTGGTGATTTCATTTATGGGGAAATCTTTATCCTGTGCCTTCGTTTCCTGTACACAAAGAATGTCCGGTTTTTGCTCATCGAGCCATGCCAGTATGATGCCAAGCCTTGAGCGTATTGAGTTGGCGTTGAATGTCGCTATTTTCATATTCACAATATCTCAGACAGGCTCCTGAACAGGTTTTGCCTTTTCGGCGACAGGGATATTTTTTTCTGCTAAGTCTTCAGCAGGTAATTCATTTTTGTGGCTATTATTTGTTTGCGTAGAATAGCTTTCGATTATGCATAGCAGGGCTGTCAGAAAACTTAAAACGCTTTCTGCTCCTTGATTGAGATTTACGCCGCCAGCTTCGAGTCCGTCGTAGCAGCCTTTTGTTTTGAAGTTATATAATGGGATTCCCAGATCATTTTCGCCGAGGAACCACTCGAAGGCTCTTTTTTGCAGCGATAGATATGTTTTATTTCCGGTGATGTCGTAGGCGGTCTTCAGCATCATAACAGTGCTGGCCGCTTCGATTGGCTGTTGATCGAACTGTGCGCGTGACTGTCCTTTTTTGTGCCAGCCCTGACAGCCGACAAAGCTGAATTTTTCGCCATCGAAAGTGTTTTCGAGCAGGAAGTTTGCGCTTTGTATCGCAACCTGAAGCATCTCATCGCCGCCGCCATTTGCTGACGCGACAAAGAGTGCATACGGCAGAACGGCATTGTCGTAGGCCAGAATATGCTCGAACCACATCCAGTCTGGGGCGCTGTATTTTTTGAAAATTTCGAGCAGTCTATTTGACGCTATCGCCATAAATCTTTTTATGTCGCTTGCTCCTGGGAATTGCCGCAGGTAGTCTGCCATTCCGAAAATTGCGTACGCCATCCCTCTTGGTGTCAGCGATGGAACGTGCTGGACGGATTCATCGAAACAGGTTTTGATAATCGAAAGATATGCTGGTGACGGCGGCTTTGCGATAACCGAACCGATGGCCCAGAGAAATCTGCCGAGTCCATCGTGCGGCGGCTCGCCTTGCCGCCATTGTCTGTCATAGTTCATAAAGTTTCTTACAGTACCGTCGGATTTTTGTGCGTGCATAATGAATGACATATATATTTCAAAGAGCCTGAACGCCTCCTGTTCTGGGTACTGTGAATAATACTTGTTCATTACTATTACAGCGCGTGAGTTGTCATCGGTACAGTAGCCGTACTCGCGGTCTGGTATGGTAAATTTTGCGTGTTGGAAAAGGCCTGTGTCGTCGGTCATTCTCTTGAGATGTTCCAGCGGCGGTTCCGGCAGGTCGAGGATTCCAATTTCCGGCTCTGCGGATTTTGCGGAAATTCCATAGCCGACGGACGCTTTTTTTTCGCTGAACATTTCCCAGTATTTTTCGCCGATTCTTGGCCAGGTTATTTCTCTGCCGTATTCGTACGCTCTTCGTCTTAGATCATAGAAGAGGCTGTCATTTTTTAGAATATCTGTAAGCGCCTGCTCCATTGATTTCACATCGCCGAATTTAACGAGTTTTCCGCGTCCCTGATCGAGAAGCTCCTGGGCAGCCCAGTATGGAGTTGATACGACGGCTTTTCCGGTTCCAACGGCAAATGCGAGTGTGCCGCTTGTTAGCTGTTCGGGATTAATGTACGGCGTAACGTATAAATCCGCCGCGCAGAGAAAACTGTGCAGCTCTTCATCGCCTACGAATCGGTTGTGGAAAATAACATTTTCCGACAGACCAAGGTCTTTCACCATTCTTTGAAGCTCGAATCTGTATGATTCACCTTCGAATTTTTTGACCTCCGGGTGGGTCATTCCCAAAATGATGTATAGAACTGACGGCTCGACTTTGATAACTTCCGGCAGGGCCTTGAGGACAAATTCAATACCTTTGCTTCTTCCGAGCAAGCCGAAAGTTAGAATCGTTCTTCGTCCTTCCATTCCGAATGTATGTTTATAGTAGTTGCTGTCGACAAACGGCAAGTCCGGTATCCCGTGAGGCACGAGGATAATTTTTTTGTCCGGGATGCTGTAAATTCTTTTCAGCATTTCGATGCCTCTTTCGTTCATCACGATCAGTTTTTCGGAGGCCTTGCAGACATCGATGAGTGATTTATAGTATTCCGGTTCCGGTTCTTCGATGATTGTGTGTAGCGTTGTAAAGACAGGTGCTTTTACATTTCTTAGAAGGATGTTGAGATATGAGCCTGCGTCTCCGCCGAAGAGGCCGAACTCGTGTTGAACGGAAAGGAGGTCGATGTTGCTGAAATTGATGTAATCGGCGGCGCTGACATAGTCGTTTTTGACATTTTTGCGTATTTCAAATTTTACGGGGCTGGAATACTTGTTTTCCTGGGTGTTTTCCATCGCCACCACGAGCGGCTCGAAATTATCGCCAGCAGCGAGCTTGACATTAGTGATTAAATCGTTTGTGAAAGTCGCTATGCCGCATTTTCTTGGAGGGAAAGTGCAAACAAAACCTACTTTACGATGCGAATCATTTGACATTTTCGATGCCCCTACAAAAATAACATTAGATGACATTATAAATCTAATAGAAGACTGTGTCAAGGCTTAAAAAGTAATTTAGGTTCTGTGATGTCGCTTATGAATTTGCGTTTTTGATATTGATGGACACAGATTTATTAGCGATTAGCCATTAGCAAATAGCCAATAGAGATTGAATTTTCTGATTCATTACTGACTACTGGCGACTGACTACTATTTACTTCTAACCTCTAACCTCTCACTTCTTATCGCTCCCACGAATCCTACCGCCACTATATTGCTTGGCATTGACTGTCCTGCCGGGTTTGTAGCGATGACGCGGTATTCCAGCTTGACACCCTTTGGCTGGTCGCTGGCGGTTATCATATTATCATAGTAAAAGTCAACCAGTTGCCATCCGCCGAACTCCTGACCGGCACCGTTTGCCTGTCTTCTTTGCAGGATGTAACCTGTCGGCCTGCTTCCGGTCGCGGCCTTTTCCCATTCGAAGCTCGCGGTTCCATCGCCCTGTGATGTGCAGACCAGACCGGTTGGCTGATGCGGAGCGGTTAGCGGTTGGCGCTGAGCCGTTGTGCCCCATCCGATTTCGGTAAGTTTCACAGGCTCATCGACGGCATCCGCTTCGGAGCGTTTTATCTGTCCTTTTAATACCTTGTTGAGTTCATCGAACGCACGCTGTTTTTCCTTTGCGATCAGCGTTGCCTGAGCCTTAGCTTGTGTGAGCTGGTTTGAAAGTTCATTGAAGCTATCGAGTGCCGCCTGTACGGCATCGGGGTCGGCACTTGGAAAGTCGGCCGGGTGTTCTTTGTAGCCGTTTATTATCCTGCCGGCCAGTGCGGCGATTTCGTTCTGCGTTCTTGGATACCTTGCCATTATTATGACTCCCTGTTTTTCTTAACAACGAATTACACGAATTAACTCGAATTCTTTTTATTAACCGCAGATTTCGCAGATGCCGCTGATTTTTGTATTTTCTGAATTCTGATTTCTGAAATCTGATGTCTTGATTATTTCTTCGTCAAATTGACAGGGGCAATTTAGTGTCCTGTTTTGAAAAATTTGTGTTTTCCGGACGCTTTTTGCCGTAAGATATTGGATATATTGAACTTAAGAAACCGATTTTCATGTAAAAAAGTTCAAGAATGATGCTTACAATCGGCGATTGTACGTTTACATTTGACGTTTGTAAGCTTACATATGGCAATTGTAACGCTGCATTTGATGATTGCAAACTTACATCCGATACTTGCGGGTTTACATTTGATGATTGCTGATTTACATCTACCATTTGTAAACCAACATCTGGCGATTGTAAACGTGATATTTCGATTTGTAAGTTTACAATTGGCGATTGCAAACATGATTTGCCGCAAATCAAACCTGAAAAATGATTTTTCCAGTCTGAAATCTTTCTTTTTACAACGAATTACACAAATTTACTCGAATTTTTGTCATTTTTTCTTTTCTGTTCTCTGTAATCTGATTTCTGCTTTTTTAGACACGGATTGCGAGGATTACGCAGATTTTTTGCAAAAAAGGATTAAAAATATTGACATACATTCTTTTAAGATGGATAATCTCCGACAAGGATTGGGTTATGGGTTGTTTGTGGTGTTATTTCATCGGATAAATTAATTTATTTAGTCAAGAATAGAATGTTAAACACTGATTAACATTGGTTTATAATTGGAGACTTGGAAATGATTCAGCATTACAATCGCAAGAGTTTTTATTTTGGTATCCCTGGTTTTATTCTGCAGATCGCAGGAAATTTCATGACACATTTAGGAGGATATTCTCTTCAGGAGGCTACTTGTGCAATTATGCTTCTGGTCGGCAGTGTACTGCTTCTTACAGGCTTTGCTTATTATGCCAAGGCAAAGGGCCGTCATCCTGCATGGTGCCTGTTGGCGTTTCTGTCAATAATAGGTTTGCTTTTTCTGGCCTTGCTCAAGGACAAATCTATCCAGACTCCGACAGAAGTGTCACTGGAATCTCTTCCTAATCCTAATTCCTGACCTCTACAGGGTCAGGTTGGACTGGGTTCTATCTTTACCCCGAGTTTCGCTCCGCTCACACGGGGCTATCCATATTAAACCGCTCAGCGGTTTTTCTTTCGAAATTCACCCTTTTCAAAAAGACGAAAAGGGTACCACCCGCTCGCGTGTGCAAAAACTGATGAAATAAAAGCATTACCTTACAATCAAGCTGCCGCTGCTCAAACCACAAGTTGCAGTAATATAGCATTTTTAAATCTTGGGCTTAATTATTATTTATTAAATTTAATTGAATAGAACTTACACGTTCTACTGACTTTTGTGGTTCCCATTCATGTATTGTCTGCCACGATTGTAGACCGCCAAGTAAAAATGAAAGATAGGATAAAGTTACAAAGGAAATAGTTAAATAATGAAAAATAAATGCCTTTTTAA
The DNA here is from genome assembly GCA_945890885.1 of Candidatus Kuenenia stuttgartensis. GTDB lineage: Bacteria > Planctomycetota > Phycisphaerae > Sedimentisphaerales > CAMDDF01 > CAMDDF01. Next base: position 2,226 of record CAMDDF010000041.1, on the reverse strand, counting down.
TTTTTTTTGTTTCATAATTTACTTGAGCCAAATAAGTAGTTCCTGACGACATTGCGGCAAAAAGAAGCCCACCTCCAAATATCAACAAGGCCGTGGAAAGATCGGATGTCATAGAAGTGTCTTTCGTGATGATGTTTCCTATAAAAGCAAGCAACGCAACACATGCACCTCCATTTATTAAGGCACCGCTTTTGAGAGCACCTTGTCCAATAGTTATAACTGCATGGAATCCATCAGAGTTTCTTTTTGCTCTAGCTTTATAGTACTCAATTTTACTTGTTTCTTTAGCAGCATAGAAAGCTAAGTCACGTTGAGTTTGCAAAACGTCCTTTTCTTCCTGCTCTTTTGCTATCTCTTTGATTTCTTCAAGATATGCTTTGAAGTTCTTTAGCTTAATTTCAGTTATACCGTCCTTTTCTAAGTTTTGGATATCTGTTTCCATATCTCTTATAAGTGTTTGAGCCTTCATTTATTTACTCCTAATGAAAATATTACTGTCTCTATAACAAGTGCCTGTTGCTTCTTAAATATTTATCCAGCTTTGCTGGACTCGTCCAATCTCTTTTATTAAATGATTCCGCGTGTGCAAAACCCGCTTATGCCATCGGGGGTTTTTGAATCGCGATATCCACGATATCATCTGACCGAATTGGTGCGTTTTTAACATCCAGCCACTCCAATAGCATTCTTGCACAATCCTGTTTTATAAGAACAAATATTCGTTGCATGTTTTTATAAGAAATATGAACTGGCTTATCGGCAACGAATATGTCGCCCAACTTCTTCAAGCGTTTGTGATCTCTGGGGCCGAGAATACCTTTGTTATGAAGAATATTATGTCTCAATAGTCGCAGATCGCCCATTATATCGGATTTAATTTCTTGCAAGTCAAGGCTCTTTGAAGTTGCGAGTCGCGGCCTGATTTCCTCATCCCAATAAGCATATAAGAATACCAATACTGCTTGTGAGTGCTGCTGAGCATTGGAGCCGCCTTCAGAATTAGCTGCAATATAATCACTTGCTCTAATTATACGGTTATGGATTACATCAGGTTGCGTGGGGTCTTCGTAGCTGGCTCTAACAACCACACGTTGCCCCGTGTTATCAATAGAAGATTTTATTGCCCGACTGATGCGGTGAACTTGACGTTCAACGCGAGTGCGATGTCCTTCAAATCCAGCGAGCGCATCCATGTAAACACCAACTTGCCTGTTTACAAAGTCGATGTATTCGCGTATTATATCGTCGAAAGCTTCGTTCACAGTGCCTTTTCCTATCTCTGAATCCTCGCTTCTCTCTGATTGAATTCGTGACCGAACAATAAATTACACAGTCCTTATAATAAGTTGGTAGGGTGTGCAAATTCTGCGGAGCAGGTTTTGCACACCCTGTTATTTCTAAACAAAACTTTCCATCTTGTTTTCACAGCTTGTTTTTGTCTGGTCTTTTAATCGCTCGACGCAGCGAGCGAGGTATTTTAGTTCTTTGGCGGTCATTATGGCCGATTAAAGCCGGATAGTCAAATAATTATTGGTTGCAAGATGGCCTAAATGGACTGGATATCCGAAAAGAAATAAGAAGTGAGAGGTGAAAGTAAGAAGTTAAAGAAACCGAGATTCCTCGGCTTCACTCGGGATGACAATTTCGTGAAAATTCGTGTTAATTTGTGGCAAAGAGAAACCGCGAAGCGGTTTAATATGGATAGCCCCGTGTGAGCGGAGCGAAACTCGGGGTAAAAGGCAGGCAAAACAAAACGACCCTTACGGGGTCGAACATCTATAATCTATTTTCTATAATCTGTTCTATTCTTATTCGGCCCCATTGGGGTCGCGGGTGGTTGGAATTATTTACCCCCGGTTGCATAGCTTCGCTCTTTACCGGGGGCTATCGTTATTTAACGCCTTCGGCGTTTTCTGGATTATGAACCTGCCGAATGAATCGGCAGGCTAACGAGTTATTAGAGCCTTAGAAATCCGTTAGCCCTCTGATTTATTCAGGGGGTTGGTAATTTGATTCGGGCGGTTCGCGAACCGCCCCTACGAAAATTATCGTATCGATTGCGCTCGACGCTTTCATAATGTCCGGTCGCTTCCGCGACTCGGCTTTTATTGAAACTGAAAATCCGCGTCATCTGCGTCTAAAAAGAAGTAAAAGGAGATTCCTCGGCTTCGCTCGGGATGGCAAAATCTGTAGAATTCAGGGGTTTGATTAAATACTGACTAATTG
>CAMDDF010000040.1 GCA_945890885.1 Candidatus Kuenenia stuttgartensis | reverse complement strand
TCGTGGTGCAGTTAGCTCCGGCAATCCATGGGATGTAACAATAGGTGGTGTTGAGGCTGTATCGGATACAAGCGGCTCCATTCCTGGTGCGACTACAACGGCTAGTAATACTCTTGTCGTAGTTGCCATTGCATCCGCTCTCCCTGACGCAACCGGCACGTCGAACTTTTCGAACTGGATAAACACTGATATGGCAAGTCTTACCGAACGTACCGACAATACCGTAATCGCTGGCAACGGCGGCGGCATTGGTATAGCCACAGATGTGATGGCGACAGCCGGGGCTTACAGCAATACTGTGGTTACGCTTGGCTCATCATCGTATAAGGCTATGATGAGCATTGCTATTAAGCCTTAAGTAAGTGAGAATTCGCAGTCGACTGTCCATGAGTTTGCCAGTTTCATAGTACTACGCGTTAAAAGATTTAGGTGGCAGCATAACAACGGCTGCCACCTAGCTTTATCGCACCGCCTGTCCAGCGTCAAGGGTTTTTTTCTCTCAGAAAGACTGTACTAAAGAAAGGGAACTGAGTATTGGCGTTGCAGAAGCTCCGATAATAATGTAATTTGTTGATTATCAGGGATTTATTTTTACCAATTTACTCCTGCAAAGGTCTTAAATGTTTTAAAAAAAATGTACTAATTTGTAAAAACAGCAAAAATGCATTGCGAAGCTGGATTTGAAGATAAGTATTTGACAAATAAACACTTAAAATGTAGTATTTAAAGGTTGGCCAGAAGATTAGGTTGTTATACTGTTCACGGAGTACATAAGTTTTTTTGAGTTTAAATTTGAATTTGTTTTACATAAAACGTTTATCTGTAAAGTTTTGTGGTTTATATGATATGGTTTGTGTAAATAAAAAACAGTTGACAGATGAACAGTGAATCTGTTATAATTAATTCTCCATTACATTGTTAAATAAGGTGTAAGAATGAGTAAAATATTAGACATGCCGTTCGAAAAAAGCAAGGTTGGTATCAGCGTAATTTCCCCGGTCACTTACAGGCAGCAAGTTCGTAATTTGATTCTTGCGCATGTGCGAAATAATAAGCTAAGGCCGGGGGACAAATTACCTTCATTACGTGAAATGGGTAAGAAATACGGTGTAAGTATCGGCACTATAAACAAAGCGATTCAAGAACTTGAGCAAGATGGGTTGTTAGTTTCGAAGCCTCAAGTTGGGGTGTTTGTGGGCGAGAATGCGTTTGAGCGGAACGAGTCCAATAAAGATTCCGTTGTCCTTAAGAAGCACAGTACTGTTTTATTTTTGACTACTTATAGTGAGGTTCCTGACAGCATCAATAATTTAGATAATTTCTGGGACAACTTGATTTCATTTGTAATGCGGCAGGTTGCCTCTGAAGGCTACACGGTCGCGCATTTTCCTGTTCATGAGAATGAGTTGGATGTGCTAAAAAGCGTACCGCAATTTGTACTTGATCATGAGTGTTTGTTTGGAATTATTTACCAGGGTCGCAATCTTTCTCAAATCGCGTCACTGGAAAAGGTTGGGGTGCCCGTAATTTATGCTCATTGCATGTGGAGCAGTGAAATTTCTATTCCAAGGGTGTGCATTGATGCAAAACGTGTTGGTTATGATGCAGTTAAATATCTATATAAGAAAAATTATAGACGGATTGGTTTCATCGGCTGTATGGAAAAGAATGTGGGGATTATTGACGCACTTAAATATGAAGGATATGCCCAGGCATTTGCTGAATTGGGTTTGGATCCCAGAGCTGAATATTGTTGGCCTTGCCTGCCGCGTTATCAGCCCGCCGCAAAAATCACAAATCTAATGCTTGATTCGCTCGTTAATATTCCTGAGGCTTTTGTTGCTGCAAATGATTATGTTGCTATGGGGCTTATAGATACATTAAATAGGCGTGGCATAAAATGTCCAGAGAATATAGCCGTGATTGGCTGTGATGATATTGAACTTGCTTCCAGATTCACACCGCCGCTGACAACCTTCGGGTTTGATCACAAAGAGTTCAGCGAAAAGCTGTTCAAAATGCTTGTAAAACGGACAAATAACCCCAAATCTGCCGCTGAGAATGAATTTATTACTACCCGTTTGATAGAGCGGACATCCGCTTAGTTTATTTTTAATATTTTTTGGTTCTTATTCAATAAAGTTGAATAACAGTTAATAAAAACATATGGACATTGCATTTCTTTCATATGATAAGTTTTGTGTGACCAAAGACTTAACAATGAAAGGAGCCATACAATGTCCGACCTTAGTATAACAAAGTACTTTCCATTTATGCGAGTAAAAATTACAAAACAAACTGTACACCATGAAGATGCCAGTTTGGCACTGATAAAGTTTGAGCCTGATAGGCGTTGTCGCCCATTTTGTCATATCTGCGGAGCAGTGGCTGCAAATATTCATTCTCACGGCTGCAGATGATTTATCAGAGACCTCAACTTCGGCTCTCTTCGGAGATGGTTGCTGGGAACTATCAACCTTTTGGTTACCTTTGTGGCACAGCAGGGGTTACAACGTTTGCTTTATTGATGGCCACGTGGGACACTATCGGGACAATGGCATTCAGGGCAGAGTACGTAAAGATTGGTAAGAACCATGGTAAACTGGTAATAATCAAAGGTTATTAAGAAAATGAGTAAGTTGACCAGAAGTCTCCCAAAAGAATGTTTAGCCAGACAGATAATCAACATTAAAGATGGCTGGCGGTTTTCAATCGACATTTTTGATTTAGGGGTAAAGGAAAAATGGTATTCAAAAAACTTTCAAAACAGCAGTTGGTCGAAAGTCGAGATACCTAAAGCTTGGGATCTGTACGATGACGCATTATGGGGCTATGAAGGTATTGGCTGGTATTCGGTAGAGTTTGCTACTCCAGATATTGAGATTATGAATTTTCTCCGACTTGAGTTTGCACGGGTGAATTATTACTCCAAGGTATGGCTCAATGGTGTATATATAGGCGAAAATATCGGCGGTTATTTGCCTTTCAATTTTGATGTGTCCGGCCTGTTTAAAAAACATGGAACTAACAAACTGGTTTTGCGGGTGGATAATAAACCAAGAATAGATTGGCTGCCAGCAACTTATCAAATCGAGTGGATGCACTATGGAGGAATACTCGGCTCGATAAGTCTTGCGGCTTACCCCATGATACATATTTCCGATATAAGCATTAATGCGATACCTGCAATCAGTGCTGAGAATGTATCAGGAGCATTGGTCAATGCTGAAGTAGAAATAACTAATTTTACGGACAAACCTGTAGACCTTGATTTATTGCTACACATTCCTGCCAGTGCCACGCGGGTTAAGGTTAATAAAAAAATCGACTGTCCAGCGGACATGGTTAAGAAAAATAAAATCGAGTTTTTTTTACCGCAGGCAAATTTCTGGTCTCCGGACAATCCATTTGTATATGTTTTCAAAGTAAGAATTGAGAAAAACGGGAAAATTATCGATGAAACCTCAGAGCGATTCGGTGTTCGCAAAATAGAAGTAAAAGGAAGTAGTATATTATTAAACAGTCAGCCTCTTTTTATTAAAGGGGTAAATCGTTATGAGGAATATGGAAAATTCGGCCCTAATCCCAGCAGAGAACTGATCATAAAAGATCTGAAGGAAATGAAAAAAGCTGGCGTAAATTTTATAAGAGTACATTATCCTCAATCGCCAGAGTTGATATCGCTTCTGGATGAAATGGGATTTTTGATGATGGAGGAGTTGCCGTTGAACTGGTGGGGCTTGGATTTCCATGGTAAAAAAGCCAGACAGACGGATGCAATCCTACCCCAGGCAAAAAAAGAATTATCGGCCATGATCCGGAGAGACAAGAACCATCCGTCAATTATCATGTGGAGCATGGCAAATGAATGCAAGTCAGAAACCAAAGTTGGAATTAAAGTTCTGCGCGAACTTCTCTATGAAACCAAGCAGCTTGATAAAAGCAGGCTCGCGACATTTGTCGCCAGGCTGGACACTGAAAACGAGCGAGCTTTTGAGTACGCGGATCTGGTCTGCTATAATATGTACTATGGCAGTGTTTTGGGAGAGATCTGTCATCATGCCTCGCAGATGAACAAACGTGTAAAAATTGCCTCGCTAAAATACATGAAAAAACAGAATCAATATTTTCCCGATAAGCCGAAGCTAATAACCGAGTTTGGCTGCCGGGCGATCAAAAACATATCGGGCGACATGCATATTTCGGAGGATATCCAGGCAGGTTACCTCGAAAAAGCATGGGAGGTCATCTCTAGTTATAAGCATGTAAGCGGGGGGGTGGTGTGGTCATGGGCAGATTATTACCATCAGAAAAATTTTGACAACGTTACAGTGTTTGGTCCATGGGGTGTTGTGACAGTAGACCGCAGACCCAAAAAAGCGTTGCAGACTCTTAAAAAAATGTTTAGGGAAGAAAATTAGTTTTTATGAATAATTATTATTTTGATGTCAATGGTAATGTAGGTTGCGGCTGCCAAGGCTATGGCGAATATCCTTCTGTCGAAAATTACATCAGTCATATGGAATACTTGGGCATTGGACGGGCAGCGGTCTGGTCGCTTGAGGCCAGGGATATTAATCCCTGCCGAGGAAACGAGAATCTTTGCAAGAACTTGAATGAAAATGCTAAGCATAAAAACCAGCTCATCCCTGCGTTTGTAATAACTCCAGCTTTATTTTATGAAAAAAAAACCTTGAGTTGGATTTCCGAGTATCTGAAAAAAAACAAGGCTGTATTACGAATTTTTCCGCATCATTCCCGTTTTAGTCTTGGCAATATTGAAAGGGTATTAGAAGAACTGGAAGACATGTCCCCTGTGATTTTATGGGATTACCGCAATACTGATAATTGTGTCGTTGACTCACAGGCGATTGTTAGGTTGGCTGCCCGCTTTCCAAGGAGTTCATTCATACTTACACACACGATGTGGCCTGCTTTTAATGGACTGCTGGATATCATGTGGCGATCATCGAACATTCTGTCTGATATTTCTTGGTTTCATATGCGAGACGCAATAAAAATCGTTTGCAAAGAATTCGGGGCAGAAAGGCTTGTTTTCGGCACAGGGCATAAAACCAATTATGGTGCATCAATTTCAGGACTTGCCTTTGCAGATATAAATGAAAAAGAAAATGAATTGATTGCTCATGGCAATATGGAAAAAATGCTTGGATTACCGCCACTCGAAGGGGAAAACATTCCATGCATAAAAATGAGAGATGATAAGCCACTATGGGATTTTGTAGCAAACGGTCGAACTATCGAAAATGTGAAGATTCTTGATGCGCATTGTCACTCAGGACCATCGACCGGTGGCTGGTTATTCGAAGAAACAGGTTCCGAGATAACTGTTGCAATGAAAAAACAAGCACAACGTGTCGGTATAACCAGAATGTTCGTTTCTCATTTTCCAGCATTGTTCGGCGATCCTTTGACTGGGAACCGTGAGGTGGCAGAGGAGTTGGGCAAAGATGATATGTTCAAAGGATATTTTGTTTTTAATCCACACTATTATAAAAAAATCGGTAAGGATGTATTAGACTCTTTTTTTAGAGATGATTTTTTTATTGGTTTTAAACTGTTGCCATCGTACTGGGAGGTTGCGGTTACAGATGAACGCTACAACGCTGTATGGGAGTATGCGGATCAATATCGGCTGCCGATATTAGTGCATACATGGCAGGGCCAATTTGATGAACCATCTCTGCTTGAAAAGATTACGGAAAAATATAAAAATGCTTTTTTCCTTTTAGGACATTCCGGCGGAAATGATACGGGTCGGCAGCAAGCTGTATCACTGGCTCAAAAACGAAAAAATGTTTATCTGGAATTCTGCGGCAGTTTCGGTTCAACCATTGATTGGATGGAAACGATTAAAGAAGTAGGCTTTGATAGAGTTGTCTTTGGAAGTGATGCTGGAATGCATGATCAAGCATGGGAAATTGGTAGGCTTCTGTCTATACCACTGCCTGACATAAAACTCAGACCAGTATTAGGAGAAAATTTTCTGAAAATTCTGAAAAAGAGAACATTCCGAGCAAGTGGTGCGACTAGCAAGCCTGACTGTTTGGAGAGTTAGTCCCTCACTAGCGTCGTAAAGATGGTACTATTATTAAGCATGATGTACCAACTGCAATTAGTGTTGTATAAATATATGCAGTAAATGAATTACATTCGTTTTTGCCAATGTTGGCACAAATTGGCCTACTTAAATAGTTAGAACTGTAAATTTTTTTTAGCACAATTGTGGTCACAATAGACCGCAACCGTGATTTAGAAAGTAAATATGCCCAATACAAAATCTTTGCTTAAATACAGTAAATTGACAGCTAACTGGCTGAATCCGCCTGCCATTTTCAGGCCGGCACCGTTTTGGTCATGGAACAGTAAGCTTGAGATTTCTCGTCTTTGCAGGCAGATAGACAGTATGCATAATGCTGGCATGGGCGGTTTTTTTATGCACAGCAGATATGGTTTGAAAACCCAGTACCTGTCTGATGAATGGTTTGCATGTATTCGTGCCTGTGTCGAAAAGGCTTGCTCCCTGGATATGAAAGCATATTTGTATGACGAGGATCGGTGGCCATCCGGAAGTAACGGCGGCAATATAACGCGTAATAATACGGAGTACCGAACCCAGTTTGTCAGTTGCAGATTTGCCAATGAGGATGACAGAGCGGAACAGGGTCATCTTGGGGTATTTAATGTTCAATTGGATGATAAGGGGTTTCTGAATTCATATACGCAGTTGACCAATCCGGGGCAGGATGTGTACAAGGGGGGTAAGCTAGCTATATTTGACATAAATATACAACAGCCCAGCCAATGGGAAAATGATGGTACTTACCTTGATACGATGAATCCAGATGCAGTAGGCGAATTTATTCGTCAGACGCATCAAGAATATAAAGAAAGATTTGAAAAAGATTTCGGGGGGCTTATACCTGCGATATTCACTGATGAGCCTAATTATGGATATTGGCAAGTTGGACGGAAAGGGAAGAATTTTCAGTGTCCATGGAGTCGCCATTTACGCGAAGAATTTACAAAACGCCGAGGTTATGATCTATTGCCTTATCTACCCGAGATCATATTTACCAAAGCTGACCAGGCTTTTTCTAAAACAAGATACGATTACTTCAGAACGTTGTCAGAGTTATTTGTTGAAAGTTTTACCAAACAGATTGGTGATTGGTGCGCAGATAATTCATTAATACTTACGGGCCATGTGCTTTGGGAAGAGCCATTGAGTCCGCAAGTATCTGCTGTCGGCTCATGTATGCCGCATTATGAATATATGCAGTGGCCCGGCGTCGATATGCTGTTAGATCAAGCGGACCAGTTGGCTACGGTTAAACAATGTACGTCAGTCGCTGATCAGTTGGGCAAGGAAAGAGTATTGAGCGAACTATATGGATGTACAGGCTGGGATTGGCCGCTTGAAGGTCATAAGTTCATAGCGGATTGGCAGTTTGCCGGAGGGGTCAACTTTTTATGTCCTCATTTATCGCATTACAGCCTGGCTGGTGGAGCTAAACGCGATTGCCCGGCTAGTCTCTTGGATCATTCACCGTGGTGGCCATATTATAAAACGGTGGAGGATTACCTTTCTCGTGTGAGTTTAATGCTTAGCCAAGGCAAGTCTGTGCGTGATATATTAGTTATTCATCCTATTGAAAGCGTATGGGGATCGCATAGCCTTAACCGCACTTTTGACGATGATATTATTGAGGAGCTCCAGCCGTCATTAAAATCGGTAATTTATGGACTTACTGAGAATCACTATGACTGGGACTTCGGCGATGAAAGCCTTATAGCCAAATATGGTAAAATAAATAATGGCCGGTTGGTGATGTGTAACATGCAGTACAAAGTAGTTGTTATACCGCCTGTTATCACTCTTCGAAGTACGACCATAGAATTGTTGGATCAATTTGTAAAATCTGGCGGTATCGTAATGAGTGTTTTGCCGAGCGCAAGCTTAGTGGATGGATCACCATCAGTACAACTGGAGTCATTGCTTGCCAATTCTCGTAGTTATGAAAGTTCACAATCAATGGTTATAGCACTTGAAAAGCTGTTGCCGCGTCAAGTTTCAATAAAGAGAGACGGCAAGGAATGCAACCAGATTTGGTCTTTCCTAAAACAAATCGACGATAATTTAATGCTCTTTGCGCAATCACAAGATCGCAAGGATAGTGTTGAAACAACTATCAAAATTAAAAATACAAATGAGCCGGTAATTTTATGGGATGCACTTACAGGCGAAAAATGGCGAATAGATGCTAAATTGTCAGTTGACGGTTTGGAGTTTAACCACAGATTTGATCCAAGCGGGTCAGCGATATTCACCTTTGGTCTTGATGCACCTGATGCCAGGGAACTCCATCCGGCTGGAAAAGTACTTGCGAGCAATAGTTTTGATGGTCCATTTGAAGTGGAATTGACAGAACCCAATACTTTGCCGCTTGATTATTGCAGGTACAAGTTTGAAAGCGATGAATATTCAGAATTAATGCCAACGCTGAAGGCTGACGAGATTATACGAAAGCGTTTTGGTTTGAGTGCGAGGCAAGGAGTTGAGCAGCAGCCTTATTATCTTTATGCAAATGGTAATGTAGATACACGGCCTCGTGGTTTTGCTCAGATGGTGTTTTCTTTCCACATTACAGAAATTCCATCGTCATGCAATCTGACGATAGAAAATCCACAGGATTTTGAGATCAAAGTCAATGGCAATTGTGTAAGCAAAATTAATGGATTCTGGGTAGATGAAGATTTTAAGACAATAAAGATTCAGCCATTCCTGCGAAAAGGGGCAAATGAAATATGTCTCGAATTCAACTACAGAACTGATATGGAACTTGAGGATTTGTATCTGATCGGCGACTTTGGTGTCCAGAGGCTTGATGCAGCCAAAACACCTGCACCCGATAACATGACATTAGTGAGGTCTGTCAAGGAACTCAAACTTGGCTCATGGGTTGGACAGGGCCTGGATTTTTATAGTGGTGCGGTTAAGTACAAGATACCATTTAAGCCATGCATAAAAAATAAGAACCGGACATTTATTCGATTGGAAGACCTATCGTGTACCGCTGCGGTTATACATGTCGGCGAAAAGTTTTTTGTATTGCCATGGGCACCTTTTGTTGCTGATATAACAGAGGCGATTAACCCTGCGGTTAAAGATATAATTGTTGAGGTTATTGGTGGTCGCAAGAATATTCTTGGGCCGCTGCATGTATTTAATCCCAAGTGGATAGTTCCTGGGTGCTTTAGCCCCAATAACGAAAAATGGACATTTGAATATCATTTGAATCATCATGGCATTGGTGCCGCGGTAGTTGTTGAATCACTTGTATTATAATCAAAATGGAGGGGCGTATGGTGCATAAATGTGTGTCACGAAGATATGTTGCGCCCAAATTGCTCTAAAAGGGTGCCACCCACTTGTCATCCTCGTGCAAGCCCTTTGTCATTCCGAGTGAGCGAAGCGACGAGGAATCGGCCTTCCCACTTCTTTTTCGCCACGAATTAACACAAATTTTCATTAAAAAGACAAAAGAAATTGACATATCCAACTTTAACACGGATAATTTCCTGCAAGATACTGGTTGTGATGTGAATTGGTACCGATTGTACAAAATAAGGGATTTCTATGACAAATGAAGAAGCTATTGAAATACTCAAAAATAAACTGAACTATATACCTAACCTTAGAAGATTGGATTCTAGCTCGCAGGAATTTAAGCAATGGCACAGAGATACAATAGTCGCCCTCAAAAAAATTTTTGCTGATCGAGAAGCCCATGCGAAAGAATTTAGTAGAATTACTTATTACTGTGCAGTTGTATATGCTGGAATGCCAGATAGCAATTATCGAGATACATATTTGAATGGCTTAAATTCTGCTGAAGCTAAACTAAAATCAATGACTAAAGAAATAGAAGACTGGGGCATTGAACAAAACAATCAGCCATCGCTTAATTCTATATCTATAATTGAAAATTTATGTAAAAAGTTTCACCGTGTAGCACGACAATTGCTGAGACGCCGTGTTAATCGTTCGACTATTGAAATCAAAGATGAGTATGATGTTCAAGATTTACTGCATGGATTATTAACTTTGCATTTTGATGATATTAGACAGGAAGAATGGACTCCAAGCTACGCTGGAAGCTCAAATAGAATGGATTTTCTCCTGAAAAAAGAACAAATTGTTATTGAGACCAAAAAAACAAGAAATGGACTTGGAGCCAAAGATATTGGTGACCAGTTAATTATTGATATTCAGAAATATCAAGCTCATCCTGATTGTAAAACACTTATATGTTTTGTATATGATCCGGAAGGGAAAATTCATAATCCGAAAGGCATCGAGAACGATCTTAATCGTACAGAAGGCGATCTGATTGTAAAAGTAATAATAGCCCCAACAGGATTATAACAAATAACATTGTTCTGGTGGGTGGCACCCTTTTCGTCTTTTTGAAAAGGGTGAATTATCCGGCATCTACTATCTGCACTCTGTAATCTATAATCTGATTTCTAATTTTTAAAACTTCGCTTTTATCTCTTTATTTATACGCACCGAGCACCAATTCTTGCCGCACATCGTGCAATAATCCGCATTAGGCTCTGCGCTCATTCCGCTCTGCTTGCAAGCCTCATCGTGCATTCTCGCTGCGGTAATCGGGTCAAGCGATTCCGCAATATGCGTCTTCCAATCGAGATTCGCTCGTGCGATGCTCAAACGTCTGTCGCGTGCGATAGCTTTCTTATTTCCCTTTGCGACATCGGCTGCATGCGCCGCAATCTTCGACGCGATAACACCCATCCGCACATCTTCATCGTCCGGCAATCCAAGATGCTCTCTCGGCGTAACATAGCAAAGGAACGATGCTCCATAAAACCCTGCCGCCACGCCGCCGATAGCTGACGTGATATGGTCATATCCCGGCGCACAATCGGTAACCAACGGGCCAAGCACATAAAACGGCGCGCCGTTGCAAATCTCGTACTGCATTTCCATATTCTTCTGTATCTGATTGAACGGCACATGCCCGGGGCCCTCGACCATCACCTGACAGCCTCGTTCCTGCGCCCGTGCGGTCAATTCGCCAAGCGTCCGCAATTCCGCAATCTGCCCCGCATCGGTAGCATCAGCGCCGCAGCCGGGACGTAACCCATCACCAAGCGAAAAGCACACGTCATATTGTTTCATAATATCGCACATATCATCGAATATATCATACATCAGGTTCTGGCGATTATGATGCACCATCCATTTTGCAAGCAACGCACCGCCTCGGCTGACTATGCCGCAAACTCTGTTTTTCAATAGCGGCAGATGCTCCCGCAAAAGCCCCGCGTGAATCGTGAAAAAATCCACTCCCTGCTTGGCCTGCTTTTCGAGGGTTTCGAGGATGATTTTTTCGTTTATGTCCTCGACATCTCTGCCGATTATCACTTCGTAGATTGGTACTGTTCCGAATGCTACCGGACATTCTTCGAGGAGCCTTTGCCGTATCGCGTCAAGGTCGCCGCCGGTGCTTAAATCCATCATCGCGTCCGCTCCGTGAGCGATAGCAACGTGCATCTTGTGTATTTCGCCATCGATGGACGACCGCACGCTGCTTGTGCCGATGTTAGCGTTTATTTTGACGGTGCAAGACCTGCCGATGCCTGCGGGTTTGAGATTTTTTGCAAGGTGGAGCCTATTTGCCGGTATCACCAGCCTGCCCGCCGCCACTTCCTGCTGAACGAAAGCGACATCAAGGTCTTCGATGCCTGCTACATATTTCATTTCCGGGCTGATTTTGCCTGCCCGTGCCAATTCCAGTTGAGTTGCCATATCTGTTCCTGTAAATAAAAAAAATCGCTCCATTTCAGGAAAGCGATTTTGCGTGCAAATGTCATTCCGACCAAAGCGGAGGAATCTCGATTTTCAACATTACGCTTCCCTACGCAGGCCCTCCGCAAACGCGGATTCACCTGTTCAGGTTCGAAGGGTTTTTCTCAGGCCGTCGGGCCACCCCTAGCGAACTGCAAGCATTATATAGATAATCCGCCAAAAGGTCAAATTAAAACAGAAAATCCAATTAATCACCATATATTCAAAATATTCAAAAATAGTAATATCTTGAATTTTCACCTTGATCATAGGAACTTCTATTTATAAGGAATGTTTTGAAAATATTTATATTAAATAGGAATTGCTATGCACACTGTGAACACTTTCGATATTGCGAGTCTGGAATCCCGCAAGGAATGTATACTATCTCATAGAAGTCGGGATTATGCAAGTGTTTTCTTGACTTTAACCCCTGCGGCAGTTAGTATTACCGCTTCGAAAACACAGGAATTATTAGGAGTTTAGCACAATGATTGATGTTTGTCTGATTACCGGCGACGGCATAGGCCCGGAAATTGCCGAAGTTACCAAAAACTGCATTGACGCTACCGGTGCCAAAATCAACTGGGTAATGGCAGAAGCAGGCGTAGATGTCATGGCACGCGAGGGAACACCTCTGCCGGACAGAACGGTTGAAGCGATGAGACGCTTCAAAGTCGGCCTGAAAGCTCCGATTACCACACCCGTCGGCACCGGCTTTAGAAGCATCAATGTGCATCTCCGTCAGTTGCTTGACCTGTATGTATGCCTTAGACCCTGCAAAAGCTACAAGGGCGTACGAAGCAAATACTCCGATATCGACCTTGTCCTCGTCAGGGAAAACACCGAAGACCTCTATGCCGGCATCGAGTTCGAGAGAAACAAAAGCGAAACCACCGAGCTAATCAACTGGTTAAACGCTCACAGCAAAAAGCAGATAACGCCAAACAGCGGAATAAGCATCAAGCCGATTTCACCCGAAGGCACCGCAAGAATCGTCCGCTTTGCATTCGAGTACGCCCGCAAGATGGGCAGACGCAAAGTAACCAGCGTCCACAAAGCCAACATTATGAAATACACCGACGGCCTATGGCTCGAAGTCAGCAGGCAAGTCGCCAAAGAATACACCGACATAGAGTTTGAAGACCGAATCGTTGACAATATGTGCATGCAGCTTGTTCAAAAGCCTGAGCTTTACGATGTAATCGTGCTGCCAAACCTTTACGGCGATATCCTTAGCGACCTTTGTGCAGGACTTGTCGGCGGGCTCGGCGTAGCACCCGGTGCAAACATCGGCGAAAAGGGCGCAATCTTCGAAGCAACTCACGGCAGCGCTCCAAAATACGCTGGTCAGAATAAAGTCAATCCCGTAGCACTGATACTCAGCGGCGTTTTGATGCTAAGGTATCTCGGACTTGTCGCAGAAGCCGAAAAGCTCGAGAAAGCCGTCTCATCTGTTATCGCCGAGGGTAAAGACGTAACATACGACCTGAAAGACGACAGAAACGACCCAACGGCTGTCGGCACAACGGAAATGGGACAGGCTATCATTAGAAAAATGAAACGTTAGTCTTCATCAAGTGCGGATGAATGAATCAAGACCATTATAAAAAAATTATCAGCGGACAGCGAAGCAATCTGGAAGACAGACTGCTTCGTTGCGTTTTCGCGTTTATATCAATATTTTATTTCGCAGCGGTCTGGCTGAGAAATCGCGCATTCGAACTGAAACTTAAAAAAGTCAAACGCGTATCGAAGCCCGTTATCTGCATCGGAAACCTCACCACCGGCGGCACAGGCAAAACCCCGCTGGTTATCTGGCTTTGCAAACATCTTGTAGAAAAAGGGTTCTCTCCTGCTGTTTTGACAAGGGGCTACAAAACCGGCAAGGAAAAATTTACAGATGAGCCTGCACTTCTGGCAAAAGGGTGCGACAAGGCAAGAATCGTTGTCAATCCGAAAAGATACGCAGGTGCCCAAAAGGCTATCAACGAACATCACTGCGATGTTCTGGTTATGGACGACGGCTTTCAGCACCGCCAGCTCGCAAGAGACCTCGATATTGTAACCATCGATGCGACCTGTCCTTTCGGATACGGCAAACTTCTGCCCGCTGGCCTGCTTCGTGAGCCGATAAACGGGCTCAAACGTGCTGATGCGGCAGTTATAACAAGATATGACCAGGCGGACGAATTGACGATTGAACATCTGGTTCGCAAGATTCGCGGCATAAAAAGTGATATCGTCATTGCAAAGGCAGTTCACCGTCCGACAAAAGCGGTAATGATGAAAAATGTCGAGATAGATATAGCCCATCTGAGAGAAAAAAAGATTTTCGCGTTCTGCGGCATCGGCAACCCCAAAGCATTTTTGAATATGCTCAAGGAATTAGGTCTCGATATTGCCGGCTCAAGAATATATAATGACCATCATTGCTATTCGGGCGACGACCTTAACGATATTTACGAGCAGGCACGGTATCTTGATGCAGACGTAATCGTTTCAACGCAGAAAGACTGGGTCAAAACGGCCCTTTTGTCTATGGAAAATAAAGACATTGATTTTGCTTACATAGCTGTTGAACTGGAATTTATCGAAGGTAAGCAGGAAATTATAAAATTAATCAGCGACACTTTAGAGAAAAAAAATGAAAGATAGTTTACTTAAAACGGTAAATGGCCTTGGAAATACAAGGGTTCTTCTTGTCGGCGATTTTATGCTGGACAGCTATGTGTACGGCGACGCGGTAAGGATTTCGCCTGAGGCCCCGGTGCCGGTGTTAAAAGTTTTAAGCAGAAAGAATAGCTGCGGCGGCGCAGCCTCGGTAGCAGTTGACCTTGAGGCATTAAGAGCAAAAGCGATTTGCATCGGCGTTGTCGGAAACGACTCTAACGGCAAGGAATTGCTGCGATTATTAAAAGAAGCAAACGCCGACACCGACGGAATTCTTGAAGTAAACGACAGACCTACTATCTGCAAGCAACGGCTTGTTGGCCTTGCCCAGCACAGACATCGCCAGCAGCTTATGAGAATCGACGATGAAAGCACCGAGCCGCTAACCGGTGAGCAGTATGAAAAATTATTAAAAAACTTCAGAAGCAAACTAGCCTCGGCAGACATTGTATGTATTCAGGATTACAACAAGGGCGTACTTAATAGTGCGATTTGTCAACAGATTATAAAAGAATCCAAAGCCGCAGGCAAAAGGGTGCTGGTTGACCCGCCTGCTATTACCGATTACAGCAAATTCAAAGGTGCCGACGCAATTACGCCAAACAGACAGGAAACATCAAACGTCGTAGGCTTTGAAATAAAGGACATCAGCGACGCTAAGAAAGCGGCAGAAAAACTTAAAAAACTCCTCGGCCTTGAAGCCGCGATAATCACTCTCGATAGAGACGGCGCATATTTAATGACCGATATCGTCAGCCAGCACATGCCCACTATGGCAAGAAACGTGTACGATGTAACCGGCGCAGGAGATATGGTTCTTGCCACAATCGCAACGTGCCTTGCCGCAGGATGCGATTACACCCGCTCGGTCGAAATCGCAAATGTCGCAGGCGGCCTTGAAGTCGAAAAATTCGGCGTCGCATCGGTAAGCATCGCGGAAATCAGCTACGAAATACTTCGCAGAAACAAAGAAAACGACACAAAACTTCAAGACGTTTACAGTCTAGTCAGACGGCTCGACTGGCACCGCAGCAACGGCGAAAAAATCGTATTCACCAACGGCTGTTTCGATGTCATACACACCGGCCATATCAGCTATCTCGATTTCTGCAAGCAGCATGGCGACATTGTAGTCGTTGGCCTAAACAGCGATGCATCTATTTCAAGACTCAAGGGCCCGTCAAGACCCGTGAACAATCAGCACGACCGGACGATTGTTCTATCGGCGATGAAATGCGTGGATTACATCTGCATCTTCGATGATGATACGCCGTTGAACCTGATAATGCAGGTCAAACCCGATGTGCTGATTAAGGGAGAGGATTGGGCAGAAAAGGGCGTAGTCGGCCGCGAATTCGTCGAAGCCAGCGGCGGCAAGGTCGTACTTGCACCGATGATTGCCGGCAAAAGCTCAACAAGCACAATCGAAAAAATGAAGCAATAATTATCGGCCGAGATAAATATGAAAGATAAAATTTTAAAATCGATAGCATCGCATAAAAAACTCCTTGCAGAGTTCGAAACCGATGGCCACGAACGAATCATCAAGGCTGTCGAAATAATCACAAGCAGCATCAAAGCTGGCGGATGTATCTACATCTGCGGCAACGGCGGCAGCGCAGCAGATGCCCAGCATATTGCTGGCGAGATTGTCGGCAGATTCCTTCGTGAGCGAAAAGGTCTTCCTGCTGTTGCACTTTCAACGGACACTTCGGTAATCACATGCATCAGCAACGATTATGGCTTTGAAGATATTTTCGCAAGACAGGTTGAGGCTCTCGGCCGAAAGGGCGATGTACTTTGGGCGATGTCAACAAGCGGCACAAGCAAAAACGTAATCAAAGCCATCCCAATAGCCAGAGAACTGCAAATGAAAATCATTGGCTTTGCGGGCAAAAGCGGCAGCACACTCGAAAAACTTTCCGATGTCTGCATAAACGTCCCGGGCCAGTACGCATACGAAATACAGCAAATCCACCAGATCGCTTACCATATCATCTGCGACCTGGTTGAACAAAACTTTACAAAGGGATAGAAAATGGAACACAAAGCTGTCTTTCTTGACCGTGATGATACGATTATCGCCGACCCCGGTTATATAAACGACCCCGCACAGGTTAAGCTGCTTCCCGGCGTAACCACTGCACTCAAAGAGCTGCACAATCTGGGGTTCAAGCTCATCGTTATCACCAACCAGTCGGGAATCGCAAGGGGCATCCTTAGCGAACAGCAGCTCGATGCGATTCACAAGAGGCTCAAACAGCTCCTTTCGTATGAAAGTGTTTACCTCGACGGCATTTATTATTGTCCATATCATCCCGAGGGCACCATCGCGAAATATACCAAAGAAAGCGATCTGCGCAAACCCAATTCCGGCATGATATTAAAAGCCGCTGAAGAAATGAAAATCAACCTTGCGAAGTCGTGGATGATAGGCGATTCCGACAGAGATACCCTTGCAGGCAAAACGGCAGGATGTAAAACTATTCTCGTTCAGCCTTCGCCGTCGCAAGCTGAGATTAAATACACTGCACACAACGCCGACTTCACGGCATCGAATATGAAAGAAGCCGTCAACATCATAAAGATGCACTATCGGCGGGATGAAAAACCTGTCGTAACGATTACGCTGCCTGTTGAAACTCCAGCGGCTAAACCTGTAATCGAAAACAAACAGCAACCCCCTGTGCCGACAATAGCAATCGTTGAAGAACAAGCCAAAGAGCCAGTTGCGGCAGAGATTAAAGAGCCTGACGAAAAAATTGATTCGGCCCATGAGACGGATAATAAGCCTGAAAAACATTACCTACAGGAAATACTGCATCTTCTCAAAGCCCAGCAGCGTGAAAAAATGTTCAGCGATTTTTCGGGCCTGCTGCTGATTTCCGGCATATTGCAAATCATTGTCGTTTTCCTGATGGTCGCTGCCATCTGGTTCGTTATTCGCGGCAACCCGCAGCACTCAAACTCTGCATATATGTGCCTGAATTTCGCAACGGTTACTCAGCTGATAGTATTGACGCTTTATGTTATGCACCAGAAACGATAAGGCACAGGCGATGGCAAATGAAAAAATACTGATATGGCTTCCCTCGCCAATCGGCGATGCGGTACTTGCAACGCCTGCTCTGCGGTCGATAAGAAATGCTTTTCCCGATGCTCATATCGTGTTTCTCGCTAGCAAAGCTGTTATGCAATTGCTTAGCCCGTTGGATTTCTGCGATATGTGGTATTGTCCTGACGATACAAATCCTTTGAAAGTCGCAAGCCAGCTTCGCAAACAAAAATTCACACATGCTATTTTGCTCAAAAATTCATTTTCATGCGCACTATCGGTCTGGCTCGGCGGCATACCGGCAAGAATCGGCTACAGCAGGCAGGGACGCGGATTTATGTTCACCGGCAAACTTTACGCACCTAAGCTGGATAACGGCAAATTCATGCCCCGCTCGATGGTCGATTATTATCTCGACATCGCCGAAAAACTCAATGGTAATTGCCGGAACAAAACTCTAGAACTGAAAATAGATAATGGCGATTTAAAAACCGTCGAAAGCA
>CAMDDF010000039.1 GCA_945890885.1 Candidatus Kuenenia stuttgartensis | reverse complement strand
ATGGCTAAAGAGTTGGTTTATGCATGTATGAAAGAATAAATACACTACACGACCTTTAATGTTTTGTTTTTTGACCCCATGGGGTCAACCTTGAAATTGACATATTAAGAGGCATTCTGTATAGTAACATTTTTAGCTGAGGCAATGGGGCGCGGGGAATAATTTAGAAAATATTTGACAAATCTGAACAAATTGCTATTATGTGAGTATGTAATCACATAATGACATATGGGAATATGGTTATGATAGACGAGAAAAGTTTATTTTTGTTTGCGAAACAGGCTGAGATCGCTAAGGCAGTTGCCCAGCCATACAGGATTGCGATTATCGATTTTTTAAAGGATGGCGAACAATGCGTCTGCGATATTGCGGAGCATATCGGGGCAGAACGTTCCAATGCATCCCGTCATTTGTCGGTGCTGGTTTCTGCAGGTTTGCTAAATTATCGTAAAGATGGTCTGAATGTTATGTATTCTCTCAGGGCACCCTGTATTGCTGGTTTTTTGGATTGCATCAAAACCTGTTTAATAGAGCGGGCAAAGGAAAACGACAAATTGCTTAATGTCTTATAAAGGAAGGATTTGCTGTGGACTGGAAAAGTGAATGGAAGAAGCTTGCGGCTATCATTGTCGTATTTTTAGCTTGTTTTTATCTGCCGATAGGATGGGGTCGCTTTGATAATGCCGTGATGGAATCACTGCATCTGGTCAAATGGTATGCTCAGGAGCATGTTTTATTGTGCCTTGTGCCTGCGTTTTTTATTGCAGGGGCGATTTCTGTATTTGTCAGTCAGGCATCTGTGATGAAATATCTTGGAGCCAGGGCGAATAAATTTCTCGCTTATGGTGTCGCTTCAGTATCCGGTTCAATTTTGGCGGTGTGTTCATGTACGGTGCTGCCGCTGTTTGCCGGAATATGGCGAATGGGAGCAGGCTTAGGTCCAGCCTGTGCATTTCTTTACTCGGGGCCAGCGATAAATGTTCTGGCAATTATTCTTACAGCACGGATTCTCGGCATGGAAATGGGAATTGCCCGTGCGGTCGGGGCGATTTCCTTTAGTGTCATAATCGGCTTAATTATGCATTTCATTTATCGCAAGGAAGAGATTGAAAAAGCTAATGGCCAGATGAATATGCCAGAGCCGAAAGTTACTCGCCCGCTATGGCAAAATGCCTTATTCTTTGCCGTGATGGTAGGCATACTGGTCTTTGCAAACTGGGGCAATCCGAACGATTATTATTTCAAAACCGTCGATGGACAGACATTTCGTGCAACAGTTATCAAGGCTCCGGAATACGGGCAGGCCGAAGAAGCCAATTATACATTGAAACTTACTGACGGTGAACAACAAGGGACGGAAATCACGTTATCTGCCGGGCAGATTATTGAGAAACAAATGGTTCAGGGAACATGGACAACAATATGGAGCCTTAAGTGGGCAATTACCGCGATATTTTCAGCGGTGCTTGGAGTTATCCTGATATTATGGTTTGGGATTAAGTGGTGGAAGATTGCTATTGCTGTTGTGCCTGTTGCCGTCCTGGCTTTGGTACTGCCAATGAAAGGTATGATGGTGATGATACCGTTCTCAGCTGCGGTGATAGGGCTTTCGTGGGCAACAAGCACTACCAAAGGCGAGGCTGAAGAATGGTTTGCTTCGACGTGGACTTTTGCAAAACAGATATTGCCATTATTGTTATTCGGTGTTCTTTTTGCAGGTGCATTTTTAGGTCGTCCGGGGCATGAAGGTTTGATTCCCAATAGCTGGGTTGAATGGGCCGTTGGCGGCAATTCATTCCGTGCTAATTTGCTGGCCTCAGTCGCTGGTGCATTTATGTATTTTGCAACTTTGACGGAAGTACCTATTTTGCAGGGGTTGATTGGTTCCGGAATGGGCAAAGGGCCAGCTTTGGCATTGCTTCTGGCAGGACCTGCATTGAGCCTGCCGAGTATGCTGGTTATTCGGTCAATTATGGGAATGCAGAAGACCGTTGTGTTTTGTACGCTGGTTATTGTTATGGCGACAATCAGCGGAATGATTTATGGAGCAATTTTTTAAGGAAACAATCTGATGAAAAAAATACAGATACTTGGAACAGGCTGTCCGAAATGCAAGAAGCTGGCAGAAAATGCCGAGCAAGCGGCAAAGGAAATGGGTATTGAATATCAGCTCGAAAAAGTTACCCAAATCAATGATATTATGAAAATGGGAGTAATGATAACACCGGCTCTTGCGGTTGATGGGCAAGTGAAGTTATCCGGCAAAGTCGCTTCGCCGGAAGACATTAAAAAACTATTGTTATAAAAATATAGAGGAATTTTAATTATGAACAAGACAATGAAAATTGCAGTCGTTATTGCATTGATTGTTGCTATTGGAGCAGTTATTGCCTTCAAGCAGCAGGAGAAAAAAGCAGGTAATGAACCATCAGTGCAAATAAATGCTGATACGAAAAATAGTCAACCTGTCTTAACACAAAGCACTGTTGAGCCTTCTGTCAAAGTGCCAGCGGGACTTCCTCGAATGGTGGATTTGGGTGCTGGCAAGTGTGTTCCTTGTAAGATGATGAAACCCATTCTTGATGAATTGAAACAGAACTACAAAGAAAAATTTGAAGTGGTCTTTATTGATGTATGGGAAAATCAAGCCGAAGCTATAAAATATAAAATAAACCTGATTCCCACTCAGATATTTTATAACGTCGACGGCAAAGAATTATTCCGGCACGAAGGATTTTACTCAAAAGAGGAAATTCTCGCAAAGTGGAAAGAATTTGGGATAGAGTTGTAAATAGGAGATAAATGCGATGCAGGAACTTTTTACACAACTGAGTCGTGCTGTGGAAGGGACGTGGATTATTGCTGTGGTCGCTTCGTTTGTATGGGGCATTTTGAGTATTATTCTAAGTCCGTGTCATCTTGCAAGTATCCCGCTGATTGTCGGCTTCATTGATGAGCAGGGGAAGATTTCAACTAAGCGGGCCTTTTGGATTTCGACGTTTTTTGCTGTTGGGATTCTTATAACCATAGGCATCATAGGCGTAATAACAGCAGCGGCTGGAAGAATGATGGGGGATGTCGGCAGATACGGCAATTATTTTGTTGCATTGATATTCTTTGTAGTGGGTTTGCATCTGCTCGATATCATTCCGATGCCTTTTTCCGGGCCTGGACAGGTTGGCATGAAACGCAAGGGAATGATTGCGGCATTTATTCTTGGGCTTGTTTTTGGTATTGCTCTTGGCCCGTGTACATTTGCATATATGGCTCCGATGCTTGCAGTTACATTCAAGCTTGCATCTACAAATTTGCTTTATGGTGTTTTGCTTCTTTTTGTATATGGAATAGGGCATTGTTCGGTGATTGTTTTTGCTGGCACATTTACGGAGGTTGTCCAGCGATATATGAACTGGAACGAAAAATCTAAAGGTGCGGTGATCTTGAAGAAAATCTGCGGTGTGCTTGTAATTCTTGGCGGTCTGTGGCTGATTTATACGTCGCCGTAATTTAGTATAGTGTATGAATATATGAAAAGCAAACTGAAAGTACTGTTTCTGTGTACCGGTAATTCGTGTCGAAGCCAAATGGCCGAGGGGTGGTGTCGGCATCTGAAAGGTGATGTGATTGAGCCGTATTCAGCAGGTATTGAAACGCATGGGCTGAACCCCAATGCTGTAAAAGTTATGGCAGAGGCAGGGGTGGATATTTCCGGCTATCGCTCAAAGCACATCGATGAGCTAAAAGGTATCAATTTTGATTATGTGATAACTGTGTGTGATAATGCCCATGAAAGCTGTCCAATGTTTCCTGGCAAGACAAAAGTTGTGCACGTTGGGTTTGATGACCCGCCGAGATTAGCAAAGGAAGCAAAAACCGAAGAAGAGGCATTGTATATTTACCGCAGGGTGCGTGATGAAATTTGTTCTTTTGTGAAAAAACTGCCCGATGTATTTTTGCAGAGTAAGAGGTAACTTGAAGATATATCAATAAAATTTTGAGGTATTGTATGGCTGAAGAATCAAATGAAAAAATCAGGGAAACTGTTCGTGATGGATATTCAGATATTGCTCAAGGCAAATCGAGTTGTTGTTGCGGTTCACAATCGCCCGACAAGCTTGCTGAGGCGATAGGCTATACAAATGAAGAGCTTAAGGTTTTGCCGGATGGTGCCAATATGGGGCTTTCCTGTGGTAACCCAACTGCTATCGCTAATTTAAAGCAGGGACAGATTGTTTTAGATTTAGGCAGCGGCGGCGGTTTTGATGTATTTATCGCTGCCCGGAAAGTTGGGTTAAAGGGTAAAGCTATCGGCGTGGATATGACACCGGAAATGCTCAGCAAAGCGCGGGCTGGAATTTCTAAATTTACCGAAAAGACGGGTCTTTCCAATGTAGAGTTCAGGCTTGGCGAAATTGAGCATCTTCCTGTTGCAGATAACAGCATTGATGTTGTAATCTCAAATTGCGTAATCAATCTTTCGCCTGACAAGCAACAGGTCTGGAATGAAATAGCCCGTGTATTAAAAATGGATGGTAAGGTGTGTGTGTCAGACCTTGCATTAAAGAAACCTTTGCCAAAGGAAGTCCTTGATTCCGCGGCTGCACTGATAAGTTGTGTGGCAGGTGCGGTTGTTATTGACGAAACTGTAAATATGGCAACGCAGGCTGGTCTAAGTGATATTCAAGTAGACGAAAAAGCATATAGCATTGATGTTATGGCTGATTGCAATGATCCGCTTTATCGGCAAGTCAGGGATTCCTTGCCGAACGGTGCAAAACTTAGCGACTATATAATTAGTGTAAATATTACAGCGTTCAAAAATAAAAGATAAGGAGTTCGGATATGGCACAGCAGGTTCAAGTAAAAGGACTGAATATTTTTGAAAAATATCTTACGGTATGGGTAATACTTTGCATTATAGGCGGGATTGTGCTTGGCAAGGTTGCCCCGCAATTTGCAAAATCGCTGGATGGTATGTCGATTTATGTTGGCGGTGCGCCGGTAGTGTCGATTCCGATTGCGATTTGTCTGTTCTTTATGATGTATCCGATTATGGTCAAGATCGATTTTGCGGAGGTACTCAAGGCAGGCAAAAGTGTCAAGCCTGTTGGGCTGACGCTTTTTGTCAACTGGGCGATTAAACCTTTTACGATGTATGCCATTTCGACTTTTTTTCTTGGCACGTTATTTTATAATTTTATCGGGGCCGATGCGGTTGATTTGGTAAAGATGCCGTTTGGGCTTGATTTACCTTTAGGTGCTCAATATGGCGTTGGTACGATAGTTATGGAAAATGGCGTGAAAATGCTTCAGGTTCCGCTGTGGCGAAGTTATCTGGCAGGGTGCATATTGCTGGGTATCGCTCCGTGTACGGCGATGGTGCTTGTGTGGGGTTATCTCGCCAAAGGTAATGGCGGCCATACACTTATAATGGTTGCGATAAATTCGTTGTCGATGCTGTTTCTATATGGGCCTCTTGGCGGTTTCCTTTTGGGTGTAGGTAAACTGCCTGTGCCATGGCAGGCCCTTGTGCTGTCAATTGCGATATATGTTGCATTGCCGCTTTTGGCCGGATTTATTTCCCGCAAATGGATTATCGCGAATAAGGGGGTCGAATGGTTTGAAGGGAAATTTATGCATGTCCTTACGCCGATAACGATTATTGCGCTTTTGATTACGCTTGTACTTTTGTTTTCTTTCAAGGGCGAAACCATTATTTCAAATCCGCTGACAATTCTATGGATCGCGATTCCGCTATTTATTCAGACATGCCTGATTTTTGCGATAGGTTACTGGCTTTCAAAGCCGTTGAAGTTATCATATGCGGACGCTGCACCTTCAGCGATGATTGGTGCATCAAATCATTTTGAGGTCGCTATTGCTACGGCGACGATGCTTTTTGGGTTATCATCCGGTGCCGCATTAGCAACCGTTGTAGGCGTGTTGATAGAGGTGCCGGTTATGCTGATGCTGGTAAAGTTTTGCCTGAAAACGCAGGGCTGGTTTAAGCACTAAGCAGTACATTGTCTTGGCATGATGCTGCTATATGCCGTCGTCCTTTTTGTCTTCCGCTGGAGAGCGGCCAAGGACATCCAATGCGACCGAATTGGCGGGGCGAAGATTGTAGGCGCTGTTTTCGAAGATTTCAGAGGCGACCTGAAGTATGGACAAAGGCATCTGTCGAAGCTTGGCAGTAGGGATATCCGAATTGAGCTGGCCGAGTTCACCGGGGAGGCTGAATGTGAAGAATGCACTATGATCGCCGGGGCTGATGACAACACCTTGGCGCAGGCCGTTGATGAAGATAAGCTGCTGGCCATTGAGTAACCAGGCAAAGCCTGAGTCGGGCTTTCGTTCCAAAACACTGGAGCTGAAGAAACAGTGTTCATATGAGCCGCCGAGCAGATTCATAATCGTGGGGGCGACATCAAGCTGGCTGCAAATGCCCTCAATACGGGCGGGCTGGACGATTCCGGGGGCGTAGACGAGAAACGGCACACGATAGGAAGCGGCCGTGTTTGAGTTTTCCCTGAAGCCGCCCATGTGGTCGGCGACGAATACGAAGATGGTTTTTTTGAAATATGGCGCGGTACTGGCTTGTTCAATAAAGCGGCCGATTGCCCAATCGGTGTACCTGATGGCATCAATCTGATCGTGAAAAGGAGTGGAGGCCGGTTCGGGGGTTATTTTACCGGCAGGGATTTCGTAGTCCTTGTGGAAGGTGAGCGTGAGGAGTGTGGAGAAAAAGGGCTTATCCTTGCATTTCTGAAATTCGATGTGGGCCTGATTGTAAAGATCCTCGTCGCAATAGCCGAGCTTGGCTTTGAATGTGCGGGAAGCGAAATCATTTTTGAAAACCATGCGAGTGTAGCCGTTGCTTCCAAGAAAGGCTTGGCGATGGTCGTACCACGGCTGGCCGCCATAAATAAACATTGTTTCGTAGCCGCGGGATTTGAGGATAGAGCCAAGAGTGAGAAATGTGCCTTCCGCCTGCGGGCGAGTGGTAACGCTTTTTCCGGGCAGGTCCGGATAGCCTGAGACGATGGCACCGAAGCCGCGGGTGGTGCGGTTGCCGACGGCGAAACATTCATTCATGAAAATGCCCTGCGAAATGAGTTTATCCAGATTTGGCGTGTATCCGGGATTAGCGCCCATGGAACCGATATAATGCCAACTGAGACTTTCGAGGACAACAAGGACGACGTTATAATCATTACGGGCAATGCCGGTGTCGGTTATTCGACGGAGCGGATTGGATGCTGTTTCGCAGAAAGTGTCGCCGGGGCGTGATATGAGAGCAACGGCGTTCTTTGCGGCCTGTTCGGGCGGCAGGAGCGTGTAATGTGTATCGAGGTGTTCTTCACGGAATTTAAGGCTCAAAACCGCTTCGCGAAAAGTGAAGAGGCCGTTGAGAGTGAGTTGTGCGATGGACGCAGAGGAACTGAAGTATGCGGGGCCGGAGTTGATGGCCTTTGGGCCAAGGCTGCCGCGGATGCCACCGACAGTAAGGGTAATCATTATGGCGGGTATAAGGATCACTTCGACGATTGACAGAGCAGGTATCGCGGTACGGGCGATCCGGCTGGCGAGGAAGCGGGACAGAGCCTTATATAGAAGCAGACTCGATAAGAAACAAACAAATGCGATGGTAAGGATGGGATAATCGTTCCAGATAATCTTATATACATAGTCTGAATCGAGATAGACAATAGCCTTGTGGTTGAGACGTTCGCCGAACTGTTTGAAGAAATAAAAATCAGCGATACAGGAAAAGATAACCACGCTAGCAAAGAGAGCAATCAGAGCGGAAATGAATTTTTGAAAACGCGGCTTGCCTAATTGCGGGCCCGCCGGAATGAGAGCTATAAGAGGACAGGCGAGGGTGGCGGCGATGACCATGTCGAACCGCATACCAATGAGCATGGCTATGAAAAACTGAGATGATTTGGAATCGATGAAGAATTCCGGCAATAAGAGGCGAATTATAATCCGCTCAAACGAGAAGAGTAACATTAGTGAAACAAAACCAACAATGGCCATCTTGATGCCCATGTGATTAAGCAGATTTCGCATATTTTTCATTGCCACCTTCCAAAATAATGCAAATGTTAATATGACGAAGCCAATCATCCCATTTTATAACAATGGAGCCGATGAGAGTCGAACTCACGACCTCTTGCATGCCATGCAAGCGCTCTCCCAACTGAGCTACGGCCCCGAAGAGGTGTATGCTAATTAAAATCTCCGTCGATGTCAATTCTAATTTAGCAAACACCTGAAATATATTGGTTGTTATTTTGAGGTTTTAGCGATCTCGATAGATGTAAATTTAACAACACTCATTCCGGAGACCTTATCAGGCAAAACATCGCCTTTTAGCCCGACTATCTGGTCGATATAGCTGCTCAAGTCGGCATTAACAAGATCGTCTGCTGCCTCAGCAAAACACAAGACTTTTCCCTGTTCGTCAGCAATCAGATACCTTTGTACACCGGCTTTTGAGCGATAAATTACAGATTTTTTCAGAGTGCCGGCGACTAAATAACCGCCTTCTATAGCCAGCTTAGAACGCAAATCCAGTCTTCTTTGCTGAATCTCCTGGCGAATTTTTTCGAGATCACTTTGCTGAGTGCCAAGGTTGCCTTCAACCTGCCTTGCAAGATGATAGCCTGAAATCTTTTGAAGCTGATATTTAGCATATTCTCTTGCCAGCCCGGCCTGTTCATCAGATTCTATAGCCTTGAGACCATCGACAAACTGGTCGAAATTCTGCTCGTTGGCTGGCTTTTTGCGTTCAGCATTGACCTGCGTGATGATTCCGCGGACTTTCCTGGTCATTGCCATTTCATGGTCGCTTTTGACAACGATGGGGTTTTTAGGCTCACGCGTTACTACCGAAGGGGTCTTCGGCGGCTCAGGCAGTTTAACTGTTACAGAGTTAATATCTGCGACGGCATTAGGTTCGGCCTTTGTTTTCGGAGCGTTTGCGTCAGCTAATGCCGCTGGAGTTGTTACGGTGTTTGCCTCTGCTACTTTGGGGAGTTTGATACCGGCATCGGCAGGGCCTACATATTTAAGAAACTCGCCGTTTATCCAGAGATAGGCATCTTTTGGCGGAGCTATTTTATAATAATCGCCGCTTTCTTCGCCGAGGAGTTTGACCTTTTCGCCCTTGTCAATTTTGCACTGCGGGCTCGTGGAATCTTCCGGCCCAAGATCAGGCTTGCCTGCCCAGACGCGAACATCACTGTTTGTTACAACGCCGTAGCCGGGCTGTGTGGAATCAAGAACTACGAATTCTTTGGCTATCCACGAAAAACTGCCGGCTGGCGGAACTATCTTGCACCAACTGAATCTTTTGTCAACTACGGTAACTACCGCAGGCTCATCGAGCTGGCTTGTAAAGTAAAACTGGCTTGCCGCACCGCTACGGACATACACGGCTTTGCCGATAACCTGCGCTTTATATGGAAAACTCGGGGAATCAGCAGCAAGATTGTTATTTTCAGCTAAACATGTACCTGCCAAAACTAAGGCTACTAAAATGAACATTTTTCCGGGCATTTTTGCTCTCCCTAACATTTTTCTAAATATTACTCGTTAAATCCGTTTAAATCAAACTTTTAGCCTAACATCGGCTAACTTTGTTGTCAATGATTTTATCGGCAGGTCGAGGTCTAAAAAATGAGGATTAACGCAGTATTTTTGCTTATTTATTGTGAAAAGTGTCCATATATAATAATATTGTATTGTATGGAGATATAGCATAACTTCTTTTGTCAAGTAAAACACAGGCCCGATGAAACGAATTATCTGGAAATATGGTTCTTCTTTTAGTAATATACCCGATAATATGCAAATAACATACAGAAACAATAATCTGGAACGGCTGACGGTTTTCGTCAATGTGGTTGTCAGCGCGGTGGTTAGCGCCTCGTTTGTGATTATGCTCGGCTTTAAAACGACTCTGATTGACCTGAATGTACTTTATGCCGTTCAGGTGTCGGCATTTTTCTGTTTTCTTGTCGAGAAAATTTTCCGTTTCATAAATGCCCAAAACAGAGCTGTATATCTTCGGGCGATATGGTTTGAATTTCCTCTGCTGCTTATCCTGGTTATTGTAATGGCAGCGGCAGGGCGATACGCTGAAACCATAGAACCTGCCATGATAAGAATTACGGCGGTATGGGTTTATCTTGTTTTGCAGGTGGTCGATAAAGTCTGCCGAACCACGGTATATCTGATTTCCTCCGGCAGAAATCCGACGAAATTGCTTATAATCTGCTTTTTGACACTCATAATGGTCGGTGCCGGGCTTCTAATGCTTCCGAGAAGCTATAACTGCGAAAATGTCAGTTTTATCGATGCTTTATTTACCGCGACAAGCGCAACCTGCGTTACAGGCTTGACAGTCAAGGACACCGGCATAGATTTCTCTCTTGCAGGCCAAAGCATAATAATGTGCCTTATCCAGCTTGGCGGATTGGGCATAATGGTTTTCGGTGCGGTATTCGCTATGTTATTAAGACAGGCCACCAGCGTCAAAGAATCCGTTGCGATGCAGGACGCTCTAAGCGGAGAAACACTAAGCAAAATAGGCGTGATGATAGGATTCATATTTACCGCAACTATTATTATCGAATCAGTCGGTGCGTTTTTACTGTACGGGATGTGGTCAGATGCAATCGCTGGGCCGACACAGATTGAACAGCATAAAATTTTCGCCAGTATATTTCATTCTATAAGCGCTTTCTGCAACGCGGGCTTTGGTCTATCAACAAGCAATCTTATGTGGTACAGGCAAAACTGGCAGGTTTATGGAGTAATCTGTAATCTGATAATTATCGGCGGATTGGGTTTTGGCGTGATTTACGACATAGTGAGATTATGTACCGAAAAAATAAGAGTATTCATCCTCAAAAGGACAAAACACAAAAAGAACGTACTATTTGAAATGCCCAAGCGTCTTACCCTCCAGACAAAAATTGTGTTGAGCGTCTCAGCAATCCTTATAGTCGCAGGAGCAATACTGCTGCTTGTCTTCGAAAGATGCTATGGCAACTCCAGCTTCGATTGGCGGGATGCATACTTTCAGTCTGTAACATCAAGAACCGCCGGCTTTAATACCGTTGATATCGGGAAAATGAGTTCTGCCGGAAAAATGATAATAACTATTTTAATGTTCATCGGCGGCTCGCCTGGCTCAAGTGCCGGCGGAATCAAAACCGTTACACTTTGTGTAATAATAATGACCGCCTGGGCAAATATACGCAAACGAAACGAAGTTGAAATATTCAAACGCTCAATAAAACCAGCTATTGTCGGAAGAGCAATTACCGTTACCCTTGTTTTTTCGGCGGTATTATTTGCCGCAACGATGCTGCTTGCGATAACGGAACGACATAGCAATTTCGCAATGGAAAATATTATATTTGAAGCGGCATCGGCACTTGGAACCGTTGGTCTGTCAACCGGATTAACTACGTCTTTGACATCCTCAGGAAAATTGATTATCATTATACTTATGCTTATCGGCAGGCTTGGGCCTTTGACCCTGCTGGCAAGTTTGACATTTAATACTAAACCCGGCAGATACAGCTATCCTAATGGGACTCTTATCGTCGGTTAATACTGGAGATTTGTAATAATGAGAAGATTTGCGGTTATCGGACTGGGACGTTTCGGACAAAAGCTTGCAGTTGCCCTTGCAATGAGCGGCGCGGAAGTTATCGCAATAGATAAGGACAGAGCGGTCGTTGAAAATCTGCGGGATCAGGTAACTCTTGCCGTGCGGCTTGACAGTACCGATGAGGATGCGCTAAAGTCGCAGGACATCGATAAAGTTGATGTCGCGATTATCGGCATAGGGCAGGGCCATGGCGGATTCGAGGCGGGGATACTGACCGTTGTAAATCTAAAAAATCTGGGCATCGAGCAGATTTATGCACGTGCGGAAAGTTTGATTGCTGGGCAGGTTTTCAGTGCTGTTGGCGCTACAGAAGTGATTTATCCTGAAATTGAATCGGCTCAGAGATGGGCATATAAGCTTATCGCTCCGCAAATCAGCGAAAAGATAGATTTTGTGCCTGGCTACAGTCTTGCGAAATTCGAGGCACCGCCAAGCTTTGACAATAAAACGATACAGGAACTGCACTTCAGACAGAAATATGGCGTTAACCTTGTCCTGATTACTCGCGGCCAACGCGGCAAAAAAATGAAGGAGGAAAAAAGCGATATTATTAATATTCCTTTGCCGGAAACGGTCATATTTGAAGGCGATATACTTATGGCCGCTGGTTCGGACGCAGATTTAGCAAGGCTGGGCCAAATATAAAACATAAGCAGTACGACGACCAAATGAATGCAAAAACACAGAAGCTTGTTCACGCAGATAAAAAGTATATATGGCACCCTTTTACCCAGATGTTGGACTGGCTTGAGGCTGATCCGGTCATTATTGAATCAGGCGATGGTTTTTATCTTATAGATACCGAAGGCAATCGATACATTGATGGCGTGTCGAGTCTCTGGTGCAATGTTCATGGCCACAGAGTTCCTAAGATAGATCAGGCGATACGAAATCAGCTCGACAAAATATCACACAGTACGCTGCTGGGGCTTGGCCAGACCAAATCAATAGAATTAGCAGAGAAGCTGATAAAAATATTGCCGCAGGGGCTCGAAAAAGTTTTTTATTCCGATGCTGGCGCGACAAGCGTTGAAATTGCTATAAAAATGGCATATCAGTATTACCGAAACCGCGGTGAAAAATCCAAGAAGAAATTTATCGCACTTACAGAGTCGTATCACGGCGATACAATCGGTTCAGTCAGCGTTGGCGGTATCCAGACTTTTCATAGAATTTTCGGCGAATTGCTTTTTCAGGCGGAATTTGCGCCATCGCCGCACCAGTACCGCTTCGATGGTGATGATGATCAATGCAGGCAATTTAGCCTTGATAAAATTGAAGAAATTCTCAGGAATCAATCCGAAAATATTGCCGCTGTTATTGCTGAGCCGCTTGTTCAGGGAGCAGCGGGAATAATCGTTCATCCGGCAGGCTTTCTTGCGGGCCTTCGAGAACTTACCAGAAAATACGGCGTTCTGCTGATAGCTGATGAAGTCGCAACAGGCTTTGGAAGAACAGGAAAAATGTTCGCTTGTCAGCACGAGGATGTTTCGCCTGATATAATCTGCCTTGCAAAGGGAATCACCGGCGGGTATCTGCCGCTGGCGGCTACAATAACAACAACGGAAATATTCGACAGTTTTCTTGGCGAAATCAGCGAAATGAAAACTTTCTTTCACGGCCATACATACACCGGCAATGCACTGGCGTGTGCGGCTGCAATTGCGAATCTGGAATTGTTTGAAGAAAATAAAGTGATAGAATCTCTGCCGCCGAAGATCAGGCTCATTGATGAATACCTCAAAAGAATAGAAAATCTGCCGAATGTCGGAAATGTCCGGCAAAAGGGTCTTATGGCAGGAATTGAGATAGTAAAAGATAAAATTACCAGAGAATCTTTTTCATACGAAAAGACCATCGGGGCAAAATTGTGCTCGGCGATGCGTTTAAAAGGTGCTATGATGCGTCCTCTTTCGGATGTGATTGTTCTTATGCCGCCGGTGGCAATTGATTTGACAACATTGAAAAATCTTCTTGATATTGTCGTTGAAACGATTGAGAATGATTTACCGGAGATTATTAAAAATGCCTGAAAAAAAACTGCATCTGAATCTGCCAAAAGCAAATGGCTTGTTTATAACCGCCACCGACACCGGCGTAGGGAAAACTCTTGTCGCGGGTGCTATCGAAAAACTTCTTGCTGATGATGGCATAAAAGTTGCGCCGTTTAAGCCGATTGCGACCGGATGCAGAAAAAAAGGTTCGGGCCTTGTCAGCACAGATGCCGAATTTCTTGCGAAGTTTTCAAATGTTGAATTATCGCTGGATATGATAAATCCTGTCCGTTACGAAACGCCTGCTTCGCCGATGGTTAGCGCTATACAGGAGAACAGGCCCGTAAACTTTGATGATATCGCCAATGCTTACATGGAAATATGCCGCAAGTCAAATTTTGTAATCGTCGAAGGCATCGGCGGCGTAAGAGTTCCGCTGACGGAAAATATTGATGTTCTCGACCTTGCCAAAGAGTTCGCTTTGCCGGTGATTATCGTTGCCAGAGCTGGTCTTGGCACGATAAATCATACGCTTTTGACAATTGACGCGGTAAGGAAAGCAAGGCTTACACTTGCTGGCGTAATAATCTGCAATTATAATACGAAGACAGACGATATTGCTGAAAAGACCGCTGAGCGTACGATAATTAAATGCGGCAATATTGACGTAATGGCAACAATACCCAATGACCCCGATGTTGACACGGAAAAAGGAATACTTGGCCAGTATGCATATCTGGCACTTGAGGAAATTCCGTTCTTTGGAATCGGGACGAAATAGCAGAAAGTAAATTAAGGTTAATCAATGCACACAAAATTATCAGAACTAAGACGCTACCTTGTTGAAATAAATACATATGCCACGGGACAATTGTTTACCGATTGCCTTGTTATCGGTACGGGGATAGCAGGCCTTCGCGCCGCGATTGAAGCGGGTGAAAATTGCAATGTAACAATAGTCTGCAAGGCTACTATGCAGGATTCGAATACGTGGAATGCTCAGGGCGGAATTGCATCCGTTCTTGGAAAGGCCGACAGCTTTCAGTCGCATATAGCGGATACGCTCAAGGCTGGCTGTTATCTCAATAAACCTGATGTCGTCGAACTTGTTGTTAAAACAGGCCCCAAGCTTGTAACGCAGCTCGAAGAATGGGGTACAGAATTTGATAAAAATGGAAGCGATATCGATATATCTCTCGAAGGAGGCCATTCGCATGCCAGGATAGCGCACGCTCTTGGCGACTCCACAGGAAGAGGTATTGCAGAAGCGATGATACGGAAACTTCGGCAAAATCCAAACATCAATGCAATCGAAAATTTCTTCTGCATAGACCTGATAACCGATGAAGAAAACCATTGCCTTGGCGTGATAGGCCTGAATAAAAATAATAATCTGCAAATAATATGGGCAAAACAAACCATCCTTGCAACCGGCGGGGCGGGACAACTCTACCGGGAAACAACGAATCCCAAAATTGCCACCGCTGATGGTCTTGCAATGGCATACCGCGCAGGTGCCGTTTTGAGCGATCTTGAATTTATGCAGTTTCACCCTACAACGCTTTATATCGCTGGTGCATCACGAGCATTGAT
The DNA here is from genome assembly GCA_945890885.1 of Candidatus Kuenenia stuttgartensis. Lineage (GTDB taxonomy): Bacteria > Planctomycetota > Phycisphaerae > Sedimentisphaerales > CAMDDF01 > CAMDDF01. The sequence continues at coordinate 2,904 of CAMDDF010000039.1, read as the reverse complement.
TACTGAAACATTGCGCGGCGAAGGCGCCATTCTGCTCGATTGCAATAATTATGCTTTTATGTCGGACTATCACGAATCGGCAGAGCTTGCTCCGAGAGATATTGTCAGCAGGGCGATACTGGCGCAGATGCTCAAGACCAATTCAACCCATGTATATCTCGACATCAGGCATTTCGACAAGGCACATTTCTCGAAAAGGTTTCCGCTGATTAGCGGGCTTTGCGAAAGTTTCGATATTGATGTAAGCAAAGACCTTATTCCTGTTCGTCCAAGCGCTCACTATATGGTCGGTGGCGTTAAAACAGATCTCAATGCGAAAACGAATATTAAAAATCTCTACGCTTGCGGCGAAGTCGCGGCGACAGGCCTGCACGGCGCAAATCGGCTCGGCTCAAATTCTCTGCTTGAAGGGCTGGTCTTCGGTCAGATTGCCGGCAGAAACGCCGCTGAAAAATCTGCAAAGACCGGCGGTAATATGAAACCATATATGCTGAACTATAAGGTTCCTACCTCTGACCGCAGCAGGCTTGATACCGCTGATATAAGAAATTCGCTCCGTGCGCTGATGTGGAGAAATGTTGGAATAATACGGCGTGATAAGCATCTTGTCGAGGCAGGGGAAATTATAGGTTTCTGGCAGCGATATGTGATGGACAAGGAATTCGATGCGCCGGAAGGCTGGCAGTGCCAGAATATGCTTACCGTTTCGATGATGGCCGCCCACGCTGCACTGCTGCGTAAGGAATCACGCGGCGTGCATTTCCGCCAGGACTATCCAGATACTGATGACAAAAACTTTAAAAATCATATCGACATCCAGCGGTAAACTCAACACTAAGGACTAAAGACTAGCCAGTTATCATCCCGAGCGAAGCCGAGGGATCTACTTTCTGTTCTCTGTTTGAAGCGTTAAATGCCTCATTTGATGTAAAGAATACGGCATTCTTCATTTAAAATGCTCCATTCGTTATGACGTTTGCGGCATTCGATGTGTGGAATGTGCCATTTGAAGTGTAAAACGTCGCATTCGATGCTTTGTTTGTGCCATTCGTAATGTAAAATGCTCCATTTGTTATGACGTTTGCGGTATTCGTTGTGTGGAATGTGGCATTTGAGCCTTCGAATATGGTATTCGAGCTTTCGAATGCGGCATCAGAGCCTTCGGATACCGCATTCAAGCCTTCCTTTATCACATTCGAGCCTTCTAATGAGGCATAGTAGCTTTCCTTAATGACATAATAGCCTTCGTATAGAGCATATGAGTCTTCGAATGTCGCATAATAGCTTTACTTTACATCATTCGAGCCTTCCACTATGGCATTGTAAGTTACTGAAACCGCATTTTTTGGCTTGAAAACAGCGATTCCTTGATTCTGTCGTCTGATTTCTGACTTCTGAAATCTTTTTTAACAACTAATTACACGAATTTCCCCGAATTTTTGTCTTTTTTTTCTTTTCTGTTCTCTGTAATCTGTAATCTGTACTCTGATATCTTTTTCTTAACCGCAGATTTCGCCGATGTCGCAGATTTTCTTTGACAAAAGGATATAAATTATAGATAATTTGCTATTTTGCAGGATTGTAAAATATTAAGGGCGGCAGATGGCGTTAAGTCTTAACGAGATACGAAGCAAAGCATTGCATTTTTCCAAGGATTGGAAAGATGAGTTCAATGAAAAAGCGGAAGCTAAGACGTTTTGGGATAATTTTTTTGAAGTCTTTGGCATTACCCGCAGAAGAGTTGCAAGTTTTGAGGCTCCTGTTAAAAAAACCGATGGCCAGGGCGGTTTTGTGGATTTGCTATGGAAAGGAATCTGTCTTGTAGAGCATAAGTCACGAGGCAAAGACCTCGACCGTGCATGCAAACAGGCCTTTGATTATTTCCCCGGCCTAAAAGAAGAAGAGCTGCCCCAGTATGTCATAGTGTCCGATTTTGCAAGGTTCAGGGTTTATGACCTTGACGAGGACACCCAGACGGAATTTAACCTTGAAGATCTGCACAAAAATATCCATCTGTTCGGTTTTATCTCCGGCTATCAAAAAAGGGTATATAAGGAGGAAGACCCTGTAAATATTCAGGCTGCCGAACTTATGGGCAAGCTGCACGACAGGCTAAAGGAAATCGGTTATGCGGGCCACGAGCTTGAAGTTTATCTTGTGCGTCTTGTGTTCTGTCTTTTTGCCGATGATACCGAGATATTTGAAAAAGGCATCTTCATTCAATACATCGAACAGCATACAAAGCCCGACGGCAGCGACCTTGCCAATCATCTGGCACAGCTTTTTCAGGTATTGAACACTCCGCCGGATAAACGATATAAAAATCTCGATGAATCGCTTGGGCAGTTTCCTTATGTCAACGGCAAACTGTTTGAGGAAAATTTACAGATAGCCGCCTTTGACAAAGAAATGCGTCAGCTTCTTATAAGGAGCGGTTATCTTGACTGGGGCAAGATTTCGCCTGCGATTTTCGGCTCGCTGTTCCAGTCTGTAATGGATCCGGAAAAAAGAAGAAACATCGGCGCACATTACACATCGGAAAAGAACATTTTAAAACTTATCAAGCCATTGTTTCTTGATGAATTGACGGCTGAGTTTGAAAAGATAAAAGGCAATCCCAACAGGCTGAAAGAATTTCACAAAAAGCTTTCGACGCTTAAATTCTTTGACCCGGCCTGCGGATGTGGAAACTTTCTGGTTATATCTTACAGGGAACTTCGCCTGCTTGAAATTGATATATTAAGGGCGATGCTGAGTAAGGGCGAAAAGTTTCTTGATATCAGCACGCAGGTCTGGCTGGATGTTGACCAGTTTTACGGCATAGAGATTGAGGAATTCCCATCGCGCATCGCAGAGGTTGCAATGTGGCTGATTGACCATCAGATGAATATGCGGGTGTCGCAG
>CAMDDF010000038.1 GCA_945890885.1 Candidatus Kuenenia stuttgartensis | reverse complement strand
TTTCCCCGATGCTCATATCGTATTTCTCGCTAGCAAAGCCGTTATGCAATTGCTTAGCCCGTCGGATTTCTGCGATGAGTGGTATTGCCCTGGCGATACAAATCCTTTGAAAGTCGCAAGCCAGCTTCGCAAACAAAAATTCACGCATGCGATTCTGCTCAAAAATTCATTTTCATGCGCACTATCGGTCTGGCTCGGCGGCATACCGGCAAGAATCGGCTACAGCCGACAGGGACGCGGATTTATGCTCACCGGCAAACTTTACGCACCTAAGATGGATAACGGCAAATTCATGCCCCGCTCGATGGTCGATTATTATCTCGACATCGCCGAAAATCTCAACGGCAATTGCCGGAACAAAACCCTTGAACTAAAAATAGACAATGACGATTTAAAAACCGTCGAAAGCAAAATCGCATTTGACAAATCAAAACCTGCGATAATTCTTGTACCGGGCGGAGCCTTTGGCCCGAGCAAATGCTGGGCATCGGACAGATTCGCAAAGACTGCCGACTTACTCATCGAAAAATATAACGCACAGGTTTTCATCAATGTCGCACCAAAGCCCGAAGAACTGAAAATAGCAGAAGAAATAATCAGCCATAGCAATCACGAAATTATCAATCTCGGCCAGTTTGGCCTTACGCTTGGACAAATCAAATCTGCAATTTCAAAAGCGGCACTCGTAATCACAAACGACACGGGCCCAAGACACATCGCCATTGCCCTTGGCAAAAAAGTGGTAACGCTCTTTGGCCCCAACGACCCCGCCTGGACCGATACCAAGTGGGAAAAGGAAATCCAGATAGTCGGCACCGCAGATTGCGCACCATGTGCAAAAAAAATATGCTTTCGGGATAAACATATCTGTATGGATTCAATCACCGTCCAGCAGGTTTTCGATTCAGCACGGAGGCTCATAGATGCCCCCTGACGAGCTTGTGGAATTTTACGCCAGCTTGACAAAATCTTAACAATACGAATTTTCAATACTGCAAACGGGGTTTGCAAGTGGTTGACTTTTATCCTAAATTTTGGTATAATGTACTTTCAGGGATTTATTAAAACGGCGATTGATAGTTTGATATTTGATAAAATATTTATAATAAGCGATGGCTTGCCAGGCTGGAATGAGCAGACCCAGCGATGGCACGCCACAGACGACAATACGGTTTTTTGCCGGGATATTTTCTGCGCGATGGGCCACCTGGTACAGAATGGTAGAATAAAAAGGGCCTGCGTGCTGGCTGGCGTTTCGCAATTTCAGACGCTGAACGGCAAAGCGTTCCTTGAATTCTGCCTGGCAAATAAAGTTAAATGCGTCGCAGTCAGCAATGAAAAAAGACAAATTGCAGGCGTTGATGTTTATAGTAGTATCGAAGATTTTTTTGAAAACGTAAAATCAAAGCATGATGCTGTTGAGTTTGAAAATTTCAGGGTAACCACGGAAGAAATTAATGCCCTGCTTCAGGATTAGCTCAGAGCAATGGCAAAAATTTTAAACAATAATAATGCAAACGAAAAGACGCTGCTCATTGCAGAGCCTGCCAATGTCATTTTCGGATATATAAATCTCGAAAAGCTGTCCTGCAAGGTCTGCGGCAACATCATCGAAGCAATGAACATCCTGACGAAAGAAAATTTCGACAGAATCATAATACATCTCGAAAGAACGGACAACAAAACATATTCAGCGATTGAGGCATTAAAGCAGATCAGGCCTTCTGTCAGAATTATCCTGCTGGCTCAGATTTACCAGGAACCAATCGCAATTGAACTTACCGCAAAGAACGGCAAAGGAACTCCTCTTGCTGATGATTACCATATCTGCCCCGTATCTGCGGATTTTTTTGAATCTGACATTCTTGGGATAAACAAACTCGGCCCCGCCTCGGTGGTAATCGCAGCCAGTGCGGATGTTGAAAAACGAATGCGTATCCTCGAAAAACTTGCCACTGAAGACGACCTGACGGGATTGAAAAACCGAAGATACCTCCTTGCCTTTCTAAGTCAGCTTATGGTCAGAGCAGAACGTGATATGCTCAGAATTACGCTGCTGGTCTTCGATATTGACAACTTCAAATCATATAATGATTCGTTTGGCCATCCTGTCGGCGACAAAGTCTTGCAGCAGATTTCAAGAATGATTGAAAAATGCATCCGAAAACAGGATGTCGTAGCAAGAATTGGCGGAGATGAATTTGCGGTAGTCTTCTGGGATAGCCCCATTATAAGAAATTTGGGCCATGACGACGACCGAAGAGTCCTTCACGCTGACCATCCAAGACAGGTTGTAAAAGTGGCGCAGAGATTCAGAAACGAAATGAATTCCGGAAGATGGCCATCGCTCGGCCCCAAGGCGGAAGGGCAGTTGACAATCAGCGGCGGCCTTGCTAGCTACGCAAAAGACGGCAACACCATAAAGCAGCTCTTCGAACAAGCTGACAAGGCTTTGATGCGTGCGAAAAAGCAGGGCAAAAACCAAATTTACATCGTGGGCCAGCCTGAAAATGTCCTGTCATCTTAGAGCATGAAAATTATTTTGCTCTATTGCTGAATATTTTGCTTTCCGTCCCAGCCATGAGCCTTTTAATGTTGTCGCGGTGCCGATAAGTAATGAGCATCGGCATAAAAATTCCAACCGCTATCAATGGCCATAAATTTGCAAACTGCCAGCTGTCAACGATGGCGACACTTGTCAAAAGTACCGCAAGAAACGCAAAGCTGCCGATAATCGATGACAGCGAAACATACCGTGTTATCAAAACGCAAATCCCCCATACTGCAAAGGCTGATACCGCTGATAATGTATAATAAGGCCACAGCCCAAGACCAATCCCAAGACTTGTCGCTACTCCCTTTCCGCCTTTGAATCGGATATAGACCGGGAATATATGTCCTGCCACCGCGGCACATCCCACCGCAAGCCACATTATCAAATCAATCGGCTTAGGCGATGCACCTATCATAAAGCTGGCGATAAATGTCGGAACGAATCCTTTTGACACGTCCAGCAGAAAGCATACATATGCCCATTTTTTGCCTAGCGCCCTTGAAACATTTGTGGCCCCGATATTTCCTGAGCCGATGCTGCGAAGGTCTTTCCCGTGAGCTTTGGCAATCAATAGGCCGAAAGGTATGGAACCAAGAAGATATGATGCAATAATCAAAGCTGGCATTGACATTTCCATGTTTTACTGTTTAACCTCCGGCAAACTGTTGAGTATTTTTGCTGCTTCGTCTGTCAAATAATGTTCAGGGTTTGCGGTAATAAATCCATTGAGTATTTCTTTTGCTTTGAGCAGGTAATTTGTTTTAATTTCCTGGTCGTCTTCGGGTAATTTTTGCCAGAGATTAACACGTAAAACAGCCAATTCGTAAATAGCGTGTATCCCGCTGTCGGTTTTGGGGTAAGTGTCAGCTATGTTTTTAAGCTCTTTCGATTGTTCTGCGGTGTCTTTAAGCATAAGTGCCTTGGCCAGCATTATGTTGTCGAGAAGGGGGCTGTCCTTGCTTAGATGTTTTGCTATATCTTCGAGATTGTTCAGGTAATCAAGTTCATTTGGATTAAGCATTATGAACTTTGCCAGAATTTCATTATTTTCCGGAATGTTTTGATGGTTCTCTACGTTTATAATGCTCTTTAGCTCATTGATCCTGAATTTTAGATCATCCAGCTTGGCGGTGTCCATCACAGTTTTGGCTGGTTTTTTAAATACCGCAAATATTTTTCCGGTTTCGACAATCTGGCTTGGGGAGACTATCAGTTGTTTTTCTATCATATTTAAGCTTATGTCGCAAAGTTCTTCAGCGCGGTCAAATTGTCCTTCGCCCGCAAGCGATTTCGCGATTCGCCATCTTGCCTCGATTGATTCGGGGCTGTCTCCGAAATCCTTATACAGCCTGACCCATATCTGCAATGAGCCTCTGTGTGGATATTTGCTTTTGAACCGAAGGATTTCCTTTTGCTCGACAAGCATTATATCCGGTTCCATATCGCTTAATATGCCCTTGTAGTACAAGGCGATAGGCAGTCTGTCCTGTCGCTGTTCATCAGCAGTCAGCCAGTTATGGATAATTTGCGGCATCCACCATTTTTTTGGCGGATTGATGAAATTGGTGTACTGTTCAAGCAGATCATTGCGTTTTTTCTGATAATTGAATTTGTCGTCGCGTTCAAATCCTCTTAGCCATCTATCCCTTCGGAGTTCGTTTTGAATATCGCTAATCAGTCGTTTTCGAAGCGAATCTCTTTCCGTCGGGTAAAATCCAAAGGGTGTTCCGTCAGTGAGAATTTGATTGACCATTGCGTCGATTTGCGTTGAAAGGTCCTGTTCGTAAAATTCTTCAAATTTGTCAGGGTCATTGCCCGCGATGTATAATTGGTAGTCAAGCTCAGCAAGACTTACAGTCCTTTGAAATACCACTACCGAAGTGGTCAGGCTTATCAATGTGAACAGAAATACCAGTCCAGGCCTGTATCTTGTAAGGTGTCCGACAGCCAGAACGGCCCCTGCTATAAGAAGGCAGCAGAACCACGCGAATAGCCATGGCGAATATGCAAGGCCTGTTTTGATTGGATCAACATTTTCGATTGAGCCGAACACGCTCCAGTAAATGGCCTGTGGGGTAAGACACAGGGCAAGCGATATTATTCGTGAACGAAAGCGTAAAGGCCTGCTTGCTGCGGCGAAGCAGCTTACCAACAGGGTCAACGAAAATGCAACCGGCATTCCAAGCACAGCCGAGCAAATTATAAACGGCAGGCAGTGTTTGAGGCTCATCAATTGCGAAACTAACACGGGCGTTATCGCCAGAATTCCCATCAGTCCGCCGAGTACAAATATATGCTCAGGGTAATTGAAAATATTTATCGGGCTTTTAATATGCTCGCTGAGTCCCCATAATACTTCGGGATTTGACCAGTTCTTTGCGAAGCAAACTAAATCGCCGGTGATAAGTTTCGACCAGAATAAAAGCGTGCCGATATAAACCAGAAGCGATAGCGTCCAGAAAAACCGAACATTGCTGTGGCTGTAGCGCAGCGTCGGCCCAACCGAGAAAAAGGTTTTTTGTACTGCTATTCCGTTTTTTATATTCTCAGACTTTTCAGCCATTATTTTTTACTGCCTTTGTAAGCTATATAAGCTTTTACCAAACCGAAGTTAAAGCTTTCGACGGCAACATTGTCAAAGCCCGCCGACTTTAATATATCGACAAGATTGGCAGTGTCGTGCCACCTTTTTATTGAACTTGTAAGGTACTTATAATGTCTATAATAACCCGTTATTATACCACCGATTATCGGCAAAAGATAGTGTAAATACATCCAAAAAAAGGGACGCAAAATCGCATTTTCAGGTACCGAAAACTCCAGTATAGCGGCTTTACCGCCTACTTTTAATATTCTGTAGATTTCCTGCACCGATTTTTCGTATTCCGGTATGTTTCTTATCCCGAATGCGCACGATACTATATCGAATGAAAAGTCGTCGAATCCGGTCTTAAGGCAATCAGCCTGTACCCAGTTGATGTTCATACCTTTTTTCAGGGATTTTTCCTTGGCGAGCCGAATCATACCTTCGCTGAAATCGGACCCTGTAATTTCGAGTCCATCGCATTTTTTCGCGAATTCTATCGCTATGTCGCCGGAACCGCAGCAGACATCAAGGATTTTTTCACCCGGCAGGGGGTTAGCGAGTTGCACAAGTTTTTTCCGCCACAAAAAATCCAGACCAAAGCTGATAATATGATTGGCGGCATCATATCGTGGGGCGATTTGTGTAAATATAGTTTTTATGGTTTCCGGCTCATTCAAACCGATAACCCTTAAATTTCGACTATTTTAATATTTGCTTTTGTTAGCCCCCCGATTTATTCGGGGGTTATAATTGAAGCCGAGTCGCGGAAGCGACCGGATAATACCGATTGGAATGAATTTTTGTGTCCCGCTGTCATCCCCGCGCAGGCGGGGATCCAGAAAATGCCTCGTCAATTGTAAGCGAACACAAAAACTAAATTGCTCTATGCACGAATCATATCGGCGATTTTCATCAGTCGGCTGGTATTATCGCGTTCAGCTTCGCCAAGTTTGTTATTGATAAACCGAATTGTCTGCTTTATTTCCGGGATCACAACGTGTTCAAGCACATTAACCCTGCGTCTTGTTGTCTGGAGTTCTTTTGCAAGAAGTTTGGCCCGTTTTTCCTTTTCCGCAAGTTCAATGAGATTATCAAAAGCCCTTTCCAATGCCAGAAGTGCAACGTCCATTTCGCCGCTGGTGGTCGCAAAGCCGTAGCATATAATATCACCAGACATATCCTTTATCAGTCGAGGTACTTTAACGCTCATAATGCTTGCCATTTCAATTGCAAGCTTGAACTTTTTTGTCGGAATCTCAAGAGCCGCCTTAATGTTTTCCGGCTCCATAGATGCACGAGCCATCATAAAACGTCTTGATGTCTGCAAAAGCTCCATCTCGACTTTAATGCGCAAAGGCTTTATCAGCCTTGCAATCATAATGAGCTGCCGCGATATTTCATCGCGTTTTTCACTTAGCAGCCGGTGTCCTCTGCTTGCAAGAGACACTCGCCTTCGCAGCCTCAAAAGCTCCATTCGTGTTGCGCTGGTATTTGTTTTCATATGCTTGTTTTTCTGAATTTCGGCATATATTTTTCAATCAGTTTCACGTCGATACGTTTAAGCTCGGCATTATCAAACATACTCAATAATTCCCAGCCGAGATCGAGTGTCTGCTCAACCGTACGGTTCTCGTAATATCCCTGAGAAATGTATCTGCCTTCGAACTCGTTGGCAAATCGCATATACTTCTGATCTTCTTCGCTAAGTGCGGCTTCGCCAAGAATCGTCGCAAGCTCCTGAGCTTCTTTGCCTCTTGCGTATGCCGCGTAAAGCTGATTATATAAATCCGCGTGGTCTTCGCGTGTCTTGCCTTTGCCGATACCTTTATCTTTCAGACGCGACAAACTTGGCAATACATCCACCGGCGGCGAAACCGCTTTGCGATGCAGACTTCTGCCGAGAATGATCTGTCCTTCGGTGATATATCCCGTAAGGTCAGGCACCGGATGGGTCTTGTCATCTTCTGGCATAGTCAGAACCGGCACCATTGTAATCGAGCCTTTATTACCTTTGATTCTGCCCGCACGTTCATATACCGTCGCAAGGTCAGTATAAAGGTAGCCCGGATAGCCTCGGCGACCAGGCACTTCTTTTCGTGCCGCACTGATTTCACGCAGAGCCTCGCAATAGTTTGTCATATCGTTGAGAATTACCAGCACCTGCATACCCTGGTCAAATGCCAGATATTCCGCAGCGGTCAATGCCACACGCGGAGTCGCGATTCTTTCGATAGCAGGGTCATTGGCAAGATTGATAAATAATACCGCACGTTCGATAGCGCCGGTATTGGTAAGGTCATCGATAAAGAACTGTGCCGCTTCAAATGTGATACCCATTGCGGCAAATACTACCGCGAAATGTTCGCCTTCGCCTCGAACGGTAGCTTGTCTTGCAAGCTGAGCGGTGATTTCGTCGTGCGGCAGTCCTGACCCGCTGAATATAGGCAGTTTCTGTCCGCGCACCAGCGGATTAAGCCCGTCAATTGTTGAAATGCCGGTCTGAATAAACTGGTTGGGATAATCTCTGCTGTACGGGTTGATCGGGTTGCCGTTGATATTTAATTTTTTATCAGGAACTATCGCAGGGCCGCCGTCTTTTGGTGCGCCGGTACCGGTGAAAACTCTGCCGAGAATTTCCGGACTTAGTCCCAGCTCCATCGGCTTGCCGAGAAATCGAACTTTGCTCTTGTCGATATCAACTCCGGATGTTCCCTCGAATATCTGAACAAGAACCTTATCTTTTTCGACCTGTAGAATCTGCCCGTGGCGTATTTCTCCATTACCCATTTCGATGTCAACGATATGGCCGTACTTGGCGTTCTCGACACCTTCAACAAGCATCAATGGCCCGTAAACACTTGCAACTGTCTGATATTCTTTTAACATCTATGCCTCTTTTAAAATAAATTTAGAATAACGAAACCAGAATTTCTAACTTCCGCTTTACACTATTGCGTAAAGCGATCCAATCTGATCGTCAATTGTATTTCTTATCGCGTTAAGCTTTTCCTTTTCGTCTTCAGGTATATACTTGGCTCTGGCGATATCTTCTCTCACTGCAAGGGCGAATATATCCTTCGGCTCTGCGCCTTTATCGATAGCTTCAAGACCTTTTTCGTGGAAGTATAGTATCGTGCCGAGCATATTACGCTGTTTATCAAGCGAAGTATGCGTATCAACCTTATGATATGCGTTCTGATGCAGATAGTCTTCACGAATGCTCTTTGCCGTTTCCAGAGCCATCTGGTCAGCGGCAGAAATTGATTCTGCACCCACGAGACGAACGATTTCGATAAGCTCCGATTCCTTTTCGAGCAGGCCCATAGACACCTTTGACAGTTCCATCATCTCATCTGCTTCGTGTTTATTTTCAAAGCACCCAGCCAGATACTGTTTATAGAACGAATAGCTTGTTAACCAGTCAATAGCTGGGAAATGCCTCTGCTGTGCAAGCCTTGCCTGCAATGACCAGAAAACTTTAACAACGTGCAGCGTTGCCTGAACGACCGAGTCGGACAAGTCGCCTCCTGGAGGGCTAACTGCCCCGATGATCGAAAGGGCACCTTGACGCTGCGGGCTTCCGGCACATTCAACTCTTCCTGATCTCTCATAGAATGACGCGATTCTTGCGCCAAGATATGCTGGGTATCCTTCTTCTGCGGGCATTTCCTCGAGACGCGTCGAAATTTCTCTCATCGCCTCGGCCCATCGGCTGGTACTGTCTGCCATTATCGCGACGGTATAACCCATATCTCTGAAATATTCTGCAAGGGTAATTCCTGTATAAACGCTTGCTTCACGAGCTGCCACCGGCATATCGGAAGTATTGGCGATAAGCACCGAACGCATCATCAATGGTTCGCCGCTTCTTGGGTCTTTCAATTCCGGGAACTCGGTAAGCACGTCTGTCATTTCGTTGCCGCGTTCGCCGCATCCGACATAAACCACAACGTCCGCATCAACCCATTTTGCAAGCTGATGCTGTACAACGGTTTTGCCTGTTCCAAACGGCCCCGGCACGCAAGCCGTACCGCCTTTTGCTATCGGGAAGAATGTATCAATAACACGCTGGCCGGTCTGAAGAATTTTATCAGGTGCAAGCCTTTTTGCCGATGGCCTTGGCTGACGTACCGGCCATTTCTGCATAAGCATAATATCAGCATCGCTGCCGTCCTGCTTTTTGACTTTAGCGATGACCTGATCAACCGTGTAGTCGCCTTCGTTTAAGCCGTTGATGATTCCTTCGATGCCGAACGGTATCATTATCTTGTGAAGCAGAAGGGTGGTTTCCTGTACCTGTCCGACGATGTCGCCTTGCTGAACTTTGGTGCCGTTTGAAACGGTAGGCACAAAATGCCATTTTTTATCTCTTCGCAAGCCAGGCAGTGTAGCACCTCTTTCGATGAAGCTGCCCTGTGATTTGTAAAGCTCATCCAAAGGTCTTTGAATACCGTCATAGATACTTTCTATCAAGCCAGGGCCAAGTTCGACGCTCAATGGTGCGCCGGTGTTTATGACTATTTCGCCTGGGCCGATACCCACAGTGTCTTCATAAACCTGAATACTTGCCCTGTCGCCGTGAAGTTCAACGATCTCACCGATGAGATTATGTTTACTAACGCGAACAACGTCATACATCTTCGCGCCAGCCATTCCTTCCGCCACGACCAATGGGCCTGCCACTTTAACTATTTTTCCTGCTTGCAATTCACTCATATTTCAAAATCCTCGATTAAAATTCAGGATACTGCCTATTTACTCAAACTGATTTTCTTGAAAAAAACAACATAAATATCATAAACCTTTAATTGCTCTTGTTAGCCAGCCGCTTTAGCGGTGGGTTGTGTTTAATTTCGGAATTCGACATTTAAACATTGTTTCGCCATTCTGATTTCATAATTCCTCATTACTCTTATGCCTTTTTTGACTAAAAACTCAACACTAAAAACTAAGGACTATTTTATAATATCTATTCCTGTTGCCATTTTCAGAACTCTTCCAAGCGATTCAATCGCAAACCCTGTCGGCTCCGCTGTGAACGGCACAATTACAACCGCTGGTATTGGCTTGCTGTCGACTTTTGTAAATATCGTCTCAGCAAGTGGGGCGATATTCTCAGCAACCAGAACCAGTGCGTAATGGCCATCGAGAATTTTGTCTGCGGACTCTTCGACCGCAGGAGCCGTTGCTTCAACCGCAAAGGTATCAAGCCCAAGCGTTGAAAAAGGCATCACAAAATCCTTATCGCCTAATACCGCTACTTTGCCTTCCATAAGTTACATCTTTCACGAAATTCTGTTTTTGGCTATAAAACTTATGCCGTATTTATTCTTCTGTATAAAGTCCGTCAAGAAGCACAGCAGGCTCAAGAGAATTCTTCTTGCCCACAAGTATCATTCTGACGGTTCGTATTTCCATTTCTTTTCTGAGCATATATGCGACTATCGATTGCGGGCCTGCTGCTATGCGATATGTTGATTTCAGATACGTCATCAAATGGCTGTTGCACATCTGCTCAAGCTTCAAAAAGCTGTTATTCTTTACAAGATAATTTGCGCCTGCCTCGATGATGTGGTGGTAGGGCGTTGCGCTAAACATTGCCGCCAGTCCCTCATATCCTATTTCAAGACAGTGAATCATCCTGCTTTTGTCAAGATATCCGCATCCGCAGAAGTGATCTTTCTGCTCCGATTCACGGAACTTTAGCCTGAATAGCGTCCTTATGTCATTTAAATCTGACATCATCCGGAAAAGTTCCACAAGAAATTCATCGTCGATTGAAGCTGCCTTTTCCGCAAAATATTCACAGCTGTATTTATCGATACCATAATCTATCTGGCGAATATCCTTGTTATCGTAATACTTTAAAACTGCAAGCTCTACCGCTTCCTGTAAAAACAGCGGAAACTCCGCATAATTTTCCTGCTCAAGCACCTCTTCGAATTTATGTGCCGCCACATTGCCGTCATCGCTATAATCAACGCCGATAGCTTTTTCCGTTACAAGCCTGCGGATAGCAAGCCTTAAATTTGCAAAATCGGTACTTGACTTGAATAGCTCCCTGTAATCATCATTGTCTATCAAATCAGAAAACAGCTTGCGAACATCACTGCGGCTCTCAAGCAAACCAGCCTCTATCTCTGCAAAGCTTCCTGCTGAAGCAGCGAATCCGTACTCTGTACCTGTAAGACAATCCGCCGCTGTTTTAAAGTCAGGCGAATTAATCATCTCGACAAAGGTATTTCTTGAAAGAAGCTTGGTTTCAAGAGCCCAGACTACCGCTGTTGCAAAGCCATATTCCCATTTATCCTTGCCGACATCGGGCATATGGTTAAAGGTATATGATAAAGGTTCTTGATTTAATTCCGGCATTTTTATTTCCCTAACTGGCTAATCCTGAAAAAGTTCCTTGGCTATTTTTATTTCAAGTTCACTTTTTGCCTGACCAAGAAGTACATCTAAAGTCGAATTCGTTTCGATGTTTCCGTGCCTTAGAATAAATCCTGCACAACCGGGGCACTTTTCGTCAGAAAAGCTCAGATGGCCTTTATCGCCGAGGCTTCCGTTTACGCGATTGACAAAATCGGCGTTGATTCTGTGTTCGCCGGCAGCAATGACAACCTGCTCATCGCCTGATTCTACTGCCTTGACCAAAAGTTTTTCCATCAATGACAGGTAAGAATTATCATCAAGCTGTAATATTTTTTCAGCAGCTTTGGCAAATACTGTTTCGATTACGACATGCTTGGTTTTGAGAATCTCTCTTGATGCCTGCATTCTCGCACCAGCCATCATACGCATTTTCTTATCTTCAGCCGATTCCTTTGCCAATCTTGCAGTTTCATCTTTGAAACTTTTCAATTGAGCATCTAAACCAGCCTGTTGCCTGGCAAGCTCGTCGTCTGCCTGTCTTAATACCTTACTTGCTTCTGCATTGGCATCAGCCAAGATTTTTTCTACTACCTGATCAGCATTCATATTTTACCTGCCGAGTTTAAACTTGGATTATGATTATTAACTTAGCTTTAGCCAACTTTAACGCCGAGCATCACGGTAAGAAGGGACACAAGAAAACCAAGAATCGCATAGAACTCAATCATAGCTGCGTAAAGAAGACCTGCCTTAACGCCCATCTCAGGCTTTTTGGCCAGCATAAGAATACCGCTTGCGCACTGCTTGCCCTGCTGAATACCGCTAAACAGACCGGCAATAGCTACCGGCAGACATCCGGCGAATAACTGAACGCTTGTGCCAAGAGATAGATTATCAATGCCGCCGCCGAATATATTAAGCTTCAGCATCACGAAAAGGCTTATAACAAAACCATAAATACCCTGCGTACTTGGCAAAACCACCAGAAGTGTTGCAAGGCCGTATCTTTCCGGTTTTTCTGATAATACTCCAGCCGCTGCTTTGCCCGCGAGGGACAAGCCCACTGAAGAACCTACACCAGCTACAAATGTTGCTATTGCTGCTCCTGCCAAGGCTATTGCCATTGCGTAATCCATTTTAGTACCTTTCCTGAAAAATTTAAACTATATTGTTAAAATAAACTTTTAATTACTCAATCTCATATGGCGGAGCTTTAATCCGCCGATTCACTATGTTAACTCCCCTCCTGCAAAGGAGGGGTGGCCGTAGGCCGGGGTGGTAATTCCACCAACTAAAAACTCAACACTAAAAACTAAGGACTAAAAACTGCCTTATGCCTTTTTCTAATTTTCTTCTTTGATTATCATATGTTTATATGACAGCGAAAAGGGTTTAAACTCGCTTCCGCCGCCGGTAAAGAATTTCGGAAAAAACTCCACAAACTGTAATCTCAGGCTATGCACGAATGAGCTTAACATTGACAATGCTATGTTTATCAAATGTCCGCCGACAAACAGAACTGCACCAAGAATAAATCCAACGTAAGGTACTTCCATAACTAGCTTAACCAGTGTATTTACCGCCATTCCAAGGCCAGCCGACACCATTCCAAGTGCCATCAATCGGACATAGCTAAGTACATCTCCGAAATAAAACACCGTACTGAACAATGCGAATACGCCGCCGCCGATTCTTCCGCCGATCCCTGAATTTCGTTCGGTGAACCAGAATATCAATGCCGCCTGTGATATAGCTACCCAGCCTGCTGCTGTGCCGATAATTGCAGGCAGTAAACCAGCCTTACCTAATCCGAACGCCATAAGACTATTAAGGAATACAATCCACATCAGGTAATTACATACCGCCGTGGCATAGTTTTTTTGTTTTAGATTATTAAAAAATCCAATTACCAGAGCAAATATCACCTGGAAATAGCCTAAACCCATTGATAGCAAAAAGAACGTCATTGGCTGTTTCATCGGGTCAAAAAGCATTACCTTTTCACGCCAGCTGTTTATCGTTTTAAATGTGGCGGTATCAGGGGGAATAAGTGCCTGAAATGCATCCCCGAACCAGCTGCCTGTTAGTGCTCCCGCAACAATAGTGGTTATGGAACACACAAAAAACATCCATAAAGCTTTCGTATCGCCTTGTAATTTCTTTGTTAGCCACCAGAACACAACAGCCATAATTATTCCATAGCCTGCGTCTGCCATGCAAATTCCAAAAAATATCGCAAAAAAGGGTGCCAGAAATACCGTTGGGTCAACATCGCCCACTGTTGGCATTCCATGCAGTCTTGTGATAGTTTCAAATGGCCGGACTGCCCGATTGTTTTCTATCTCCATTGGCGTTAGTTCTTCTTCGCCGGGTTTGATTTCGCTTACGCTGCTCGCAGAAAATTTACTTACAATTTTTTCGAGCCGCTTGATATCTTTTTTGCGAATCCAGCCTTCCAGAAGTACAACATTTTTGGTAGCAGGGGCTTTGCTCCCTGTTTCCTCTCTGTTATGCAGACTGTTGTAATGGTCAGAAAGAATGTTCAAATCGAATTTATGTTTAGCAAGTTCCCTTGCCTGTTCTTTGAGATTTGCAAGCTTGATTTTTTGTGTGCCAAGCTCTTTATTTAGCGTTTCGATATTTTCAGAAACGGTGCCTTGCATTTTTTCAAAGTTTGCATTTTCAAAATCGCCGCCCCTCAATATTTTGGTTACCTGCACAGCGGTTTCATTCAGGCTCACTGCCAGGCACATAACCTGCAATTTTGTTTCATCGACAATTTCGATTACCGCACCTATTTCGTTAAGCTCTGCGGAAACTTCTTCGAATTTTATCTTGGGCATTATACCGGCAATTATATTTGTCTTTTGCCACTGCCGTATTTCTTCGACCTTTGCACCAAGTTTATGCCAAGGCATCAAATTGGCGATAACTGTCTCAATACGTTCGATGTTTGAGATGGTTTCTTCTATTTCTTCCTGACACTTTAGACTCTTTTCAAGAACCTCAAAAGCCTCTTTACCCGCGACAATAGCCATATATCGTTTGTTGTCGATTTCGACCATAGGCCTGAATGCACTTGGTTGGTCTTTGGCGTTTGCATAGTCTTTCAGAAATGCATTTGCTGTGTCAAGTTTCAATATCATTTCTTCGATATCTTTATGACGCGAAGCTTCCATCGCAAGCTCAGGCCATTCTTTGGTAACCATCGCCTGTTCAGCGTCAAGAACCTGCATGATTCCTGCCTGCTGAACTTGCTTGAGCAGCTCAAAAACTTCGCTGCGGTGGCTTACCACCATCACTTTTGTCATTTTGGATACTGCCATATCCGTCCGTACTTTCTGAATTCTTATTTCGTCTGGCAAGGCCTGGATCTATACCCGCCGCTTTGTCATTCCGAGCGAGCGAAGCGACGAGGAATCTCAGTTGTTATCTGGTCTCTCGCTTTTGCCTTCTGCCTATTTCAACTCAACATTAAAAACTAAAAACTATCCGCAACTATCAGGCCTTTTCCCCCAGAGAATTTATATACTCAACCACCATATCGGTGCATTTGTATATCTTGCCCTGTGCCTTTTCATTCATAATCGCTCGTGCTTTATTGGCTTCATCGAGAAAATTTTTCACATCTGCTTTTGCGGAATTTTCTGCTTCTGCAATAGCGACTTGTATCGACTCGTGCCTTTGTTTTTGTATTTTAGCCAGGTCATCATTGTATTTTTTAACCGCTTGCTCTTTGTTTTGGCTGGATTTTTGTTGTGCGAGGGCGAGTATTTGTGCAGCTTTGGTTTCGGTTTCTTTGATTTTTTTTACAAGTTCCATATCTAATCCGCCGTAGTATTCTGGGGTTTTTCTTTAATTAAATTACGATGTTTCAATGCCAGTACTATATACTCGACGATTTCTTCATTCGTAAAGGCCGAGTTATCCAGCATCAGACTAAACGCCGGCGTACGCGGGTTCCATTTCTGATATATCTGGTCGAGATGCTTCCTGCCGGTTTCTGTTTCCCGGATAAGGTTTTCTGCTTGCTGGAAAGTCAGACCGTCGCGTCTGCAAAGCCTTTTTAGCCGCCATTCCCGCGGTGCTTCTAGCCGTATATTTAAGCCGTTGTCAATTTCTGCCGTTGCCGCGGTCGCTCCGTGGCCTACTATTATTGCATATCCGTCAAAAGCGATAATCCTTACTATGGTAGTTATCGCCTTGAGTATTTCGAGGCTGTCGGGCAGCTTGTTATTTCTGATAGACCTGCACAAATCTCTCACGAAATTTGGCTTAGCCTGACGCTCCCGTTCAATTATTTCTTCGCTTATCCCCGATTCTTCTGCAACACGCTTAAGAATCTCTCTTTTGTAGACTTTCCATTGATGCTCATCGGAAGCCATCTGATTGAGTTTCTCAGCCAACAAGTCTGCTATTTCGTAGCCATCACAGCCGAACTGCCGTGATATTGTTACGAATGGGCCGGGTTCCTTATCTTGGCCAGTTTCTTTCAAATTATCTCTTATATAACTCGAAAGAGTAAGCTTATCCATTCTTATTGTCCTTAATATTTTATTGGCTGATTATTAAGTACTTCAGCGCCGTAAACTAATAAAAACGTGTTCTTTTGTCAATAACAACTTGTAGTAAATTCTAACTATTTATTTTAATTAACTTGTCGCTATTATCGAAGTAATCAGCGTCAACTTTAGCTAATTAATGTCTATTTGCAGGTTTTTAGTAATATTGCATAAAAAAAGCTTGAAAACTGTATGGGTTTTTGTACAATATGAGTTTTTCTGTTCATGGAGATAAAATATGAAAGAAGCAATACACCCAAAATACGAAAATGTAACCGTTAAATGCGGCTGTGGAAACACTTTCGAGACAAGAAGCACCGTCAAGAATATCCACGCTGAAATTTGCTCGTTGTGCCATCCTTTCTTTACGGGCAAGCATAAATTCATCGATACTGCTGGTAGAATCGAAAGATTCCAGAAGAAATTCGGTGGAACTTACTTCAAAAAAGCAGACAAGAAATAGCTACGTTTACAAGCAGCGCTGTTGGGGATTAATCTAACCGATTATTTTCCGGCAGCGCTTTTTTTTCATTTTTCATGGGGAAAACAGTCTATCTATGTGTAATTTGGTATAATTATGGCGGAAAAGCAGGATAATTTCATTAAAAAACTCGAACAGCTTCAGCAGCGGTACGAGGAGATCGATTCGCTGATTTCAAGTCAGGAAATCGCTTCCGACGCGACAAAACTTGTTCCGCTTACTAAGGAGCAGGGGAAATTACGCCAGATTGTAACCAAATACAGGGAATACAAAGCTATTCGTGCCGGTGTAGCGGATGCCCAGTCTATTATCGACGACTCTTCCGGTGATTCTGAGTACAAAGACCTTGCGTACGACGAAATCAAGGAGCTGCACAAAAAAGAAGAATCTGTGCTGGATCAGATTAAAAATACCCTTGTTTTCTCAGATGATGCTGTCATTGACTCGGTTATTGTGGAAATCAGACCCGGCACCGGTGGCGATGAAGCGGCACTTTTTGCTTCCGATTTATACGGGATGTACACAAGATATGCTGAGAAGAAACGCTGGAAGGTTGAACTTCTCGAATTTCAAGGCTCCGAAATGGGCGGGCTGAAAGAATGTATCTTCAATGTCAAAGGCCCCGGCGTATGGTCTGCCCTTGGCTATGAAGGCGGCGGACACCGCGTTCAGCGAGTGCCGGAAACCGAATCGCAAGGCAGAATACACACCTCAGCCGCTACCGTTGCGGTTTTGCCTGAGCCTGAAGAAGTTGATGTAGATATTAACCCTGCGGATGTTCTTGAGCATGTCTCCTGTGCAGGCGGCCCGGGCGGACAGAATGTAAATAAAGTCGCATCGGCGATTAAACTTGACCACGTTCCAACTGGTATCACCGTCAGTATGAGGGACGAAAACAGCCAGCATAAGAATCGTGCCAAGGCTTGGCGTATTCTTCGAACTAGAGTTTACGATTACTATCAGGCCAAAATTCGGGCAGAGCGTGACTCAGTCAGAAAAACGATGATTGGCTCCGGCGACCGTTCGCAGCGTATCAGGACATATAATTTCCCGCAGAACCGCGTTACGGACCACAGAATAAACGTCTCGCTTTACAGCCTTGACAAGTTTATTATGGGAGACATCGACGAAATGATTGCGGCATTGCAGGACCACGATAAAAAACAAAGACTCGAAAATCTGTAAAATGAAATCGTCAATGCCGGCTAATTAAAAAAATTCGAGATAATTTGTGTTAATTCGTGGCTAAAAGGAATTAGATAATGATTGTCGCTGTTACAGGAATGGTAGGGCTTGATAAGAAAGGTTATCTCGATAACCTCGTCGCCTATGCCAGCGCCAAAGGCAAGGAAATCACGCTTTGCAACGTCGGCGAAATGATGTATGCAGAGGCCCCCGATATAGCAGGCAATCGTATCCTCGATATTTCGATGAAACGCCTCCATCAGCTCCGCAGAAGCGTTTTTAAGGACATTATCGCCAAAAGCAAAAAGTGCGATCATCTCATTGTTAATACCCACGCGACATTCCGCTGGCGGCATGGTTTATTTCCTGCGATTGATTTTGACCAGATGCGTCAGCTCAAAGCTGATATGTATGTTTGCCTGATTGATTCGGTTGATACGCTGCATCTTCGGCTAGTAACTGAGCATCCGATTCGTCATTCGCTGAAAGACCTTATCGTCTGGCGCGAAGAGGAAATGCTCGGCACAGAATTCATCCGCAACGGCATCGATGAAACTATCCCGTTCTATTGCCTTTCACGCGGCGAAGAAAGAGAAACCATCGACGCTTTTTATAAATTGATGTTCGAGCCGAAATGCAAAAAGGTTTACCTCAGCTTCCCTATGACCCACGTTATGGAGATGCCGGAAATCCGCGGCAGGATAGCAAAGTTTCGTGATAGTATGAAAGAGTATTTTACCTGTTTCGACCCCGGCGATCTTGAGGAAATGTATTTGCCGTACTATGCTAAAAAAGCGAAACAGAACAATCAGCGTGGAGTTGAGCTTGAACGGCTCGGCAAAAAATTCTGCCTTGATGTGGCGGAGATTGAG
>CAMDDF010000037.1 GCA_945890885.1 Candidatus Kuenenia stuttgartensis | reverse complement strand
AAAATCACGATTCCTCTGTAATCTGTATTCTGTACTCTAACATCTTACATTAAAAACACTTACAGCTTTTTTAATGCATTTTCTTATCATACTTAGTGTCGTATCACTACCCCCAAAAAGCTGGCTAGCAACACCAAAAACGCCTATTCAGCATTTTTAATTTCCGAAAAAACCCCAATTTTCCCAAATTTTTACCCCATTTTTAATGTGGATTTGGAAATTCGGGAAATTTACATATCAAAATTCTGTTTTTTTCTGTAATCTGGTTTATCTAGCGGTTTCTGTCGAGGCGGCGATTTCTTCGATGAGTTCGTTAAGCGTAAATAGTCCCATCGGCGTTTTTCGTTCGGGCAGGATTGATTTTCTGGTAACGAGGATTATCTTTTCCGATGTAATCATATCCAAAGCCTCGGCCATCGACTTCAGTTCGGAAATTTCCAGCAAGGGTTTAATGAAATCCGTCAGCTCCGAAAAATCTCTCCCGCAGTTGAGCGTCTGGTAAATATCGATATAGCCAACGATTTTGAAGTCATTGTAAACCAGCCAGTATTGCTCATCGCAGGTTTTTAATTTTTCAATAAGCTGGCTATGCGATGTTTTGATATTTACAAGGTTGACTTTGGATATCGGAGTCGCTGCCGAGCCTGTCTGAATTTGTGATACTGAAACGAATCTGTCTATCAATGCGGCAGGTACTCGGCCGAGGATTCCCTCTTCGCGGGTCTGTCTGATAATTTCAAGAATCTCAAGCTTTCTGGCGGTAGTTATCAGTTTTTCGGTTGTTCGCGACAGGCCTGCAATTTTTTCCGCCAAAAGTGTTAGGAGTTTCAATAGGGGAATAATCCCGCAGGCAGTAAATATTTTTTTTGAAGCCATCGATAGCCAGGCACTTGGAGGCATTGTTTTGTCCGGGATGCTAAAATATATATTTTTTGGCAGGACTTCGCCGAAGATAAATAATACCGGCGTAAGAATTGCGGTTGTATATACCTCGGCAAGATGTTCAGAGTCCGCAATCGTCATAAATATACCTGTAACAATGCTGGTTGCAAGATAGTTTGACAGATTTGAGCCAATCAGGGTTGCAAAAATCATGCTTTGTTTATCGTGCAAAAGCCCTTCAAGGATTGCATATCGTTTGGGTTTCAATTTTCTGCCGAGCCTTAGCCGCAGAGGTGAGAGCCTGTATATGCCGGTTTCCACTCCGGAAAAAAAACCTGAAGATATAATAAAAACAAATACGAATATCAGTTGAATTATCATTTGTCTTCTCCGGTTTCCATCGGCATCAAAGACAAAATTACGCTTTCGATTCGGTTGTTATGAATTTTTTCGGCGGTCAGCTTGAGATTTTTAATCGAAACGGAATCGCCCACAGCGGGAATCCTGTCGGATAGTGCCATCACAAGGCCCGCAATTGTGGTAATCTCCGTCTGCTGATGGGTTATGCCGAAAGCCTCTGCCCAGTCCGACAAAGGCAAATCGCCCGAAAGCCTGTATTCCATAGGCCCGATTTTTTCTATCGCTTGCTGTTGTTCTTCGCGCGGAACTGAAAATATTCTGTCGGTTATCTGCTCAAGGTCAACTCTTCCGGAGATTCCGCCGTATTCATCTACCGCCAGAGCCATCGACAGATTATTCTTGCAGAAAAACTCAAGCAGCGATTCGATGTTCTTTTGTTCCGGCACGAAGTGCACCGGCTTAATCAGCTCCTTAAGTTTGGCGGCGGGATTCAAAAGTATATCGCGCAAATCGATGATGCCTTTGATGTTGTCGATGTTATGCTCATAGACGGGCAGTATGCGAAGGTGAGCCTGTCGCAATATTTCTCTGGCTTCTTCGACGGATGAGTTAATATTGCATAACTCCATATCAACCCTTGGCTGGAGGATATGTCTGGCTTTTAGGAAATTAAGTTCGAGTATCCGCGTCATTATCTGATTTTCTTTACTGCTGATGTCGCTGGCGGTATCGATGGAATCCAGAAGACTTTTAAGTTCGCTGATGGAGATGCTGTTTGCGGATTTTTGCGATATGCCCAGAAGCCTTATCAGCGGTTCAATAATCAGAAATGTAAAGGCGTGCTGAATCGGGTACAGAATTTTGATACAGAAATAGCAGGGCAGGGCCGCGATTATGCAAATTTTGTCAGAATTTTTAAAGGCAAGGGATTTAGGCAGCATCTCGCCGAAAAGCAGGAGGGTAAAAAAGAATATGGCTGCCCATAGCGCCGCCCAGTAGGCGGATGTTTGATGATTTATCTGTATCAGCATTGCGCTTGAAAGTGCGAAATATAAAACGTTAACCGTCATATTCGCAAGCAGCAGGGACGTTAAAAGCTTCTTTGGTTCGAGTAATATCAGCCCTGCCAGATTTTCCAGGTGATGCCTGGAATTTTTAAATTCTCTGGCTTTTCGTGTGGATATGTTGAAAAATGCGGTTTCTGAGCCGCTGAATGTTCCTGATGCCGTTAGCAACAGCAGCATTAGTAGAATTGTCCAGATGTTATTTAGAAAAATCGCCACTGTTTAAGCTTAACATATCGAGGGGATTTTTGGAAATGTAATTTCGAAGGTAGTTTCGGCGTTAGGTTCGGATTCTACAGTGATACGTCCATCATAAGAATCGACTATCTGCTTGCAGAACGAAAGCCCAAGTCCGCTTCCGCCCAATGCATGCGAATCGGCAGATTTGGTGGTGAAAAACGGTTCGAATATTTTTTTCATATTTTGCCTGTCGATTCCCTTGCCGGTGTCGCGGACTTCGATGGTAACTTCGTCGTTCTGGTTGAAGGCTTTAATTGTCAGCCGGCCGCCGGCGCACTGCTTCATGGAATCCCAGGCGTTCAGTATCAGGTTCATCATGACATGTTCGACATCAATATCAACGGCGTAAATTTCGAGGTCGTTATCAATCTGGATATCGACGGTGATTCCGTCTTTGGTGAAATCTCTGGCGATGCAGTCAAAAACGTTATCTACGAGGCTTATTACCTTGTAATAGTCTTTTTTGTTGCTCTTGCCGCTGGCGGATTTGATGAGATTCTGGAGGATTTTATTGACCCTGCCGCAGTTGACAACGGTTTTTTTCTGTACCTTTTCGCATAGCGCGGTGTCTTTTGGATTGGCAAGGGCAAGCTCGGCGTAGCTGCCAAGGGGGGTTAGGACATTATTGATTTCGTGTACCGCAAGCGAAAACGCAAGCCCGAGATTGGCCAGCCCGCGCATTTGATATATCTGGTTCTGGAGCAGATGATTTTGCTCCTGAAGTTCAGTAAGCTGCTTGTTGAGGTTCTGGCGTTTGGCAAGGATTTCAGGCACGTTTTCGGCTCCGAAAATATGTTAGTAATTAGTTCGCAATAGTTAGAATACTGTTATTATCGACATTATCTAAGGATTTTCTTGAAAATCAGGTGCAAAAAGGGTGCAATTTCGTGTATTATGGGGTGTTAGCAGGTGGAAAAAGATAAAAAAGGTCTTTCGCCCCGTCGGGGCTTTGGTTGGCTGGAGATTGTATCCGGGGGCTTGCGCCGCCCGGCTAATAATGTGTCGTCCCTTTGGGACTGTGATATGATTGGAGTTTATATCCGGCAGCTTCCGCTGCTCGGCTTCTATAAATTGGAATTGAAAATTTAACAGTTTGTGCAAACGAGTTGCACAAACTACTGACTGTAAAAAGAAGCTACTGCAATAAAATATAGGAGATAACATGATATTATTAATGTCTCAAAAGAAATCAAACAATAAATTCTTTTTTATCCTCACAATGTTGTTTTTTCTTTTTGTAGGATGGTCGACAGCTCGTGCTGATGCAATTGTACCAGCGTTGCAATTTTTCAGTCCTTTTTTGTGTATTCCAAGTTTAATCCTACTAATTGTGATAACTATTGTAGAAGCGGCATTGCTCAAATTGTTTATTCGGCCTATTAAGTTTTGTAGGCATCTATTTTATTCAACTATAATTAATATTGTCTCAAGTATCGCAGGCTCCTTTCTTGGGTTTATCAACTATTCTTTTGCTTTTAGTGATTTCTACTGGAATTCATTGATCATAACTTTATTATTACCTTTTATTGTTACCTATATAACTGAATATCCTGTGATTCTTTGGCTTTACGGAAAATATATTTCTATAAAAAAAGCCGCGTTGATTACTTTTACAATAAATATTGTTAGCTATATTGTATTTCTTGTTCTGCTTACACCTGTATTTCTCATTGGCATAATGAAAATGTCAGAATATTTGGACAACAAACGGCTTAGGGAATGGTCTCACTCAGAAATAATGCAACAAGAAAGCGGCACAATTTATTCTTTGATAAAGCAACAGAAAGATGGTGAAATTTATGATTTTAACGGACTTGGCCATAAGAAAAATTATGAGCTTCGTAGTTACGATTTGGCTCAAAAAAAATGGCAATTAGTCAGGAAATTAGAAATAAGTGGATATGGAGATTTTTTCCCAGCCAAGGCTTGGAATGTTTCTCAAACTCTTTTTGCATATCCAAATGACTCTAATTCAGTTTTAGTGTTGAAAAAAGCAGATTTCGCAGAATTATGTAGAATTTCTATAGCGTGTGATCAGATTGCAATATCGCAATCAGAGCAACTAATAGCTATTTTGAAGCCGATTTATGAAATAAATGTTCAAAAGAAAGGTGAATCCTGGTTTCAAACGCTTGGTAACCAATGTGAGCTTGAAATATATGAAATTCCATCAGGAAATCAGGTAAACAAATTAAATAAATGTATTTTGCCAGAGGGATTAGACTGGTCATCTGATTCAAAAAAAATATTACTTGTTGTTCTTCGTGATGATGATGTTCAAAGATTGAAGTATAGACATGATAAACAAGACTATGGTCGTGTTTCTGAAGTTTTATATTTTAGAGATTTCTGCCCGAAAATGATTTGTCTTTATGATACCATCGAAAATTCAATTATAGAATTATGTGAAGGAACAAGCCCAATTTGGAGTAAAAATGAAAATGAATTTATATTTACAAAAGATGGTAAAATATACATATATGACATCAAAGCACGTCAAATAAGATTTTTGTGTAAGGATGACTACACAAAAGATTTCACTCTGTCAGCATCTGGACAAAATATCATTGGTATTGTAGGAACTCAGAATCCAATGTGGAGCAATAAATATTTCTTGACAGTAGTAAATATACAAAACCATGATTTGAAATATGTTATAGATATTGGAAAAGATTATTGTAATGTTGATTGGCAAGAAAAATAAAAAACTGGATCCCCGCCTGTGCGGGGATGACATGGCGTGAGTGTTGAGTAAATTATGTTGAAGTCGGAAAATATAAAGAAAGATTTACAGGCGGTTGTTGTTGGTGATGTCAATACCGACATATACACCCGCATAGCGTTCAGTACCGATGCGAGCATTTACAGGATAATGCCGATTTGCGTGGTATGTCCGAAAAATGAAAAAGATGTGGCCGCGGTAGTAAAATATGCGCGTGATAATAAAATTCCGGTGGTTGCACGCGGGGCAGGTTCCGGTTTGGCTGGCGAATCGATTGGCGCGGGGATAGTGCTGGATTTTACGCGGTACATGAACAAAATCATCGGCGTATCGGAAAATAATACTCTGATTACGGTTGAGCCTGGCGCGGTGCTTGATGATGTGAATAATTATCTGGCGAAGCTGGGCAAAAAAATCGGGCCTGACCCATCGAGCGGAAATCGAGCGGTTATCGGCGGAGTGGTTGCTAATAACGCAACCGGCGCGCATTCGCTGCAATTCGGGTATATCGCTGAGCATATTCGGCAGGTAAAGGCGGTAATGGCTGACGGAAGCGTGCAAACCTTTGATGATAACATGCCGACAGATAAAAATGGATATGCGCGAAAGTGTTATGAGCTTATCGATTCAAACCGGCAGGTGATAGCGGATGCTACGCCGAGAACGAAACGCAACCGCAGCGGGTATAATATCTCGTGGGTTTGCGGCGATAATAAAATAAATATGGCGGCTCTGCTGGCGGGGTCGGAAGGTACGCTTGCGGTTTTTACCGAGATTACGCTGAGAACGGTTGATATTCCGAAATATAAGGCGCTCTTGCAGCTTGAGTTTGATTCGATAAATAAGATGGCGATGGCGGTGCCGGCGATAGTTGACAGCGGGGCGGCGGCGTGTGAGCTGATGGATGGCAGGCTTTTGAAGATGGCGCTGGATGCGATGCCGGAATACGGCGATGTGCTGCCCAGTGAAGCGGAAGTTGTGCTGCTTATCGAGCATATCGGCGAAAGTGAAAATGAAGTTGCCAAAAAGATAGAGGCCACCAGAAAAAAGGTTGAGGCATTGACAAAGGGTGCGCGGTGGTTTTTTGATGCTGGTCAGCAGAAACGGATATGGAAGAGCCGTAAGGATGCGGTGCCGCTGCTGTTTCGGGAGAAATCGAAGAGGCAGCCTGTGCCGTTTATCGAGGATGTGTCGGTTGATAACAAGAATCTGGCGGAGTATATGGCGGGGCTTGATAAGATACTTGCCAAGTATGGTTCGGTGTGTGCGCGTTATGGGCATGCGGGCGATGGCGAGCTGCACGTTCGGCCATATCTGGATTTGCGCGACGCGGGCGATATAAAGAAGATGCAGGCGATTGCCGATGAGACGTTTGAGCTTGCGTGGTCGCTTGGCGGAACGATTAGCGGCGAACATGCCGACGGGCTTGTGCGGTCGGCGTTTATCAAGCGGCAGTATGGTGAAAAATTTTACGAGATATTAAAGCAGGTCAAGCGGATATTTGACGCGGATGATGTTTTGAATCCCGGCAAGATAATCAACGATGACCCTGATGTGATGGTTAAGAATTTTAAGCTGTCGAGGATTGTTGAGCCTGCGAGGATGAAAACGAATCTTAATTTCGGCGGGGATTTTGCATTGGAAATCGAGCAGTGCAACGGCGATGGAGTTTGCAGGAGTACCGCAGACGGCCAGCGGATGTGTCCGGTGTTTCGGGCGATGGGGACGGAGCTTGCGTGTTCGCGGGCGAAGGCGAATCTTTTGCAGGCGTGGATAACGGGGCTGCTTGCGGATGAGGATTTTCAGTCGCAGGAGTTTAAACAGATTTTGAGCTATTGCATCAATTGCAAGATGTGTTCGGTGCAGTGTCCAAGCGGAGTAGATATTTCAAAGCTGGTGATAGAGGCCAGGGCTGAGTATGCAAAGCGAGGCGGATTTACACGGACGGAATTTACGCTGATACATAATCGGTGGATGAGTATTATGGGCAGTGCGTTTTCGCCGATAAGTAATTGGGTGCTGCGGCTGGCGATAGCGCGGTGGGTGATGGAGAAAGTGCTTGGCATTGACAGGCAAAGGCAATTGCCTGCGTTTGAGCGGTCATCGTTTATTAAGAAGGGGCGGAAATATTTAGCGGCGCAGAGTAGTATTTCTCAGCCGATAGATAAGGTTGTGTATTTTGTGGATTCGTATGCCAATTATAATGACCATCAGCTTGGGTTTGCGGTTGTGAAGTTGCTGCGGTATAATGATATTGAGGTTGCGTTGCCGAATCAGCGGCCTGCGCCGATGCCTGCGATTGTTTATGGTGATGTAAAATCGGCCAAACGTGATTTGCGGTATATCGTCGAGAATTTGATTGAATATGTTAATCGGGGTTATAAGGTGATTTGTTCGGAACCGAGTGCGGCACTGTGTTTGCGGGAGGATTTGGTGTTATTTGATGATGGGCAGGATGCTAAAAAGGTTTCGGATAATACTTATGAGTTGATGGAATATTTGAACATGCTCGATTGCGATGGAAAACTTAAAAAGCCTGACGTGAAGATTAACACAAGCTATGTTTATCATCAGCCTTGCCATCTTTGGGCGATCAAGAGCGAGAATAAATCGGCAGAGCTTTTAAAAAAGTTGTGCGGTGCTAAGATTGAAACGCCGGATACAAGCTGCTGCGGGCTGGCTGGGACGTGCGGGATGCAAAATAAAAATTTCGCGCTTTCTCTGGAGATAGGCAAGGATATGGCGACAAAGATCAATAAATCAAAAGCCGATTTTGGGTTGACGGAGTGTGCCGCTTGCAAGATGCAGATGGAGCAAATGACCAGTAAGATAACGGTACACCCTGCGAAAGTTTTAGCCAAAGCGTATAATCTCTTATGATGGGAAATATCCTTTGAAAGTATTAGGAATACATGGCGGCCACGGAGCGTCGGCGGCTCTGATAGAGAGCGGCAGAATTGTGGCTGCGGTGCAGGAGGAGAGGCTTGCGCGGGTTAAAAATCGGGGCGGATTTCCGGAGCTTGCAATCGAGGAGGTTTTGCGAATCGGCGGCGCAAAATTAGAAGATGTGGATTTTTTTTGCTTTGCCGGTAATAAAGAAAACGACAGCAGGCAAAGGATGTCTCATCTGATAGAAAAAGGGGTTGGTCGGGATAAGATAATTTTTTTTGACCATCATCTTTGTCATTGTGCAACGGCGTATTTCGGGCAGCCGCAAATAAATGAGCCGATATTGATTTTAACGTGCGATGCGTGCGGAGATGATATTTGCGCAACGGTTAGCATCGGGCAAAATGGCGAGATAAAAAACATCGCGAAAATCGGACAGGAGAATTCGGCGGCGATTATTTATTCGATAATCACGATGCTGCTTGGGTTTAAGCCATTCGAGGAAGAATACAAGATAATGGGGCTTGCGCCTTATAATTACGACTGTCAGGCAAGTGAACGGATTTGCGATTCGCTGATGGGATTGTTTGAATTTTGTGAAGGCAAACCTTTTGTATGGCAAAGGGGAGCGGATTGGCCCGCGGATTTGAGGGGGTATATAGAAATAATTATCAAGGGTTTGCAGGCTGATGAAGTTGCGGCAGGAGTGCAGAAATTCGTTGAGAGATTTTTTGTGCGGTGGGTGAAAAATTGTATTGATGCGGTTGGGATTAAAAAAATTGCTCTGTCGGGCGGTTTGTTTATGAATATCAAGCTCAATAAAATTATTATGGAACTGCCTCAGGTGGAAACGCTGTATGTATTTCCATCGTGCGGCGATGAAACCAATAGCATTGGAGCAGCTTGGCTTGGGCATAAACAGGCGTGCGAAACAATTGGAATTGAGCCGTTGGGAGATTTTTATCTTGGCGGCGATTTTGACAGCAGTGTAAAAGATGTGCTGGATAATTATAAATTTATCAAAAATATTAAAATCACAAAATGCGATGATATAGAAAAAAAGGTTGCGCAATTATTGGCTGACGGGCAGATAGTTGCACGGTGCAAGGGCAGGGCTGAATTTGGTGCGCGGGCGTTGGGGAATCGGTCAATCCTTTCGGATGCCTCGAATCGTGCCGCGGTTGATGAAATTAACAGTATGATAAAGATGCGTGATTTATGGATGCCGTTTGCGCCATCGATGATGGATATTGACGCTGACAAATATTTTGAGAATCCGAAAAATATTTTTTCGCCGTATATGATTCTGGCGTTTGATTCAAAGGCTGGGCAGGCTGAGAAGCTGGCGGCTGCGCTGCATCAGGCGGATTTGACGTGCAGGCCGGGGGTTGTGCGGAAAGAATATAATGATTGCTTTTATAAATTATTGGAATATTATAAAAAGCTGACGGGCAGTTCCGCGGTGCTTAATACCTCGTTTAATCTGCATGGTTTTCCGATGGTTTATATGCCTGTTGATGCGCTGGATGTGTTTGATAAGTCTGGTTTAAAGTATCTTGCGTTGGGGGATTATTTAATTGAGCAGGGGTAAAAATGGAAAAGCAGCGAAATATCAAAGAAGCGGTTCTGTGGCATAGTGAAAAAGAAGACAAGGTACGGTGCGAGCTTTGTAGCTTCAGATGTTTGATAAGCCCGGGCAAGCTTGGCAATTGTGCGGTGCGGCAGAATATCGGGGGCAAGTTGTATTCCTTAAATTATTATAGTGTTTGCTCGGCGGGTGTTGACCCGATAGAGAAAAAGCCGCTGTATCATTTTCTGCCGGGCAGCGGGAGCTTTTCGATAGCTTGTCCGGGGTGCAATTTTAAGTGTGATTTCTGTCAGAACTGGCAGATTTCGCAAATGGCTCAAAGCGGCGGATCGCTTGAGGGCAGTGCCTATTCGCCGGAAGCGATTATCAGAGCAGCGATAGACAGCCATTGCCGGTCTGTCGCTTATACATATACCGAGCCTACTATATTTATGGAGCTTGCCTCGGAGTGTGGACAGCTTGCAAGAAAAAAAGGGCTAAAGAATATTTTTGTCAGCAATGGATATATGACGAAAGAGGCGGTCGATTTTTCACGGGGTTGGCT
The DNA here is from genome assembly GCA_945890885.1 of Candidatus Kuenenia stuttgartensis. Lineage (GTDB taxonomy): Bacteria > Planctomycetota > Phycisphaerae > Sedimentisphaerales > CAMDDF01 > CAMDDF01. The sequence continues at coordinate 9,002 of CAMDDF010000037.1, read as the reverse complement.
TGACGCGATAAATGTTGATCTTAAAGCGTTCAGTGAGAATTATTATCGCAGGCTTTGCAAGGCGACGTTGAAGCCTGTATTGGAAACAATCGAGTATATCGCCCGAAATACCGATATATGGATGGAGATTACCACTTTGATTGTGCCTGGCGAGAATGATTCGCCTGAAGAGTTGATGCGGATAGCCGAATTTATAGCGAATTTATCGGACGGTGAAATTCCGTGGCATATCAGCAGGTTTTATCCTAATTATAAGATGGACGGGATCGATGCTACGCCCGGCCAAACAATAATGAATGCGTATGAAATTGCCAAATCAGCAGGGCTGAAATATGTTTATATCGGTAATTTGGCGACCAGCATCGGGCAGAATACTGCTTGCCCAAGTTGTGGCGAAATTTTGATTGAGCGAAGCGGATATAAAATCCTTAAAAATAGTGTAAAAAACGGGTTTTGTCCGAAATGTAATAAAAAAATCTCAGGTTTTTTTGAAAAAAATAAAAATTTTTGACACGATTTTAATTCTCTTTCGTCTTTAAGGTAGAAGCTATGATGAGGAACACCATTTGAAGGATTGGCTTAGCACAGATTTGGTGCAGCAGGCCAAACGGGGTAACCAAGAGGCCTATACTGAGCTGACAAGGCGGCACTCTAAGCACGTCTTTGCGGTTTGTATGGGCATATTGGGGGATGCCCATGACGCGGAAGATTTAACGCAGGAAGTGTTTATAACCGCTTATCGTGAGATGAATAAGCTCAGGAAAGAAGAGCAATTTCAGCAATGGTTGGACAAAATTGCAAAGAATCGTTGTATCGACTGGTTACGACGGAAGTCTAAGATGAAACAGATTATAGACGAAAAAAAATATATTGCGGCAGACAGGCCGGTTGAATTCGAGAACCTTAACGAAGCTCTCGGACAAATCGATGAGATGTACCGTTTGCCGCTGTCTTTGTTTTATTTTGAGGGGCAGGACTGTCAAAAGGTCGGAAAAACTCTCGGAGTTGAGACAGCGACCGTCAGGACAAGAATAAGCAGAGCCAGAAAACTATTGCGTGATATTCTTTCAAAACAGGAGGGTCAAAATGGCTAATCCCTGCGAAAGAATGATAGAACAAATCCTTGCAATGGTAACTAACCAGCTTTCAGCCAGTGAGTCGGTTGAATTGCAGAAGCACATCAATTCCTGCCCCGGTTGTAAGGAGTATTTCAATAAGCTGGAACAGGATGACAAGCTTTTCAGTAATTTTGCCAAGTATTCAGAGGAGACAATTGAGCGTATAGAGCAGAATATATTTGCTGCTATTAAGGATATTAAACAGGAACCAGTACAGAAACGGGGATGGATCGATATGGGGACACAAATTATTCAGTCAAGGCAGTGGGTTGGGCGTTTGGCAGCAGCGGCAGCAATATTTTTGATTGCGGGGTTGGCAGTTGTTTATCTTTCAGTATTTAGAACCGACAGTATTAAGATAACGCCAAAATCCGATGAATATATCGTACGGAAAATAGAACAGGCTCCTGTTGCTTCGCCCGATGTTAAGGCTGAGTTGCAGCAAGTGCTTGATTTTGCAATGGCTGGAAACAGGGCTGGATTGCTTGATATTCTAAAGAATGGCTCAATGCCAGCGAAATTGCTTGCAGCGAAAATACTTGCCGATCTCGGCGAAGTGGCTGCGATTGAGCCTTTGACGGAATTGAGCCTGCAGAGTGCTGATGCGAATAATCCATTTAATGATGCTATCGAGCAGATTAAAGCTTCGCAGGCGGCACAAGACCAGAATAATGTTTCTTCTGCGGACTTGAGAAAAGCTAAGCTTGCGGATGCGAATCTGCCAGTGTTCCTCAGCGGCCGCATAGCAGATGCAAAGACAGGCCAGGCTATCGACGATGCTACCGTGCGGATTGTCGGGCCTACTCAGATGCTGGCCTTTAGCGACGCTAATGGCTCATATGTGTTTAGAGGCAATATCGCTGATGGACTTTACAAAGTTGGGATAGACTCTGTTGGATACATCGGTTCCTATGTCCAAACTCAAGCGACAGCACTGAGCCTGTCAGTAAGTGCGCCTCTTATCAGGAATTTTACGCTTGAACGAGGATGTATGCTTGATATGGATATCGTTGATGTAAATGGCGTTGCCGTTGCCGGTGCAGTTGTTGCTGTGTATGAGCATCTCGGCAATGAGAACCTGCAAATAGGCGGCTCAAATACAAGCGATGCCAATGGAACACTCCTTGTCGGGGCGATGAGACCTTCGGACAAACCTTATGACATTCTGATAACACACGATGACTATGCTCCTGTGGTATATACAGTTGACCTCAATGATATTGAAATTATTGAGTATGCGAAGATCGTGCTTGAAAAGGGCACAAAAGTGGCTGGCTATGTATATTATGCCGACAACAAACCTGCCGCTGACGTAAATTTGAGTGCCCAGCCTCAGGGTTATCCAACAGATCGTTACCTGAATGTAGTTGCGGCAGATGCTAATGGCTATTTCGAGTTTAAAAATGTTCAGACGGGTAAATATATGCTCAATGTTTTAATGCCCGAAAACAGTAGCGTGATAAAAATAGGTGATGTCAATCTGCCTGATATTAACGGCGAATTGCTCAATATAACGATACCCCAGCAGTCGCCAGAAAGTCTGGATACCATATCGGGTAAAGTTATTTTCGATGGTGAATATAATTATACTGACCCTCAGCAGGGAATGATTATTGTCGATGCGATATCACAGACAGGCAAAAGTTATTTGACGACAATTGAGGCTGGCAAAGATGAATTTAAACTTCCTTTGCTGGAGCCTGGCGTTTACAGTGTTATGTTCAGGGGAATGAACATTCAGACCAAGGTTGTTGAAGGCATCAAAAGCCCAACTAACCTGGAGATACGTCTTAATGTGGCGGCTAATCCTGTTATTGCTGGCTGGGTAAAAAATATCGCCAATGGTGAAGCGATTACGAAATTCAGGATTCTCAAAGAAAGAATCGAATCATTTGATAATGTCGGATTGTCGAAAGAAGAAATATGGTATGAATTTGAAAATCCCGATGGATATTTCAAGCTTGATTCCGTCGAGCAGGGAATTCATACACTTGAAGTTGCCGCCGATGGATTCTACAATGGTTTCTCCGGCAAAATTAGCACAGAAAACAGCAGCGATATTACCATCAGTCTGACACCTGTGAAATAGTTTTTAGTCTTTACTTTTGAGTGTTGAGTTGAAGATTCCTCGTCGCTACGCTCGCTCGGAATGACATGCAAAATTATCCGGTCGCTTCCGCGACTCGGCTTCAATTTTATTATCCGGCGCTGGCACTTTCGGCTACTGTTTATAATACGCCGGTAAAGCCGATGAAGGCAAGTGCCATCAGGCCTGCGATGATAAGCGTTATGCCGGGGCCTTGCAGGCCGACAGGGATTCTTGATGTTGAAAGTTTTTGACGTATTCCCGACATTGCGACGATGGCCATCATCCAGCCAAGCCCTGAGCCAAAGCCGTAGCCGAGAGTTTCCCAGAAATTGTAAGCCCGGATAACCATAAACAATGCAACGCCTAAAACTGCGCAGTTGACAGTAATCAGCGGCAGAAATATTCCAAGGCTTTGATACAACGAGGGGGAATAACGCTCGATGACCATCTCTATAAATTGCACAAACGTAGCTACTATTATAATGAACAGAATTAATTTGAATGATTCCAACTGCAGCGGGACAAGGATATATTCATACGCCAGCCAGTTGAGGCAGACAGTAACGGTAATGACGAAAACTACCGCAGAGCCAAGGCCTACAGCGGTTTTTACTTCTGATGAGCAGCTTACAAATGAACACATGCCGAGGAAATAGCTTAGCAGGATATTGTTTGTGAATATCGCTGAAAAACATATTATAAACGGCGCCCACATAGGATTTATATTTTCCATTATTTTGCCTCCTTAGCGGCTGGCTTAATTGAGCGGCATATCCATATCATAATCGCAAGTACAAAAAAGGCTCCGGGCGGCATAACCATAATTATCCATTTGTCCCACATCGTTGATGAGAAGTAAGGTACTGGTATTCCAAGAATCGAACCCATGCCAAGTATTTCCCGAATGACACTGATTATCAACAGCATAAAGGAGTAGCCCAGGCCATTGAAGAGGCCATCGATGAAAGAAGGGATTGCCGGATTGGTGTTTCCATAGGCTTCGCATCGCCCCATCACGATGCAGTTTGTTATGATAAGGCCGACGTAGGGGCCGAGATTTTTGCTCATTTCCGGCCAATATGCTTTAAGGGCAAGGTCGAAGATTATTACGTAAAAGGCGATAAGGAGGGTTTGTACCATCATTCTGATATTTCGAGGCGTCCATTTTCGCAGCATTGATATTGTCATACTGCTTAACGCAGTGGTTAGTGCCAGTGCTATGCACATTACCAGCGTATTTAAAACCAGATTGGTAACCGCCAGCGCGGAACAGATTCCGAGTATCTGCCGGAAAATCGGGTTATTGCCCCATAATCCATCGGAGACTATATCTCTGTATTTGATATTTTCAGCAGGCATTATTTATTACCTCCCGAACCGATAGAGGCTTGCCACTTCAGGATGTCATCATTGATAAGTTTTTCGAGCCGGGTACTTGTCTGGGTGGCTCCGGTAACAGCATAAATATAATTTTTTTCGAGTTCGGTACCTGGCCTGACAATTCTAAGGGGCTTATCTGTTTCGGCAAGGACCCTGTTATTTTTTATTTTGAACTGGTCGCTGAATTGCGGTTTTGAGATTTCGGCGCCAAGGCCCGGTGTTTCGCTTTGTTCGTAGAAAGAAATGCCGGTTAATGTTCTGCGGTCGGCGCTGATTCCTATTATGCCTTTTATTGGTGCCCAGAAACCTTTCCCAGCGACAGGGATGGCGTAGGCAAGTATCTGGTTATCTTTTGTGAGGATGTATGCACCGCCGGCGCTGTCCGGGTTTGATATTTTTTCGATAAACGTTTTGTGGATTTCAAGGCCCGGTGTTTTTTCAAGGTCGATATCGATGGGCAGCACGGAGAGGACGGCTTTTTCAAATTCCAGTCGCTGGTTGGCTTCGACGCGCGGCCTTGTGATATTGCTCAGGGCAATCAGCGCGGCACTGCAGACAGCGGTGATGACGAACATATACAGGACAGGAAAAAAACTTTTCTTTTTCATGATTTTTCCCCCGTGATTTTAGTTTTTTTCGAGTTTGTGTATGCGTCAACGGCATAATCGAGTATCGGGGCGAACATATTGCCGATTAGGATGGAGAACATCAGTCCGCCGTTGAAAATCGAAAAATTGCGGATAACCATCGTGGATGTTCCGATTATTATGCCGTAAATTATCCGTGATGCAGTTTTTTTTGGGCTCGATACGGGGTCGGTAGCCATATAAAAGGCTCCGAAGAGGAATCCTCCGCTGAGGACTGGGAAGACCGGCCCATAGAATCGTGGTACCCCGAACCAAGTTAGTATCTGGTTCCAGAACATATAACTTATTATTACAGAAAGGATTATAGCTCGGCTTGCGGTTTTGTTCCAGAAGAGGTATATCCCGCCGATGGAGATAAGCAGGGCTGATGTTACGCCCATAGTTCCTGAGATTCGGCCAAAAGTAAGGCTTTTGAATATGGTCGCTGGCTTTACGAATATTGTTGCGTCTTTGTCTGTGTTTAGCTTGGTTTGCCAGTCCTGGGTCTGTTCTTTTTTGTCGGTTATAATCAGGTTGCCAGCTTTCAAGTCTGCCAGCGGGGTTGCTCCAGTGAGTATCTGCTGAGATGTCGGTGCGGTTGACCATTTGTCCAAAGCTCCCCATGGGCCTTCGGCAACTGGTGCCCAAACGCCTGTAAGTGCATATGGGAAGCAGATATAGACAAAACATCTGCCGGCAAGGGCGGGGTTGAAAATGTTTCTGCCGAAACCTCCGAAAACCTCTTTGGAGAACATAATGGCAAAGACCATGCCTACTATAATTACATGCCAGCCGACGGTGGGGGGCATAACGAGGGCAAAAAGCACCGCTGTAACGAATACTGCTTCGGTAGCGGGCTCGTTTCTGTTGCGGCAGAAGAGCCATTCCGTTATAAAGCCGACAACGCACGCCAAGATTATCATAGCCAGCGAGCGCCAGCCGAAATAGTATATTCCGCCTGCAATACAGGGGATAAGAGCAATCAAAACCCTCGTCATTGGGGGTTGTTTGCGTAATATTTTCCTGGATTTTACGGTATCTGCCATAAAAACCGCCCCTATTCTTGGGTTTTGTGAGCTTATTCTACAATTTTTTCGGCTTATACTGCCTCAAAATCATCCTTACTTGCTCCGCATTCCGGGCAAACCCAGTTATTCGGAAGTTTTTCAAATGCGGTTCCGGGTGCGATTCCATTATCAGGATCGCCTTTTGATGGGTCATAGATATAGCCGCAAAGGAGGCATTTATATTTTTTCATTGGTCAATCCCTTCCAAAATGAGTTGCAAAGTATTTTAGGGTATTCTAATGCCGGTATTGGTTAAATGCAAGTTTAAGTCCTGTGAATTTCACATTTTTGGCATAAAAGTCCGTGGCCAGTGATTCATAGTCCTCTAAATATATCTTAATCTAATATTATAGTGGTGAGGAAATTTATTTGACATCAAAACTGCGGAAACTATAATAACAATTCCGTAAATTTTTGGTTATCAAGGTATTATAATATTTAGCTAGGCCGTAATTTATCAAGGCACCAGTTACCGGAGAGCAACTATGTTTCAAAAAAAAGCAATTATCACTGTTATTACTTTAGGCTTGCTGTGTAATCTCGCAGTAGCAGACGAACTGTCCGACAACTGGGGCGAATTTATACATTACGCCAAGATCGGCAGGATTGAACTTGCTCAGGCGTATGGTCAAAAGATCGTTGACAGTAATGCCAGCCCGGTTGAACTGCTGAAGATCACAAAGGAAACCCCTGCCGGCTATGATTTACTTTTGAAGATGTATGCCAGCAGCGAAGAACTTCGGGAAGTATCAGGCAAGATTCTTGCGATTATCGAAAAAGGCAGATATGAAAAAAGGACAGATGCCGCAATTATCGCTGAAGAAATAAGAAGATTGAGCAGTACATCCAGAGGAAGGCTTGCCGCGATAGAAAGGCTTAAGAATTCCGGCGAATATGCTGTGGTTCTGATGCTGGATGCAATGGCGGACACGGAAAGAAAAGATGAGTTTGCAAATATCGCATCGGCCTTGCCGCAAATCGGCAGAGATGCTGTCAGGCCCTTAGTTGTTGCTTTGCAGACAGATAATGTTGCGGTAAAGGCTGAGATTATCAAAGCCCTCGGCGAGATAGGATATTCCGGGGCGCTTGCTTATTTGAAATATATTGTTGAAAATGATTCTTCGCCTGAAATGAAGACATACGCTTCCAGTGCAATCAGTAAAATAGATGAGATAGCAATGGGGCTGACCTCGGCGGAACTGTTTTATTCGCTGGCGGATGATTACTATTATGAAAAAGAATCGCTTGCGGTTCGTTCCGGATATGATTTCGGCAATGTATGGTTCTGGGATGCCCAGGGCGGCAGACTCACCCGTGAAGAGGTCGATATAAAGATTTTCTACCAGATTATGTCTATGAGATGCTGCGAAGGGGCTTTACGAGCTGACCCGAATATTGCCAAGGCGATTGGCCTTTGGCTTGCTGCGTTCATCAAGGCGGAGTCGAAAGGTGTGGCGATGCCTGCATTTTTCGGCGAAAAACACGCCAAGGCAATGGTATATGCTCAGACCGCAGGAGCCGAATATTTGCATATGACACTTGCAAGAGCCATCAAGGATAAGGATGCTTACGTTGCATTAAATGCTGTCGAGGCTTTGGCGGTTAATGCCGGCGAGAAATCGCTTCTATATAGAATAGGAACTGAACAGCCGCTGGTTGAGGCATTGAAATTCGATGACAGGGCAGTAAGATACTCAGCGGCAATTGCAATTGGTCAGGCGGGGCCAGTAGCAAACTTTCCTGAAAGCAGTCTGATTATCGAAAATCTTGCTCAGGCTTTAGTTCAGGCGGAGGCCGAAGGATTTGACAAGGCAACGGCTCAGCAATATTCACTAAGGGTTGTAAATGTTCTGTTGAAGCTTGCTGTTGAGCGTAATCCAGTTGTTAATATAATTGATGCAAAAGATCAGTTGATAGCTGTTACGGCAGATGAAAGAGATGTTATGAAAGTTTTGGCATGTCAGACCCTTGCCAGACTTAATAGTCCTGATGCTCAAAGGACAATAGCAACTTTGGCTCTTAATGAGCAACTTGATGCAAAAGTAAGAATAGAATGCTTTGCATGTGCGGCAGTTTCTGCTAAAATGTTCGGTAATTTACTTGAGGACTCGCAGGTCGGGCAAATTTATGGCCTGATCGGAAACGAGGAAGCTCTTGCGGAAATCAGAACAGCAGCGGCAGGCGCATACGGAGCGTTGAATCTTCCGAGCGACAAAGTTAAAGACCTCATACTTGATAAGGCGAAAATTTAAAATTTAAAGGGCGAAAGATTTACCCCTTTATTTGTTTTCCGGGCGGGGACGCAATCGATTACCTTTTATTGTTAGGAAAAGGCAGGTGCGGAATGGGTACGGACAGAGATGAAAGAGGCTTTAGTAGAAAAGATATGCGATGGCTCGGATTAGGTGTTGAGTTTGCCGTTGTAGTATGCATATTTGCCTATGCCGGATACTGGATAGACAGGCTTATAGGCGGTGAAGAGCCGGAGTTTTTGATAACGGGCTTTTTTGTAGGTTTTTTGGTAATGTTTTATTATACGTATAAATCGACAAAGGAACTGAGAAAGTGAATTGTTCTGGCATATTAGCTTCGCTTGACCCTGTTAAGGAGATAGCTGCTCATCGGCTGTTCACAATTGTGATAGCTGGCAGGGAGATTGTGTTCAGCAATCATATGCTTATGATATTTATCGCTACTGTTATTCTTGGTACCTTTATTCCTT
>CAMDDF010000036.1 GCA_945890885.1 Candidatus Kuenenia stuttgartensis | reverse complement strand
TTTGTCCTTGCCCCTGTTTTTTTGAGAACGGGCTGCGGACAAAAATACTCGGTTATCCGGCTTGAAGAGAAAAAATAAGGAAAATATAAAAATGAATAAAACTTAAAAAACTAAAATTTACCACTTGACCGGCTCATGTTCATAGGATTTCACGGATTTGTAATTCAAATAGAAGCCGAGTCGCGGAAGCGACCGGATAAATGTTATTTCCTCAACTAAAAACTCAACACTAAGGACTAAAGACTAACGTTGCTTGTCATCACGAGCGAAGCCGAGGGATCTATCTTCTAACTTCAAATTTCTCACCTCTAACTTCTATTTTGAGACTTAGAATTTCGATTTTGAAGCTTCAAATTCCGAATTCGAGGTTTGAAAATCCAATTTCCAGACTTGAAATTTCAATTTTGAAGTCTCAAAAACCATTTTTGAGGTTTGAAATTGCGAATTTGAGGTGTGAAACTCGGAGTTTGAGGTTTAAAAAACCGATTTTGAAGTCTCGAATTTCAATTTCGAGGTGTGAAATTTCAATTTTCAAGTCAACTATTTGGTTTTTCATGTCTGCGGAACGAGTTTTCCAGTCTGAAAATTGCTTTTTCAAACTGACTTTTTGAATATTCCAATTTGTTTTATGACAATTCCAGTTTACTTTGCCACGAAGTCAACTTACTTTATGATGATTCCAATTGACTTTGGAGCAAATCCAATTTGATTTGTAACAATTCCAATTTACTTTACGGATAAGTCAATTCACTTTGCCATGATTCCAATTGGAATCGTCGCATTTCCACTGGCAAAAAGGCCATATTCAATTACAAAAACCGCATTTTTTACATAAAAACAGTGATTCCTCAATTCCGAACTCTGATTTCTAACTTCTGAAGTCTGCTATTTAACCGCAGATTTCCCAGATTGCGCGGATTTTTATTGTTTTAAAACCTGATTCGGCTATAATTTATCTCAATTGCCGGGGAATTCCAATTAGTGTGGGGATACACCGGAAGTATCAAAGCTTCAAAAGAATTCGTGTAAATTGTATTTATTCTTATTATATTTGGTGGATGAGATGAAAAAGCTGCGGGACTTTATTTACCTCGATATTGACAAGGCGACATCGATCTACAGTCAACTGACTGGCGGACTCGTGACGGGCAGTGAACGAGTCATAGGTACCGAGAAAGATGAAAGAAACATCCGGAAGTACGACTTAAAAATATTCACACCAGAATTTGGTGGAGCAAAAAAAGAAACCCAGAAGTTGATCGAAACACATGTTATGCATCATGACCTTTTCAACCGAATGGAAGAACTTCTCTTTACCGAGAAGTTAGCGATTGACATTAACGTTGATTTAGAGCCCGAAAAATTTGCGAACGGGGAAGCATCCCTTCTTTTATCCCAATCCCACTATGTTCGTTGCACTGGGTGGTCTTTGATGGAAGATTATGAAAAAATAAAAGGCATAGCTGAACGACACAACGACGTGGTTGGTTTTATTCAAAAAAGTTCTTTGGAAAATCTAAAGACCAGTGATGAGTACAAACAATTGCAGGAGACAATCGACAAATTGAGGCAAGAGGCAGATAGCAAGAAAGATAGAAATGAGAGAGCAACAGCAAAGGTGCAAGTAAAAAAATTAGAAGAAAACCTCCATTTACAGTTGGCAAACTCATGCAAACTATCCGGTGTAGACGACTGGGTTATCAACGGGATGAAGACGTGGATTGATACATTCATGCCGAGAGATATTCTATTTTATGTATATCCGTTTGAAGCAGTTGAGGGATTTCATGTGAAGTCCCACCTCAAACCAAATTGTTTTGTTGATGGTGATATAAGAACATTTGATTGTTGCTATACCTCTCGACCGACTGTAAAATTGTCCGTGTTCGGGCTAATCACCACCGTCCCACCCAAAGGCAAGCACCCATTCGATCCAATGAAGGAATTTGATGGACACAAGGCGGAAGACGAAAAGGATGACGCAGTTGGTTTCGAAAGTGCTCTTCGTGGTGTTTTTCGTGGATTTGATGGGCTAGAAAGTTTAATTAGATTTAATCGCTTTCCGAATATTACTATTTATCCAGTAGCCGTTTTCCGTGAGATTGGCTGTGCACCTACTGAGTAAATCTAATAATCAACTTTAGGCCCCTTTCCAAAAGACTAATCATGGGTGGCACCTCAATCAGAAGTAAGAAGTTTAAAGTGAGAATTAAGAAAAGAAAATCTGTGTAAATTCGTGTTAATCTGTGGCTAATAAAACCGCGAAGCGGTTTAATATGATAGCCCCGTGTGAGCGAAGCGAAACTCGGGGTAAAGGTAAGGCAAAATCAATATGACCCTGTCGGGGTCGAAGAAGAAGAGGACAGATTGTAGATTATAGATTATGAATATTCGACCCCGTTGGGGTCGGGTAGTGTGGTGGATTCTTTTACCCCCAGTTGCACTGGGGGCTATCATTATTTAACGCCTTCGGCGTTTGGAATTGAAAATTTGACAGCGTGTGCAAGCAAGTTGCATACCCTACAAACTTAATTATGAACCTGCCGAATGAATCGGCAGGCTAACGATTAAGAACGCATTTGATACTCGTTAGCCCCCTGATTTATTCAGGGGGTTGATTATTGGACTCGGGCGGTTCGCGAACCGCCCCTACGAAATTACCGTGTCGCTTGCGCTCGACGCTTTCAAAAAAAATGCAGGGTCAAAGCACCGCCCTGCGTTTATCCAGCAGCTTCCGCTACTCGGCTTCTATAATTTAGAAGTTAGAAGAGTGAAGTTAGAAATAAGAAAAAATTCGAGTGAATTCGTGTAATTCGTTGTAAAAAAATTTACCGCATTTCTTCTTTGATACGATTTAGCAGGTTAATTGCCTCTATCGGCGTGAAGTTATTTACATCGATGCTGGCAAGTTTATCCAGCACGGATTTATTTTTCTGCACAAACAGGGAATCGGTATCATCTCTGGCGGTTTTGGCCTTTGTGAAATGTTCCGAGCCTGCTTCCTTTGCGAAAGTCGATTCAAGGTCTTCGAGAATTTCCTTGCTGCGATTGATAATCGAAATCGGCACGCCCGCAAGTTTGGCAACGTGTACACCATAAGACTTATCCGTGCCGCCGGGGATTATTTTGTGCAGGAAAACAATCTCGTCCATCCACTCCCGCACAGCCACATTGCAGTTTGAAACATTTTTGAGTATTTCCGACAGCTCGGTAAGCTGATGATAATGCGTAGCGAAAAGCGTGCGGCACTTTGTTTTGTTAGCGAGGTGTTCGGTTATTGCCCATGCAAGCGAAAGGCCGTCGTAGGTGCTTGTCCCCCTGCCGATTTCGTCGAGGATAACCAGCGAACGGTCGGAAGCGTTATTGACGATGTTGGCGGTTTCGGTCATTTCAACCATAAATGTCGATTGGCCGCGAAGGAGTTCATCGCTTGCGCCGACGCGGGTGAATATCCTGTCAACTACGCCGATGGTCGCACTTTGGACGGGGATGAATGAGCCGGTTTGAGCCAGCAGAACCAGCAATGCCGTCTGGCGGATGTATGTGCTTTTGCCTGCCATGTTCGGGCCGGTGATGATTGTTATTTCGCTGCCATCGTCGAGGTCAACATCGTTGGGGACAAATTCGCTGCCGAGTGACTGGGCAAGGACGGGATGCTGGCCTTCGATAATTTTCAGTTCCTTGCTGCTATTGATGGTCGGGCGGATATAGTTTCTGCTCATCGCAACCCGCGCAAGGCTTGTCAGGCAATCACAAGTGGCAACACAATTTGCAAGCGATTGAAGACGGGCGATGTATTTTGTGGTTTCGACGCGTATCTGCTCGAATAGCTGGTTTTCCAGTTCCACAGCTTTATCCTGTGCGCCGAGTACCTGGTCTTCGTATTTTTTGAGTTCCTCGGTAATGTAGCGTTCGGCATTTTTGACAGTCTGCTTGCGGATATAATTGGCGGGGACTTTGTCGGCATATTGCCTGGATGTTTCGAGATAGTAGCCGAAGACTTTGTTATAGCCGATCTTGAGTCTGTCGATACCGGTAAGCTCGATCTGCTGCTGCTGATATTGAGCTAGGAAACTTTGGCCGTCTTTGCTTATGCCGCGCAGATTATCAAGCTGTTCATTAAAGCCGGTGCGTATTACACCGCCTTCGCGCAGATGCGATGCGGCTTCGGGGTCGATGGAAGCTTCAAGCAAATCGGCAAGCTCATCCATCGAATCGCTATTTTTGCAGAGCCTGATAAGTATATCGGATTTGAAATTCGCAAGTTTTTCGCGGAGTTTGGGTATCTGACGCAGCGTGCAAGCCAGAGCGAGCAAATCGCGCGGATTCGTCCTGAATGTGCTTATGCGTGCGGCGATACGCTCAAGGTCGAAAATATTTTTCAGCATCATCCGGATATCCGTTACCGAGCTTTGGTCGAGCATAAGTTCTTCTATCGCATCCTGCCGTAAAGTAATTGCGCCGACATCGCAAAGCGGCATACAAATCCACGACTTGAGCATTCGACTGCCCATGCCGGTCAGGGTTTCATCGATGCAGTCCAGCAGCGAACCCTTGCGTGATTCGCTTCGCATAGTTCGCAGGATTTCAAGACTCCGCAGCGTCGTCTGGTCAAGCTGAAGATAATTCGTACGCTGGATTTTTTTAATGGAAGAGATATGCCCCAACGCGGTCTTTTGCGTTTCGTCGAGATATTCAAGTATAGCACCGGCAGGTGTTATAAGTTCCCTGTCGCTGTCGATGCCGAAGCCCTCCAGCGTTGTCGTGCCGAAATGTTTGAGAAGTTTTTTATGTGCACCAGTCTGATCGAAGTACCACGATGGACGCTCGGTGATGATTATGTTGCCAAACTGTTTAATATCAGCAATGAGCTTTTTCGTTTCAGAATCGAACAATTCGCCGCGACTTTGCGGCACAAGGCATTCCTTCGGCGACAGCCTCAATATTTCATCGAGCAGATATTTTTCGCCAACCTGCTGAATGAAGAAATGGCCCGTTGAAATATCGACCCAGCTAATCGCGGCAGTCTTATTGCCAAGGCCAAACGAACATAGAAAATTATCATCACGTTCATCCAGAAGCATATCATCCGTCAATGTGCCGGGGGTAATTATCCTTACGACATCACGCTTGACAACGCCTATCGCTTTTTTAGGGTCTTCGACCTGTTCGCAGACGGCAACCTTATAGCCCGCGTCAATCATTTTTTTGATGTATCCGTCCACAGCGTGAAATGGAACACCCGCCAGCGGAACTGGGTTTTCGCCTTTGCTTCGGCTGGTAAGGGTTAGCCCAAGAACTGATGAACAGATTTGCGCATCCTCGTAGAATGTCTCGTAGAAGTCACCCATACGAAAAAACAAAATCGCATCGGGATGCTTCTGTTTAAAGTGATGAAACTGCTTCATCGCGGGCGTAACTTTTTCTGTAATGTCATTCATAGCGGCGATTATATACTAAGTTCCTGATTTAATAAATTATTGAGCAGACCAGCTATGGTTTGCTTTGATTTTTCTTTCGTAAGCCTGCCGAGCAGTTCAATTTGTCTGTCCGTAAAACACACTGGCAAAGTAACATCAAAGTCAGGCAGTTTAAGCGTTTCAAACATTTTTTCAATCACCAAATCGATTCCATCATTATTCAACGCGCTTATCCACAGGCCGCCGGAATCCTTTTTGGCAATATCAGCTTTATTAAGTACCGTCAAAATCGGCTTATCGTAATTTAGAATGCCCTGCCACAGCGATTCATGCTCAAACCATTGTCTCGACTGAGAAGTCCCGTCAAGCACAAGCAAGACCATATGAGCGTTTTTAATCATCTGTTTTGCGGCCTGCTGGGATTGCGAATCTATTTTGCCCCCTGCTGCCAGAGCCGGGCTTATGCCTGCGGTATCGATAAATTCGGTAAAATATGACTTTATTATACATTGAACGCTTACCCAGTCGCGCGTTGTGCCTTCTATGTCGCTGACTATCGATTTTGACTGGCCCGCAATACAATTGAGAAGTGTACTTTTGCCGCTGTTTGGCGGGCCGGTAAGAACAACTTTTATCCCGTTAATTAGCAAATCCGCAATTCTGCTGTTTTGAAGAACGATAAGTGATTGATGCCTGATTTTCACATCGTCGGTTTTTTCGACATTGTAAAGCATAGCCTGCGCCCATTTTTTCAGACCGACGCTGGACTGATTCATTATGATTTTAATCCCGTCAATTGACTTTGCAAGTGGGTGCATCATCAATGATTCAATTGCAATCGTATCTGGCTGATAAATATTCTGACTTTTAAGCTGTAGAAACTTTTCCGGTGCAATAATTTTAACGCCAAGACCCTTGAGAATTGCCAGAATATTCTTAACTATCAGCGGATTGCCGTGGCAGTTGATGATTATATTGTCATTCCCCTGACAAGCGATGACAACATCGTCGATTATCTGCTCATCAGAGAAAATCTGCCCGTGATAAAAACTGCCCTGCATAAAATCAGGCTTTTTGTTATTTGCAGGCTTAAAAATTTTCGCAGCGAAGTTGCCCGCTTTTGCCCCTAGAATCTCAACGGCGGCAATTGCGGTGCATGATTTTGAAGTTGTTAGCGCCGCATAGCAGGTCACTTCTCTTCCTCAAAGTATTTGTTGAACGAGATAACCATACCCTTTACGACAAGATCGGAAACAAATGAATCGATGAACTCACAGTCATCCTTTATGACCTTGCTGCCTGAACCGGTAAGAACCGTCTGGGGCCATCGACCAAGATGTTCGGAATATCTGCGGATAATCTCCTGTAAAGCGCCTATCGCGGAATAATACAGGCCGCAGTTAATGGCATCATTTGTATTCTGCCCGAAAGGCATATCAGGCTTTTTAACCACTACCTCAGGAAGCTGGGCAGTGCCGACATTTAGAGCCTTAGCCGCGATAGCAAAACCAGGCATTATAGTTCCGCCAAGGAATACACCCTTTTCATTCACTACATCGATGGTAACTGCGGTACCAAAATCCGCTATTATTACGGCATCCTGAACAACCTCGTAGGCAGCCACGGCAGCAAGCAGCCGGTCGGAACCGACCTTTTCTGAGTTTTTGAAGTCAACTTCTATCGAAATCGGAAAATCGCCCGGAATGAGCTTGATTTTTTCGTTAATGGTTTCCAGCACAATCTTGCGTACCATCTCTGTCCATTGCGGCTTTACGGAACTTACCAGCACAATGCCATCACGGGTAGGTTCTTTAGCGGATTTGACAAATGGAACATGATCCCACGCATCTTTTATAGTCGCAGCGATGGATTGGGTATCGTCGCCGGGGACGGATTTTATCATCACTTCAATGCCGTCAGCAAAGTGGGCGGTAGTTATATTGGTATTACCGATGTCTATGGTCAATAAGTTCATTCAAATCTCCAGTCAGTGGTTTTAAACCGCACTTTTACCTGATAAATGCCAAAAAGTCAAATTATCTTAAAAGATAGTCCCCCTTTTTTTATTTTCAAACAATACTTGATTATCGCCCGCACTGTATTTATAAATGGTGCCTATGAAACGAAAAGGCATAGCATTTATAGAATCACTCGTAGTTATTGCGGTATTGGCCGTCATAGTCGGCGCAGTTGTGCTGTTTGCCGGCAGGCTCCGGAGCAATTCGCAAATCAGCCAATGCCAGTCCAACCTTAAATCGCTCGGTCAGGCCATGACAAACTATGCCTCCGATTATAAAGGCAAATATCCCGTCTCTGGCTGCCCAAATGCATTCTGGGCGCAGCATCTCGGCTGGAAATACGAAGCAGACCTTCCGCCCTACAAACTGCCCGAATACGACGGAAAGCCGGTCGCAGCCAGAGTAACCTCCAGCTGGTATCTGCTCGTCAAATATGCTGAAGTGGTTCCGTCGCAATTCACCTGCGACTCAAGCAGCGATACCGCATTTAGTTATTCGCCATTATATAGGCACTATCGCCAGCTATGGGACTTCGGCGAAGACCCGTATCAGCATTGCAGCTATGGCCTTCAACTTCCATACGGCAAATATCCGGCAAGTTCGCACGATAAGCCTGATAAACCAATCGCAGCGGATAAAAGTCCCTGGTTTGACAAAGATGGTCAAATCCTTCCATCGGCTCCGTATAACAGCCGAAACCATAACGGCAAAGGACAAAATATCCTCACTGGCGGCTTGAATGTTATTTTTTCAAAAACCTCGACAGCAGGGATTGACTCCGACGAGATATATACATACTCACATGACAATATTCCGCCAGCCAAGCGTGATGCAAAAACCGATTCACAGGACGCAGATGACAGCTTCCTTGTTATGTAGGATACCCTAATGCTCAATTTTTTAAATTCCGGCTTCGACAACAATCAATGGCTTGTGTTGTCATTTTGCGCTCTTATCACTGGAATCAGCAAGACAGGCCTGCCTGGAATCGGCATACTGGCGGTTCCTCTGCTTGCGATGTTCTTTCCCGCTAAGGCATCAACCGGCTTACTTTTGCCGATGCTCGCGTTTGCAGATATTTTCGCCGTAGCTTACTATCGAAGACACGCACAGTGGGGCCACATAATTAAACTGCTTCCCCCAGCACTAACGGGAATAATCGCAGGCTCGGTAATTATCCGTTATATAGACAATGACCAGCTCAAGCCTGTTATCGGCATAATTGTTCTTGCGATGCTGATATTGAATTACTGGAGAATCAAAAAAAATGGCGACAGCCTGCATGTTCCAACCCACTGGAGTTTTGCTGTATCAATGGGGTTTATAGCAGGTGTTACGACCCAGCTTGCAAATGCCGCTGGGCCCATAATGGTAATCTACCTTCTAGCAATGCAGTTCGACAAAAATAAATTTCTCGGTACAGGTGCATGGTATTTTTTAATACTGAACTCGCTCAAGATTCCGCTTTTCGTATTGGATGGCAGAATAACGCTGGATTCGGTAAAAGCAGACCTTATCATGGTACCATTTATCATCATCGGAGCAATAGCAGGCGTATTTATACTTCGCAAAATCCCGCAGAAATGGTTCAATATGGTCGTGCAGATTCTGGCCCTGCTTGCCGCGATAAAGTTAACCGCCAGCGCTTTCGGACTTTAGGGCACTTACTTTTTCTCAAGCCAGTCCGCACCAAGCTGTCCGCAAGCGGCTTTGATGTTTTGGCCCCGTTTGAAACGTATAACCGTTTCGATTCCTTCATCCCGCAGATTATCCGCAAAGCGATTGAGTGCATTTCTGCTGGATGGTTGATATTCACAGCCGCTGTGGGGATTATATTCGATAAGATTCACATTGCATTTGAACGGTCTTAAATATTTTATCAGGCTCTCTGCGTGCCTTTGGGTATCATTTATGCCTTTTATCATAATATATTCAAACGTAACCCTGTTTCCTGTATTAAGCTGATAATTCTTAATAGCATCGGAAAGCCTTTTTAGCGGAAATTTTTTATTTATCGGCATCAGTATATTTCGCGTTGTATCATCAGCGGCGTGAAGCGATATCGCAAGGCGGGGTGAAATATCCTCTTCCGAGAATTTCTCGATTTTATTCGCAAGGCCGCAGGTACTGACCGTTATATGCCGAATACCGATATTTCTGCCGTCGGCGCTATTGAGTATCCGCACAGAATCCATCGTCGCATCATAATTGAGAAACGGCTCACCCATTCCCATATATACAACATTATTTATTTTGCCCGAATCGGCTTCAATCGCATAAATCTGGCCGACAATTTCGCCAGATGAAAGGTTGCGTTTAAATTTCATTTTACCCGTAGCACAGAATTCACACGCTAAAGCGCATCCGATCTGCGTTGATATGCATACGGTTTTTCTATCGCCGTCAATAAGCAAAACCGCCTCGACTCTGCCGCTATCATCGAACTCAAAAAGGTATTTGACGGTGCCGTCTGAGTCTTCAAATTTTTCGATTATCTGCGGACAGGAAATTCCCCAGCCGTCGCTAATGAGTTTTTCACGCAAAGGTTTACTGACGGGCGTTATCTCATTTATATCACGCACATTTTTCGTGTGAATAAACGAGAATAAATATTTCGCCAGGAATCCTTTGCCGCCTAGCGACTCGACAAGCTCTTTTAGCTGAGCAGGTGTTTTACTTTTTAAGTCATATTGCATTTTTAGAATATACCATTAAAATCCGGCTTTGTCGATTATAATTGCGCATAAAAAAAGGCCCTATGGGCCTTTAAGTACATGATACACGTTCAAATTTCCTATTTTTTTCTCAGCCTAAGCAAACATACTGAACCCAACCCAAATATAATTACCGTACATGGCTCAGGTACGCTTGTGGTGAAATTATCAAAAGCAAGCACCATATCGGATTTTTTGGAGCCGACCATCACAAAGGCGACATAGTCATAATTAGCAGCCTGTTGGGCGGTAATACTAAAAGAACTCGCATAGTTATGCCACTGACCATCAGCATTTCCAATAGCTGCCAAGCCTGTATTTATCGCCAAGCCACCTACC
The DNA here is from genome assembly GCA_945890885.1 of Candidatus Kuenenia stuttgartensis. GTDB lineage: Bacteria > Planctomycetota > Phycisphaerae > Sedimentisphaerales > CAMDDF01 > CAMDDF01. Next base: position 9,007 of record CAMDDF010000036.1, on the reverse strand, counting down.
GGCGTATAAGCCCTTGATGGTCCGCCTACAAGATTAAATTGCGAGCCGTCGTTAAGCAGATACACCATCCAGTAATCGTACTGTTCGTAATAGTCGTTGTATTTAGTGTCCAGCGAATAACTGTACGTTCCAGCTTCCGGAATCGAGGTTGCCCATACAATTGCCCTTTTGCCTGCTGCCTTATCAAAATCGTTAGAGACCGTCAACTCAGCATAGCCGTTTGCGGTTGAATAACCGGGGCCGTAAAAGGCGTTGAGTCCGCTGGTGCCGGCAGTCCATGTTGTTGCGGTATTAACAGGCATCATAGTGGCCGGGCAAAGGCTACAAATAAACAATACAAATGCCAACAAAAAATAGATCGTTTTCATCTTTAATCCTGAACATTAACTTTAATTATTGATACTTCCTGCGAGTTTTCTTCGCCACCCATGTATCGATATAATGTCGCAAAGACTTAATATAAAAAAATAAAAAGAAAAATATCAGTATTATTTGGGTATATTTGTTAAATAAAATTGTCTTATTGTAGTCATTATAGGACGTTACAGCGTTTTTTTTGTAGTAAATTTGTATTGTATAAACCCCCGATAATGTTATCATATCATTTTTAATTTTAAACCCGAACTAACAAAAGAATACTTTCATGGAAAAAAAACAAGGTCTGCTATGTCCCACAAAATAACAGACATGGATAAAATATTTGCTTTGCCATGGCTGGTAATAGCCTCATTGACCAATCAGATATTTTGGTTTATGGCAATTGCAGGCTCGGTTGTTGTCCTGTTCTTTAATGAACTTGGCATGGACAAAACGCGCATCGGAGTTTTGCTTTCGATTGTTCCGTTTTTTCAGATAGTGGGAGTATTTTCAGGCAATATGATTGCGCGCATTGGCTACAGAACAGGTTTTCTTGTTTTTTATACCCTGCGAATAATAATTGCGTCGCTGATTTTGCTTTCACCATTGATGCTCAAGTGGTATAGCGTTGAAATTGCCTTTTACTGGATTGCAGCAGTATTTGTGATTTTTTCAATCTTCAGAGCACTTGCCGAAACTGCTTGGTTTCCATGGTCAAAGGAACTTATCCCTGATTCCATCCGTGGAAAATTCAACGCTATTAACGCAATCGCAGCTACAATAGCTTCTATAATTACATTCTTTGCCGCTGGTTATGTTATCGATAAATTCCAGGGTATCAGCCGGTTTATATACCTGATAGTTTTCGGCCTTGCTATGGGAGTTACAGCAATTTTTTGCTATGCCTTGCTGCCCGGCGGAAAACCTGAATTCCAATCCAAATCTTCAATGCCTGGCATTAGAGAATTTTTAGAAACCCGTAAAGACAAAAACTTTATGAGATTTCTGATAGGTGTGGGTGTTGCATCTTTTGCATATGGCTCAATGCTGTCATTTGTACCGCTGTACCTTAAAGAAGCTATAGGAATCGCACCAGGAGTAGTAATCTGGATCGATATGGCAAGTATGGCCGGCACAACACTGCTTGTCTATTTCTGGGGATGGGCATGCGACAGATATGGAAGCAAACCTATTATGATAGTATCACTGGCACTGTCTTTGCTTTTGCCTGTAGGCTGGATGCTTATGCCAAGAAATAACTCTGGAAGCATTTACTTCGCATTTATAATATCATTTCTGGCAGGCTCCGCTTTCATCGGCTGGGCAGTTTCATTTATGGGTATGTACCTGATCAAAGTTGCCGTACCAGAAGACAAAAAAAATATTTACCTCCCTATTTTTTATTCGTTTATCGGCGTTGTCGGCGGCTGCGCCCCGCTGTTTGCCGGCTGGCTGCTCGATGTATCCACTAAACTCAATGTCCAATATGGCACCTTCATACTTGATTCATACACACTCTTATTTTCCTATGGATTTGTTCTGCTGATCTTATCCATTAAAATATTATCAAGATTAAGACCTGACGGCGATGTCTCAGCGCAGGAATTTGTCGGAATGATATTTCAGACAAATCCGGTAACCTCTTTCGGAAACCTTATCCGATACCGATGGGCAGGTGATGAATATGCCAGGGTCCTTACCGCTGAAAAGCTTGGAAGTTCAGGTGCATCCCTTAGCTCGAATGAATTGCTGGAGGCACTGGAAGACCCAAGCTTTAATGTTCGCCACGAAGCGATAAACGCTATAAGCAAATTAAAACCCACACCTCGGCTTGTAGATGCTCTTGTGCTGGTTCTCGGAAGCGATCAGCCTGACCTGGCATTAACTGCTGCGTGGGCACTTGGAAAAATGGGTGATAAAAGCGCTATATTACCGCTACGCGAGATGCTGCTCAATGAATACACTCTCCTTCAGGCCAGAGCCGCAAGATCTCTGGGAGTTTTAGGCGATACTCAAAGCATAGCGTTTATGCTGAAAAAATTACACAACGAATCAGACAAAGGACTCAAAGTTGCCTTTGCATCGGCACTTAGCCTGCTAAACGCACAAAGCGCGATTGATGATATAATGCAATTGCTTGAGGAAACCAGTAGTCAAGTCAATCGCGACGAAACAGCCCTGTCGGTTGCAAGACTCGTTGGAAGTGAAAACCGGTATATCCGTCTTCAGCGAAGACTTAAAAAGGATACTGCAACAACCGCCGCGCAAACCGTTTTGGCGTTACGAAAATTTATCGGCTATCCCCAGAAAAATGATGTACAAGCAACAGAGCTTGCAAAAAACTGTGCCGCTGAACTGGCCGAGGGCAATATTGATGCCGGCATATCGCTTTTAACTAAGCTAGTAAAGAATGTGCCTGCTGAAAAACATACCGAAATTTCGCTCAAGGTGGTAAACCGGATTATCGCCCAGCTTGAAAAATGCGGAAGCTCCAGACCGGAATATCTTACACTGCTTTTGCATACGATTTTAACCGCGTTGAAGCCGGACAGCCAAAGATAATCCGCCCACTTGAACAGAATTTTATTTGGCTATTTATTTCAGCCCAAACATCTGTTCTTTCAGGTTGAGGTAATATAAATAGTCCTCCTGTTTGACATTCGGTGGGCAGCGATGGTCGCAGAAAGGAATATAGCCGCCTCTTTCAACCAGCGGGACAAGTGTTTTCATGTATTCTTTAATAGCTTGCGGGCCATTGCCAAGTGCCATTTTATCACAGCCGCCCATAATGCGTAAATCTTTGCCATATTCTTTCAGCAGTTCCGCCGGATGACAGCAGCAGTTGACCTCGAATGGGAAAAGACAATTAATCCCACTTTCCAGCAGCATCGGAAGAATCGGCCTGACATCGCCATCACAATCGGTGAACCATATATCAATCCCGTGCTGATGCAGCTTTTTGCTTATTCGTTTATAACGGGGAACAACCACTTTCCTGAAAAAATCAACCGAAACGATGGGCCCGTTCTTGAAGCAGATATCTTCCCATCCTGAAGCAAAATCAAAATCTATCCTGCCAAGCAGCTGATCGAGTGTATTTTCAACCATCACGCAAGATGTTTCAACCATATCCTCAACCATATCAGGATAGTCAAAACAGGCATAAACAAGACCTTCAAAGGTTAGCATATTGCGAATCCTGCCTATCATTGAACCGCAGTCAATGCCAAGAGGATAATCTCTGCTTGTGGGGTGTTTTTTTATAAGTTCTTCCACATTAAGTTTGCGATGAGGACTTTTCAGGTCAAATCTTTCTTCCTTAACCCTTTTCCAGTCTTGCGGCGTTTTGATTGAGCTTTCAAGATAATGCGGAATAGTGTCATGACCGTCGATGGGGGATTCTGCAAACAGGCCATCGGAGTTTTGCAGGATTTTTTTGTCGCCCATGATTTCTATTACCTTCTCTTCAAATGCCGGGCTGAGCCAGTATTGCCCCGAAATTACCTCGAACCTGTCGAAATTGAAGAATATATCAGCATCACTATTGTTAGTGATATTATTATCTTTAAAGATACTCCAAAGCTGAAAATTTTCATCCCAGTAGCCAAACTCCATATTAAAGCACCGATCTACCGGCTTATAGTGCATCTGATTATTGAAACGCTCCCTGTCGGAAATGGTACCTTTCCATTTAGGCCTGATGGGTTTGATCTGCATAATTTATTTCCTTTCATACTTGAAATATACCTGAATATATTGATATGATAATAGTAATCATTAACGAGTAAAAGATGTTTTTACTGTATTTTATTGCGATTAACTGGAAAATATTGCTATGATTAATATCAATGGAGCAATAAGGAATGTGTTCGTTTCCCAGGTTTATGATGATGTACCAGGATTGGGTGTAGCGTCCTGCGGCCACTGGATTATCAAAGATCACCTGCTCGAAAACAGAACAAGAAATGACTACCTGATTATCTATTGCGTCGGCGGAAGCGGCGTGTTTGTCGAGGGCAAGAAAGAGTATAAAATCAAACAGGGGATGCTTTTTGCGGCGTTTCCGGATATCGTTCACAGCTATTGGTGCGACGAAAACGGATGGGAAATATTTTTTGTTCATTTCGGTGGGGATATGGCTGAAAAAATTCTGGGCTGGACAGGCCTCAGTGTTTTAAATCCCGTTGCAAAAATCGGCATAAGAGATGAACTGACCGAAATGTTTAAACAAATTCTATCGACCGCAATTGATAAAAAGCTCAATTACGAAATAACCGCCGCAGGATTCTTATATCAGCTTTTACTACAGATCAAAACCTGCATCGTATCCACACAGGTCGAAAAAAGCAAACTTCAGCAGGCGATAGATTTAAAAACAAACAGCATAGATGAAATGGCCCAATGTGCCGAAATGTCGAAGTTTCATTTCATTAGGGAATTCAAAAAAGCAACTGGCATAACACCAGGACAGTATATTATCCGCAGGAAAATTACGCACGCAAAGGAACTGCTGCTAAACAAACACTTAACAGTAAAAGAGGTCGCATTTAAGGCAGGCTTTAAAGACCCGGACTATTTTTCAAGGGCATTTAAAAAACATACTGGCTACAAACCTGAGAGATTCCGCCTAATATCCGATTGAGAGATTATCAAGGTATTGATAAAAACCGCATGAAAGTGTGCAGGATTTGGTGCATGCTACAGCGGAAAATGGTTGCATCGAGCCGTACGAAAGCGATTCAGTTAATGGCTTAACCCTTTGTCGTTGAGGAAGTAATAATGAGAATGCGGCACCTTGCGAAAATACGCAAAATGCCGCTAGTGGGTTGGGCAGGATTCGAACCTGCGTAAGCTCTCGCTAACGGGTTTACAGCCCGTTCCCTTTAGCCACTCGGGCACCAACCCAACGTCTTCTGTTAAAAAGACTTAAGACAATTCCGAAATTTCTGACTGCCTTAAAGACGGGTTAGTTTACACAAAAACAAATAGCATTGCAAGAGAAATTTAGTGATAAAATTAGGGATAAATTACCCTGTTCTTTGAAATTGCTCTTAATTTTCTTGCAATATAAGCCCATTATATGTAAAGTAGGCGGAAATTTGTCAGAGCATTGTTTTCAGTGCCTCAGACGCTGGTTTTGTAGTGGTATATATTTAGTATAATTCCATTCAAAAACGCTATTTGCGCCCGTAGCTCAGCTGGATAGAGCAACGGATTTCTAATCCGTAGGTCGCAGGTTCGAATCCTGCCGGGCGTATTGCTGTAATTAAAAAATTGTTTGTATCACAAGGGGGTTATAGCTTCTTATCTGGTTATCCTCAAATATCGGGCTATTATCTTGCATTTTCGGCGGCAATTATGTAAAATCCTGCTGTAATACGGTTTATGTTTTAGCAGGAGAAATATAAAATGTCTAAAGTAATGATAATCGGCGCAGGCGGTGTATCTAATGTTACAACGCAGAAATGCGGACTGAATCCGGACGTGTTTTCGGAGATTTTGCTAGCCAGCAGAACCGAATCCAAATGCAAAGAAATCGCAGCCAGAACGAAAATTCCGGTGCATACCGCCAAGGTTGATGCCGATGATGCCAACGAAGTCGCGGCGTTGATAAAGGATTTTAAGCCCAAGCTGGTGATAAATCTCGCATTGCCCTACCAGGATTTAGCGATAATGGACGGCTGCCTCAAAACTGGCGTAGATTATCTCGATACTGCTAATTACGAGCCGAAAGACGAAGCAAAATTCTGCTACAAGTGGCAATGGGATTATCAGGAGCGTTTCGCAAAGGCGGGGCTTATGGCGCTGCTTGGCTGCGGATTTGACCCGGGCGTTACCAATATTTACTGTGCATACGCACAAAAGCATCATTACGACGAAATAAATTATATCGATATTTTCGATTGCAACGCGGGCAGCCACGGCAAGGCTTTCGCGACCAATTTCAATCCCGAAATTAATATCCGCGAAATCACCCAGCGAGGTAAATTCTGGGAAGACGGCCAGTGGAAAGAGACCGACCCGCTTAGCGTTCATTTCGATTTCGATTACCCGACAATCGGCCCCAAAGACAGCTACCTGATGTATCACGAGGAACTCGAGTCTCTCGTCAAAAACATCAACGGCCTCAAACGTATTCGCTTCTGGATGACGTTCGGCCAGGAATACCTGACGCATTTGCGCGTTCTGCAAAATGTCGGAATGACGCGAATCGACCCGGTTATGTACGAAGGCAAAGAAATTGTGCCGCTCCAATTTTTGAAAGCGGTATTGCCCGACCCCGGAAGCCTTGCGGAAGGCTACACCGGCAAAACCTGCATCGGCTGTGTATTCAAAGGCAAAAAGGCAGGCAAGGACGTATCGCGATATATTTATAATATCTGCGACCACGCCCAGTGCCACACAGAAGTCCACGCACAGGCGATTTCATACACAACAGGCGTGCCAGCGATGATCGGCGCGATGATGATGCTGAAGAACACCTGGCGCGGCAAAGGCGTATTCAACGTCGAGCAATTCAACCCTGACCCATTTATGGAGCAACTGAACATTCACGGCCTGCCATGGATAGATACCGAATACCACGCGACATTATAGAAAAACTTCCGACGCCATGCTATGTCGTTAGCCTTGCTGCGCTCGAAGATAATCTTGCGGTGCTTGATTCCGTTCAAAAAAGAACCGGCGTGAAAATTCTGCTTGCCCTCAAGGGCTTTTCGATGTTTTCGACGTTCCATCTGATAAAACAGTATCTTGCGGGAACATCGGCAAGCTCGCTAAACGAAGTAAGACTCGGCAAAGAAGAATTCGGCAAGGAAACGCATATCGTCTGCCCTGCCTTTCGTGATGATGAGTTCGACAACATAATAAAATACGCTGACCACGTTGTCTTTAATTCGTTTCGGCAATGGCAGAAATTCAGGCCTATGATTGAAAACGCCGGCAAAAAAATCGAGGTCGGCCTGCGCGTCAATCCGCTGTATTCGGAAGTGGAAATTGAAATTTACAACCCGTGTTCAGCCAGTTCAAGGCTCGGCATCAGGCCTGAAAAATTCCAGGGGCAAAATCTCGACGGCATCGATGGTCTGCATTTTCACGCGATGTGCGAGCAGAACAGCGACACGCTTGTACGGGTTCTTGAGAATTTCGAGAAGCATTTTTCGCATTTGATACCTCAGATGAAATGGATAAACTTCGGCGGCGGCCATCATATCAGCCGAGCCGATTACAATGTCGATTTGCTCTGCGATACGATAAATGGATTTCGCAAGCGTTATAATAATGTTCCGGTCTATCTTGAGCCTGGCGAAGCGATTGCCCTTAATACGGGCTTGCTTGTCAGCAGGGTTCTTGATGTTATTTCCGGCGATATTAACTTGGCGATACTCGATACATCGGCGGCCGCGCACATGCCCGACATGCTGGAGATGCCGTATCGTCCGATGATAATCGACTCCGGCAAAGCAGGCGAGAAAAAACATACATATAAACTTGGCGGGCCAACGTGCCTTGCTGGCGATGTTGTAGGCGATTACTCATTCGATGAGCCGCTCAAGGAAGGCGATTTGCTCTGCTTTACGGATATGGCGCATTATACGATGGTCAAGAATAATACCTTCAACGGAATAAACCTGCCCTCGATAGCGATTTATGATAACAAAAAAGCCCAGCTGCAAATCGTACGCCGGTTCGGCTACGAAGATTTCAAAACCCGTTTGTCGTAATTTTTTCAGCCACGAATTAACACAAATTTTCTCGAATTGTCATTCTGAGTGAGTGCAGCGAATCTATTAATGAAAGCGTGGAGCGCAAGCGACACGATAATTGTAGGGGCTGTTTACAACGCCGGATATTTTCGTAGGGGCGGTTCGCGAACCGCCCGCGTTCTGCTACCCAGAGTTTCGCTCCGCTCACACGGGGCTATTTATATTAAACCGCCCTGCGGTTTTCACCTATCCACGATGTTTACGACGAAGAACGAATCCTCCTAAACCCAATAACAAAATCGTTGCCGGTTCTGGGGTTGGGGTCATAAGAAAAGCACTATAATCACCATAAAAATAACCATCACCAACAATCTGGCCTGAGTCATTAATACCGGTGGCCCATCTTAATACCCAGCCACTCTCAGCTGGTAGCAAAGTATTTAAGTCAATCATATTGCTACTTTCATATAAAAATGCGTGATTGACATCTCCAGTGGTATTACTGCCACCTACAACCTGACCGCTGTTATTGATGGCAGAAGCCCCTGAGTACCATCCACCCAACGTGCCAAGATCGTTCATTTTAGTACCATCAAATAGGAAAGCATGCTGAGCAGAAGAATTTTCATTAATATAACTGGCCCCTACAATCTGACCGCTGTTATTGATAGCGGCAGCAGAAGAACCGCTTCCCCCTAAAGTACCAAGGTCATGCATTATAGTACCGTCATACAAAAAGGCGTGCATAGTAGAATTTCCAGTAATTTCGCTAGTACCTATAATCTGACCACTGTCATTGATGCCGAAAGCATTAGAGTAACTTCCCCCTAAAGTTCCAAGGTCATGCATTGTAGTACCATCATACAAAAAGGCGTGGGGTGAACCTGCCGTAATATTACTAACACCAACAACATGACCACTATCATTAATACCATAAGCAGAAG
>CAMDDF010000035.1 GCA_945890885.1 Candidatus Kuenenia stuttgartensis | reverse complement strand
CAGAAGTTTAAAAATTTGCTCCATTGCCTGCAAATGTTTATCTGTATCCTTTGACGAACTGACAAGAAGCATAACTGTAAACACAGGCTGCTTATCAAGCGAAGAAAAATCTATCCCTTTTTCGGATACACCGATAGCAACAACAGCATTGCTCACGACATTATGCTTTACATGAGGTACAGCAACACCCTTGCCGATGCCTGTGCTTGCGTCATTTTCTCTTTTGATTATCGCCTTGGCGATTTCATCCTTGCAAACCTTACCAAGGTGATTATTCGATGACAAAGCGTCCACAAGCTCTTTGATTACATCGTCCCTCTTGACGGCCTTGAGGGGAACGATAATCGAATCAGAACACAAAATTTCACTTAACTTCATACATGCTCCTTTTGGAATCTGCAATCATGCAGTTTAAGAATATTATTCCTGCTCAGATACTATATGCTTATTATCTCTCTCTTTGGTTTTGCCTTTTGTAATTTGACGCTCAACTTTATGCACAGCCATATCTATGCAGGTAAAAAGATCATCACCAAGGTCTGTGGCAACAAAAACCTTGCTATGCTCAGCACGGGCAATAACCTCGACTGTTTTATTTACTTTGTCGCTGGCATCAATGATAACCTCGACAAGATTGATGCCGTCATAATATCGAGGAAGTTTGGAAACCTTTTCCTCGACATGTTTCTTTATTGCATCAGTAATGTCAACGTGCCTGCCGGTAACTACTACCTGTAACTCTGCCTTTTTGTCTTTCATGTCAATACCTCGAATTTAAGTTTACGTCTTTAATTTCAGTTTTGCATTTCGATTTTTTTCTGTTCATATAACTTCTGCTGAGTAGGCGTTATTACTCCGCCGCTCATGACAAACCTAATGGCATCTTCAATACTCATATCAAGCATCATCACTTCATCCTTAGGTACCGTCACTACATATCCGGTAAACGGTGTCGGCGAACTCGGCACAAATACCGTCAGGAATTCTTTATCCTGATTCTTTGATATAGCTGACAGCCCTGCGCCTGTAACAAGAACCAAAGTCCATAGGCCTTTTCTGGGATACTCTATGGTCGCTACGCGAGTAAACTCCAACTTATTCTGCGTTAGAAAGAAATCCGTTGTCTGCTTTATGTACGGATAGACATTTCTAAGCAAGGGAGTTTTAAGAAGAAGATGCTCTATTTTTTTCCATATCGCCCTGCCTACAACACTTGCGACAAATGCCCCAAAAAATAATACAGCAACAATGGCCGTCAAAAATCCCGCAATCTGCCCTGGGCCTTCAACCCAGTATTTCTCAGCCAATTGAACCCTGACAGCTTTGATATATCTTTCGTCATTGACTGCCAAATCGAGTTTGACAGGGTCAATCGAAAGGGAATTATCTTGAGACAGAACATATGAACGTATCTGTTCCTGGCTGGGAAAAGGGTATTCATCTGTGAAAAAAATAAGTATTTGTACAATACCGCGATTGATAGATGCACTGATGTTATTCTGGACGAACCCGTAGCACTGGACAAAAATCCAGATGGTAAGGATCGTCGGCAAAAGTACCGCTATGCCTCTGAAAAAGTAGTCTTTAGTCTTTTTCAGCAACAATTGTCCCCCAGACAATATTCTGAGTTCATCATAAACTCCTGTTATTTTATATATTTACAGCAAATGAAGCTGACTATTTCCAAAAGTCCTACTTTAAACTATGCTTTGGTCTGAGTCAATAAAAAACTCCTCGCCGGGCAGGTGCGCTCCAACAATATGAATCCATACACCCGGCAACGATATCAGTAGCAAAAAAGCCCTCTGGCACAGCGATAATGCAAAAGCATGTTCCGGTGAAGCGCCGACACTAACGAATAAGAAAGTTAAAAGACCTTCTATTATCCCTATACCTCCTATGCTGATCGGAATTGCCCCAACGACCCAGCTAATCGGAAAAAATATTAAATAATATTGAAGGCCAACTTCGATGCCCATACTTCTACCGAGCAGCCAAAAACCGACAATATTCATCGACTGAGAAAAATAGGTCAAAAGCAATGCAAAAAATACCGTAACAGGCTTTTTTGCATAAATTTTAAATGAAATCAGCAACTTTGAAAAAACAACCAGACTTTGGTTCCATACTTTTTTGATTAGTACCCGCCCGCTTTTAAGAGAGACAAAAACTAAAACAACCGCCAGCAGAATCCCAGCAATTATGAAAATAAACGGGTAAAATCTGCTTATTCCGGAGCTTTGTGGCGTACCGGAGCCGTTTGAAACAACAAATTGGTCTGTCGAGGCAATAAAAACATAGCCTGCAACTGCCAAAAACACCATCGCCAGCGTTCCTAAAGCCCTGTCAACAAAAACGGAAAAAGCCGCCTCAACCCTTTTGTCGGTATGTTTGCTAATATACCACGCTCGCAAAAAATCACCGCCGATTGAACCTGGCAGAAAATTATTATAAAAAAGGCCGAGCAACTGAAGTTTTATAGCCGTTATGTTTTTAATCCGGATAGATTGCGCCCGCAAAAGAAAATTCCACCGCACTGCCACTATAATCTGGCTCACGATAAACAGGATTCCGCAAATCGACAAATATAAAACATTCAATTCTGAAAAAATCTTGCGTATTTGCGTCCAGTCCTGCGCAAGTCCGACCCACACCATGCACGCTGCTGCGACACAGATTTTAGATAGAATAAAAATATATTTTCTTGTCGTTTTTGAAATCGCCATCACTAATAATCTAATTTCCGGTGAAAAAATCCTTGTTTTTGAATATATTAACGCGTAAAACATTAAAAGCAATTATGTTATTTTGATTTGAAGGAGATTTCCCCGGTGGCAGCAAACGCAGAAATTGAAAAAGGCTTGAATTTTCAGCCAAAATTTGACTCTAACGGCCTTATAACCGCTATCGCTCAGGATGCCGAAACAGGCGATATTCTGATGGTGGCCTACATGAATGACGAGGCCTTTAAGCTGACCATTGAGAGCAAACGAGCCGTATATTTCAGCAGATCAAGAAAGAAACTATGGAAAAAAGGCGAGGAAAGCGGCCATTTTCAAATAGTCCAGGATATACTTGTTGACTGCGATCAGGATTGCCTGATACTTAAAGTTAAAGTTGACCAGGGCCAATGCCACGTCGGTTATCAGTCGTGTTTTTACAGGGCATTAAAAAAGGACTCAGCAAGCGAACTGAATTTTATCGCAGAGCCGGTGTATGACCCTGAAAAAGCTTACGGCAAAAAATAATTTACGTCCGGCATAATAAAAGCGTGGAGCGCAAGCGACACGGTAACGTGCGTAGTTATTTAAGTTGACTTGATATAACAGTTCTCTGTCTGAGATTTTTCGGGAGGTATTTGATATGGCAGAACAGGTTGAGCCGAACATCGTCAAGGTAGCTTCGGGCGATGATTTAGCACATAAGGCTTTCAGAATTTTTGCCCAAAAGGCAGAAGAATCTATTAAAAAGAATGGCGTTTTTCGGGTGGCTGTTTCAGGGGGACATACGCCGGAGAAGTTTTTTAATCTGCTCGCAGAGGCCGTTGATTTTAACTGGCCGAAGATTCATATATTCTGGGTCGATGAGCGATACGTTCCGCCTACCGACGAAAACAGCAATTACCATCTGGCCGAGACGACATTTTTAACGCAGGTGCCGATACCGTCTGAGAATGTGCATAGAATCCCGACTGAAGCGTCGAATTACGAATTTGCAGCAAGCCAATATGAGCTTACGATACGCAAAGCATTCGACCTAAAGCCCAATCAGGTTCCGGAATTTGACCTGATGATATTGGGCCTTGGCAGCGATGGCCATATCGGGTCGCTGTTTCCAAATTCTGTTTCAGCGTTCGATACGGCCCATTTGGCAACGGTGGTTTATGTAATGGACGACAAATTAAACAGGATTACATTGACATACCCGATTATGCGTGCCGCAAGGCATTTGATGGTGCTGGTTTCAGGCCTTTCAAAAGCAAATATCGTGAAAGAAGTTTTTGAGTGCAAAGAGCCGGATCAGGTTAAGTACCCGGTGCATTCTTTGTGGCCCATACTAGACAAGATAACATGGATTATGGATGACCATGCTGGCAAGTTGCTGAAAAAATCTTAAAAGACATCCTTTACCAAGTGGCCTCGCCTTATCATAAAAAAGGAATAAAAAATGTCTGACAATAAAACCGATTTATCAAAATATATTCGGGAAATACCCAACTGGCCCAGGCAAGACATTCTCTTTAGAGATATAACCCCCCTGCTCGGAAATGCTGACGCATTTATAACCGCCATAAACGCAATGGCTGAGGATTTCAAAAACGATAACATCAAATACGTCGCCGCAGTCGAAGCCAGAGGTTTCATCTTCGGTGCAGCTATCGCAGAAAAATTACAGGCTGGTTTTATCCCGATAAGAAAAGCTGGCAAACTGCCCTATAAAACCGAATCGTTCACTTACGATTTGGAGTACGGTAGCGATACCATTCAGGTGCATCAGGACGCATTGAAGCCCGGCGATAAAGTGTTACTCGTCGATGATCTCCTGGCAACCGGCGGAACCGTAAACGCCGCTGCTGAACTGATAAAGAAAATCGGCGGAATCGTGGCAGGGATGTCTTTCCTTATTGAATTAACCTCTCTCAACGGCAGAGAAAAAATAAAAGAATACAAAATCAGCGCACAGATAAAGTATTAAGGGCCCGTGATGAAAGAACTCAATGTAAAAGTACCCGCGGTACAGGAAACATCTTACCCGATAATTATAGGCAGCGGACTGCTCAGCAAAGCGATGAAAATGGTCAATGACAAATTCCCTCGCTATGCAAAATTCATCGTCAGCGACATCTGCGTTGCAAATGCTGGCCTTCTTAAAACGCTCGACCCGCAAGGCAATATACCAAAATTCATAATCAACCCAGCAGGCGAACAGTCAAAAACCATTCAAACGGTCATAAGCATCGTCGAACAAATGGAAAAAGCATATATGGGACGCGATACAGTGATCATCGCACTCGGCGGCGGAACCGTCGGCGATATGGCGGGCTTTGCTGCTGCAATTTTCAAGAGAGGCATCCCCGTCGTACAAATTCCGACAACCACCGTAGCGCAAGCCGACTCTTCCGTCGGCGGCAAAACCGGCGTGGATTCCACCATAAGTAAAAACGCCTTCGGCTCGTTCCACCACCCTGCTATGGTCATAATCGATATTCAAACGCTGATGACGCTTGATGATAGACAATACATGGCGGGCCTTATCGAATCGGTAAAACACGCACTGATTATGGATGCCGAATATTTCGATTTTATCGAATCAAATATCGAAAACATAACTGCAAGAAAAACCGAAATACTCGAAGCGATAGCAGAAAAAAATTGCCGCATAAAAGCATCCGTCGTCGAAAATGACCCGACCGAGAAAAACCAAAGACGAGCTTTAAACTACGGCCATACTATCGGCCACGCTGTCGAGTCAGCAAGCAATTTCGACTTGCTTCACGGCGAATCGGTCGCCATCGGAATTGTCGCAGCAGGATTGATCGAAGAAGAAATGTCCCTTGCGGATAATGCACAGCACAAACGAATCCGAAACATTCTGGCCAGATTGAACATGCCCGCAAAAATACCGGCAAGCATCTCTCAACAGCAGATTATCGAATTACTAAAACGGGACAAAAAAGCAATAAATAGCTGGCCCAAATTTGTCCTGCTCGAAAAAATCGGCAAAGTTCACTGCATTGATAATCAGTGGGCAATTGACGTAGATGAAAAACTAATCCGCAAAACCCTGCCGAAACTTTACTAATACCGGTTACGATTAATCAACGCGCCCCACTGTCATACCCGCGCATGCGGGTATCCAGTATAGAAGCCAAGTCGCGGAAGCGACCGGATAGTGCAATGAAAGCGTGGAGCGCAAGCGACACGACAGCACGAAAACGCAATCGCCGGATAAAGTTCATAGCGGGGCTTTGACCCTCCGATTTCGCTTGATACATGAGCATCTAAACAGCCTGAGCAAATTTCGTAACAAGCTCTTCCGTTTCTTCCCAGCCGATGCAGGCATCTGTTACGGAAACTCCGTATTTGAGCTTCTCAAGCTTATCGACAGGCTGCGAGCCTTCGTTGATAAAGCTTTCCAGCATCACCCCTGCGATGGATTTATTACCCTCTTTGATCTGCTGTGCGACATTCAGCAGCGCATCTCTCTGTTTCCTGTGATCCTTGTATGAATTGGAATGGCTGCAATCGATGATGATGCCTATTTCAGCTTTTGCCTTTTTAAGAAGCACCTCTGCGAACGCCACATATTCCGATGTAAAGTTAGGCCCGTTATTTCCGCCGCGCATTACCAGATGGCCGTACTTATTGCCTCTTGTCTCAGCAATAATAACCTTGCCGTTGCAGTCGATTCCCATAAATGAATGTTTGCCGCGAGCGGATTTTATCGCATCAATGGCAATCTGCAAATTACCGTCGGTAGCGTTTTTGAACCCTATCGGCATCGAAAGTCCGCTTGCCATCTGCCGGTGAATCTGCGATTCGGTAGTTCTTGCGCCGATAGCCGCCCAACTTACAAGGTCTGTTATGAACTGCGGAACAATCGGATCAAGAATTTCCGTTCCAGCCGGGATTCCCATTTTGGTTATACCCGCAAGAATTTTTCTTGCCAGCCGAATGCCCTCTTCTATATCACCGGAATCATCCATATAAGGATCATAAAGCATCCCCTTCCAGCCAAGTGTTGTACGGGGTTTTTCAAAATACGCACGCATAACAATCTGGATCTTATCAAGCACCTTATATTGAAGCTTTTTAAGCCGTTCAGCATAATCCATCGTGGAGTCATAATCATAAAGTGAACAGGGACCGACAATTACAAGTTTTCGGCTGTCCTTGTGATTTAAAATATCCTCGATAGCGTGTCGGCCTCTTACTACCGTCTGGGCACAATAGTCCTCAAGCGGAATCTGATTCTTCAGTTGCTCCGGCGTTATCAGAGGTTTAAAGTCTACAATATTGATATTATCTGTATGTTCCATAATCTCGGCATTTTAACAGTTAATCCGGCACTGAACAATCAAAAACACATGGTTTATTACTTTTTTTATAAACAATCGAACATTCTTGCCGCCCAGTTGTATTAAAGAAAATATAATGTCTCTTGACTTATATAAAAGATTATCAGATACTATCGTTTCGATTTTTTACGATAAAATTACTAAAATTACACTAATTAGAAAGGATGATAATGAAGAGTTTAGTCGTAACACTGTCAGTTGCAATATTACTTACTGCCGCAAATTTTTTAATGGGAGCAACATGCTGCAAAGCGAACACCACCGATGCTAATGTCTGCACTCCGGATTCCAACAGCGTAAAAGTTTCTGATATCGTCAAGGTTGACGAAGTACTTGCAATTGTGAACGGGACAGAAATAAAAGATTCACAGGTTATGGAACTTATTACGCCTAACCTCGATAGACAGTTGGCCTCCATGCCGGAAGATCAACGCCAGCAGCAGAAAGAAATGATGATCAAGAATATCAAACCACGTGCCCTTGACAGCCTGGTATTGCAGACTGTTGTCGAACAGGCACTGGCCAAGGCGGATGTAAATGTTCCTCAGAAGGAAATTGACGACCAGATAGCAGAAATTGCAAAATCAAAAAATCTTGAAATTGCAGATTTCCGCAAGCTGATGGAAGAACAGGGAATGAGTTGGGATGATTTGAACAAAAGAATCACAATGAGCATGAAGTTCGAAAAGTATCTCGACAAGGAACTGAAAAGCCAGCTCAAGGATGCTAATGACGAGCAGGTAAAGGAATTTTACAATCAGAATATCAGCAGATTCTCAAAGCCTGAACAGGTAAGAGCAAGCCATGTCCTTTACGGGATTATGCAGACACCAGAAGGCACTGACCCTAATGCATATAAAAAAGAGCAGCTTGAAAAAGCACAAAAAGCTCTTGCCAAAATCAAAGGTGGTGCCGATTTTAATGAAATCGCAAAGCTGGAATCAAGCTGCCCATCAGGCAAAAATGGCGGAGACCTTAACTACTTCAGCAAAGGCCAGATGGTTCCTGAATTTGAAAACGTAGCATTTGCACTTCCTGTCGGCCAGGTAAGTGATGTCGTTGAAACACAGTTCGGCTATCACATTATCAAGACAACTGACCACAAGGCTGCCGAAGTACAAAGCCTCGAACAGGTTAGCACTCAGATTAAGGAAGAACTTACAAATACTCAGAAAAGAGAACTTGGCAAAAAGTTTATCGATGATTTGAAAGCAAAAGCCAATATCGTATATCCAGGTGCAGAAAAAGAAGTAAAAATTGAAGCGGCTCCAGTGGCAGCCCCCAAAGCAACACCAGCACCTAAGGCTAAAGCAGCCGAAAAAGCTAAAAAATAAGCTTGATCGTTGATTTTACAGACCAAAAGCCCCGAGCAATTCGGGGCTTTTTTAATACCATTTTCCGGTGAAAAGATGAGAACATTACTTCTTACTTCGTTAATGTTAATTTGCTCGAACATCTTTATGACATTTGCCTGGTATGGCCACCTCAAACATCTTGCCGCCAAACCCTGGATTATTGCGGTTATTGTCAGCTGGTCAATTGCTTTTTTCGAATATCTGCTTCAGGTGCCCGCCAATCGGCTGGGGCATACTACTATGGATGTGGCACAGCTTAAGATTCTTCAGGAAGTTATAACACTTTTAGTTTTCGTGCCGTTCTCGATAATGTACATGAAAGAACAATTCCGCACAGACTATATCTGGGCAGGATTGTGCATCGTTGGAGCGGTATATTTTGCCTTTCGCGGAGCTTGAGACCAAAAATAGAACCCGAGTCGCGGAAGCGACCGGATAATGCAATGAAAGCGTGGAGCGCAAGCGACACGATAACGTCCCAACGGAGCGAAAGACACAAATCGCAGTTATTAAGTTGACTTGATATTAAAATGCCCGAATTCGTAATACAAAAACATACTCATACAAACAATCCCGCGCACTGGGATGTAATGCTCAGACAAGGCGATACACTTCTCACATGGCGTATCACGGTTCCGCCTGAAAAGATGCACGGCATCCCAATAGAAGCCGAGAAAATATCCGACCATCCCTTAAAATTTCTCACATATCAGGGAACAGTAAATAACGGCAAAGGAAATGTCGAAATAGCTGACGCTGGCACATACGAGTTAATCAAAAGAACACCGGATAAGATTAAAATTTCAATTGCCTGCAGAATCATCAACGGCGTTATGGAATTGATGCTGATTGAAAATTCACTCTGGCAGCTAAAGTATCAGCCCTTGACGCAGCGATAAACAAACGCAGGCGGCAGATTTCGCCATACTACCGTCGATTTTTCAACTTTCGAAAACCGTTCATTGATATTTTTTTTAAATTTCTGACCGGCAGGCAACAGCAACCCCTGCAAATATGCAAATGTCGTAAAAACACCGCCATCCTTTAATATGTCATGTGTGGTGTCAAGCAATCTTTTCTGAAGCTTCTCATTGAACGATGCCCAAGGCAGGCCGCAAACGATGCAATCAGCCTTGCCCTGAATCCCCAACCTATTCAAAACTTCCTCTATGTTTTCAATGCTGTCCCATACGATGTTTTCATCTGGAAACTTGCCCTTTAATATTCCGACAAGTTCAGCATTTCTTTCCACTGCTACAAAGTGCGCATCATCTTTTTTGATTTTGATAATCTTCTCGGTAAACGAACCTGTGCCTGCACCAAATTCCAATACCAGATTGGCTTGTGCAACTCCTGCCTGCCTAACGATTTCATCGGCCAGAAATTTTGAGCTTGGAACAATCGCCCCCGTCGTTGCAGGCTTCGTCACAAAGTTTTTCAGGAATAAGATTGATTCTTTCATCTTCCAATATCCTTGATGTATATCATTCGGATTTATCCGGTAATTCCATGCCGGATTTTTTCGACCGCTGCGATGTATTCTCTGGCTTTGCTTTCATCTCTGGCTTCTGCAATTGCCCGCATTATCGGCTCGGTATTGCTGGTTCTAAGATGAAGCCACCCATCGGCAAAATCAAATCTGTACCCATCCGCATCATTGAATTTCGCATCCTTAAATTCTTTTTTCACCTCAGCGAGCATCTTTGATGCCAGTTTTGCATCCGCCTCGAACTTATCTTTTATCATACAGTAGTGCGGCAGTTCATCGACAAGCTGGCTGATCGTTTTGCCTGTCTCTGCCATCAGTTCAAGCACCATCGCCATTGCAACAAGCGAATTGCGTATCGGGCCTACCCTTAAATCGATTACGCCGCCGTTGCCCTCGCCGCCGATGACGCAGTTATTTTTTATCATAGCATTTGCAACATTGGCTTCGCCGACTGGCGTTCTTATAACAGTTCCGCCTGCTTTTGCGGCAACGTCGTCAATCATTCTAGATGTAGATAGATTTGCCGCTGACCTGCCTCCTTTGTTCGTCGCAAACATATACATCGCTGCCAGAGCCAAAGTATATTCTTCGCCGATATAGATGCCGTTTTCATCAACTATCGCGAGCCTGTCAGCATCCGGGTCTTGCGCAAAACCAATTTCGGCTCCGCATTTTTTCACTTCATCGCATAAGCTAACCAGATTTTCTTTTGTCGGTTCGGGTTTATGAGCGAAAAATCCGGTCGGCTCATAATTCATCGTTACAACCCGACAGCCCAGCTCATCCAGAAGTTTTTTGCCTGCCCTGCCGCCTGCGCCATTGACGCTATCGAGTACAACCTTGAAACATTTATCCTTTATTTTTTCAGGCTCAACTATGCCGAGTACTTTCTCGATATGCACAGGGTCTGTATTTTCGCACAGCTCAAATTTCCCGCAGCTCGGCGAATCCGAGTATGAAATCTTTTTATCAAAATAGATCTGCCTGATTTTTGTTGCCACATCCGCAGGCGGAGCGATACCGTCGCCCAGCAGCAATTTTATTCCGTTATATTCTATCGGATTGTGCGATGCCGTTATAATGATACCGCCGGCACTGCCGAGATTGACTACCATAACACCCACGCCGGGCGTTGTTACGATTCCAAGCTCTATAACTCTGATTCCCACAGACATCAGCCCTGCCGAAACCGCACTTGTAATCATTTGACCCGATGGCCGCGAATCCCTGCCAACGCAGACAGACAACCCTTTGCCCCCTGCCGTATTTTTCAGATATGTTCCAAACGCCGCGGCATATTCCGCCGCTATTGCAGGCGTAAGATTTTCGCCGATGATTCCTCTCATACCGCTGATGCTGATTATCAATTCCTGTGCCATCTAAAAATCTCCGATTATAACTTCCTTGTTTTCTCGAGCGTCTCTTTCAATTTTTCGACCAGCTCATCTACCTGCTTTTCCTTCAGCGAAAGTATATCCCTGAGTGCCTCGCCGATGTGCGGCAAGTATGTTTCAATATAGCCTCGCTTGATCATTTCATCCTTGAGTTTCCTTTGCTTGCGAAGATGAATCCCAAGTTTCCTTCCGCATTCCTGAATGGCAAGTTTGATTTCCTTGATAATCTCAGGATAATGTGCTATCGCTTCTTTGCTTTCGCTGGTAAACGGCACCCAGACAGAGGCGATATGAACCATCAGGAGCATCCGTCCTGCTGGAAGTGAGCCTTTGCTCTGGCTTAGGCCGTAGTTTCGCCAGTTGGTTTCAACCACCGATTTATGTATCGCACAGGCGCTTTGCTGATAAAGCAAAGGTACGCGGTTAGCAATTCTCGTAAGCCGCATCAAAGGCTCTTTATCCTTTTCGCCTTTTTTATCTTCCTCATCATCTTTACAACCGAATGCAATCGCCGCTTCGATCAAAAACGGATTGCCGCGATAGACGCTCGGCTTGCGCGTACATACCGCATAAAATTCAGCTTCGACAACTCGCTTGATTCCACCAAGTAAATTATCCTCGCCGATAGGCCCGATGCAATCACTTGACGGAGCCATTATTTTTGTAGTGTTTATTGCCTTATGAAGCAGCTCCGCTTCCTTGAGCGTAATTGTCGCTGTCTTAAGAGTAACCTTTAGCGTTGCCTTTTTGCATATTTCCTCTGCAAGCTTCAGACTTACCCTGCTGAACTCATTTTTCAAAAACAGGTCAAGCCTTTTCTCTTCGCTTTGCCGGAGCATCTTAAAAAGCAGTCCAAGCTCTACGCCATATGGGTGCGGCTTGATTTCGACTGGCATAAACGGCAATTCTTTGCTCTGTCGAAGATATTCATAATGGTTTCCATCAGGAGCATCATAAATTATCGTCGTATGTGGATTGGCCATAGCTGTCTGAGAAATATATTCATCTATCGACTGCCGGCCTTTCTGGTATCGTCCTTCAAGCGTGATGGTTACTTTAGTACCGGTAGGCAATTCAAAATCGCACTCTTCGTCCAGCACCACATCAGGCCTGTTCTCTGCGGTATCTATCTGCACATGGCAGTGAATAGCGGGCTTACTGGGATTTGTTCTGGAAATAATCTGCACAGGCTCGCCGGTAGTTATCAAGCCGTACATTCCTGCGGCGCTGATACCGATTCCCTGCTGGCCTCTGCTCATTTTTAAACTGTGAAATTTGCTTCCATACAAAAGTCTGGCGAAAATATTCGGGATTTGCTTTTTTACTATTCCCGGCCCGTTGTCCCGAACGACCATAGAATATTTATTCTCTTCGAGTTCCTTTATCCCGATATAAATATCAGGCAGGATATGGGCCTCTTCACATGCATCAAGCGAATTATCCACCGCCTCTTTGACTGCTGTCAGCAGCGATTTTCTTGGATTATCAAATCCCAGCAAGTGCCGGTTCTTCGCAAAAAATTCACTTACGCTGATGTCTCTCTGTTTCGCAGCCATAGACTCAGCTGTACCTGCTATTGCAGATTTTCTGGGCCTTTTCTTTTTTTCAACCTCGTTATTTTCTTCGGCATCTTCTTCCACAGCAGGCGCAAATTCAACCGCGACTTCATCATCGCCGGTTTCCTGCTCCTCTGACACCTCAAAGCCAAGATTCATCTGGCTGATGTCTTTGGTTTTACTTTTCTTAACTGTCATACTTGCAAACTCCATTTGTTGATACTTAACTGCCCAATTCCATGGTGTTAAAATTAAAAGGAATGCCCCCAGACTAATTCAGGGGGCATTTTTTTGCTAAACTAAAAACAACATGCAAACCATCAATCAAGTTTGCAAAGATACGCTTCATTGACAAAGCTAAGCGATTTAACAGCTTTCATCATATCAGTATCCGGACATTTATCGAGACTAACAGCAAGAACTGCCTTTTTAATGTCAGGTTTTTGGCCAACGCCCATAGTATTGATATTGATGTTGTGTTCGCCGACAACCTTGCCGACGGCACCGACAACGCCGGGCTTGTCATCATTAAAGATTATCATAACGGCACCGCTTGGTGTCATTTCAACCTTGAAACCATCAATCTCAATAATCCTCATCACATCGCTGCCAAAAATAGTTCCAGTTACGTTTCTGGTTGCCTTGGAGGTTTTTACAACGGCGGTAAAGCTCGATGAAAAATCTTTAGGCGTAGTATTGATCGTTTCATCAATACTGATTCCACGTTCCTTTGCGATAAGGCCTACATTGACCATATTTACGGGAGTATCAACACTCGACTGCAAAAGACCGATTGTAAATGATGTTTTCACAAGCTTAACATCCATCGCCGCGATTTCACCTCTATACTGAAGATCAACGCTTTGAACAGGGCCATCGGTTATAGAAGCAATAACGGTGCCGATTCTTTTGGCAAGCTCTGCATAGTTGATAACAAGTGCAGGTATTTTGCCTGACATAGATGGGGCATTGACGGCATTTTTAATTGATCCGCTTTTAATTGCATCGATAAGTTCCTCAGCCGCTTCGACAGCAACTTCAATCTGCGCCTCTTCTGTGCTTGCACCAAGATGCGGCGTAACAAGGCAGTTGGGAACTTCTCTGAAACGGGTATTCTCCGGCGGTTCCTTGGGGAACACATCCAGTGCGGCACCAGCTATTCTGCCCGCAGCCAGTGCATCATACAAAGCGTCCTCGTTAATGATTCCGCCGCGAGCGACATTAATAAGTCTAACCGTCGGCTTCATCATAGCTATCTGTTTGGCATCTATCATATTCAGCGTCTTTTCGTTCTTTGGAACGTGCACCGTGATATAATCGCTTTCCTTGAATATTCTTTCAAGGTCATCTGTTATCGCAACACCGAGTTCTGTCGCGTTAGCTGGTGCAGCTATCGGGTCATAGCCGAGAAGTTTCATATCGAAGCCGGTTGCCATCTTCGCAACTGCCATACCGATTCTTCCAAGTCCGATTATACCAAGCACCTTATTTTTCAGTTGGTTTCCGCTGAATGATTTTCTATCCCATTTTCCTTCTTTCATGCTCTGACAGGCTGGTGCGATATGCCTGCTCAAACTAAGCATAAGAGCCATCGTGTGTTCTGCGGCACTAAGCGTATTTCCGCCCGGCGTATTCATCACGATGATACCTTTTTTAGTGGCAGCCGGCACATCGACGTTATCTACGCCAACGCCTGCACGGGCAACTCCCTTGAGCTTTCCGGGATTTGCAAGAACTTTTGCGGTTACCTGTGTTCCGCTTCGGATGATTAAGCCGTCGTATTCTCCGATAATCGACGCAAGCTCATCCTCGCTTATGCCGGTTTTGACGACAGGCTCAACGCCGTCAATTGCCTTGAGTAAATCGATACCTTCCTGTGCAAGCTTGTCTGTTATCAGAATTTTAATCATACCGCAATTCTCCTTAAAAAATCAGTTAACGGTTAAATGTCTATTTAAAATCTACCACTGAGTGGCAGCTGTCTCTTCCGGAATTTCAAATTTTGGCATCGGACAGTCATAAAAATACCTTGCTATGCAGTGCCCGCCTGTTTTGGCCAGCCTCTTCATTGCTCCGTCGCGTCCTGTTGCATCTATATCGAAACTGACCGAGGCCTGCTTACTAAAGCCGTCTTCGGGCCATAGTGCCGCACCGCTTTTAACGTCATAAAGTATTCCGCTAAGACTCAAACTTCCTTCGTAATATCCTGTACCGCTGAGTGCTTCTAACCGACAGTTGCTCATCTCAATTTCAAGCACAACATCAGCATTAAGCATCTTGCCTATCTCAACCGCTGAATACCTCTCCATAACCACAAGGTCGGCTTTCAGTTTGGCGAATTCCTTGTACGGAACAAAGTTTTTTTCTTTCAGCGTTTTTTTGTTATTCGCGATAAGCAGACTTCTGACTACAACATCAAGATAATAGCTTACGGTCTGCGATTGCTGGTCAGCTAATCCGCTGCGAACAACTATCGCTATCTTGGCTTCCTTGTAAGCATCAAGCTTGAATTCTGCGGGAATGATCTGTTCATCCCTGCCAGGAGTGCCAAGCTTTGCCGCAAGCACGCACCCGCTCAAAAAAACACAAGCCAGCGAAATTAACGAAATAAGCACTTTATTCATATCTATTACTCTACCAGAACTTAAAAATTCACTAATGCCCTGGCAAACATAACGGCCCATCCGCCAGCCAGAACCACTAAAATTATCAATATCAAATATCCAAATTTCACTCGGAATTTTAAAAATTCAACAAGCCCAAAATTTAAGCCAAAAAGGCCGATAAGTAAAGCAAAAACCCCAATTATCGCTATACTAAGACAAAAAACTCCTGCCGCGGGCTGAATATAGAACGATTTGAGTACATTCCCACCGGAAAACGCCATAATTGACCTTGTAAACCCGCACGTCGGACACGGCAATTTATATTTTTGCTGGAACCCGCAAGGCTCCAGATACCGGTAGCTTTTGATACGGTCGTTATCTGCCGCCCAGAAGAACCAGAAAAACGCCACCGCCGATCCGAAGACCAGCATCGCTCTCAGCCGAGTCCGCCAATCTGCATTCCGATGAACCTTAAATATCTCGCCCGTTTCCATAACTATCCTGAAAGACAGAATTTTAACGCTTACAACACCCAATATCAACGATCTTCTTTAGCGGCGGGTCCAACTCTCTGAATAAATCAGGGGTCATCCTCAATCGTTAGCCTGCCTGTCATCCCCGAGCAGGCGGGAATCCAGAAACAGTAGCCGAAAGCGCAAGCGCCGGATATAAAATTGAAGCCGAGTCGCGGAAGCGACCGGATAACCGTAGGGTGTGCAACTTGCTTGCACACGCTGTCAAATTTTCAATCCCAAACTCCGAAGGAGTTCAATAACGATAGCCCCCAGTGCAACTGGGGGGTAAAAGAACCCACCACACAATCCCGACCCCAAAGGGGTCGAACACTTACTCAATCCCCATTTTTATATGACCCCGACAGGGTCATATTGTTTTTGCCTGACCCTTACCCCGAGTTTCGCTTCGCTCACACGGGGCTATCTATATTAAACCGCTTTGCGGTTTTCAACCTACCCGCGATGCCTGCGCCGAAGAACCAATCTGCCTAAACCAAATAATAGAAGCGTTGCCGGTTCGGGAATGGAAGCAACTCGGAACCCGACAGTGAAATTCTCATCGTATGGATAGCTACCGAAACGGGAGGATGACGTGAGGTCTGTGCTGGTAGAGCCGTACATCCCACCGCGAACACAATGAATACCTCCGGACCACTCACTACTATATATATTTTCCATCCATTCAGAAACATTGCCCATCATGTCGTATGTACCATTGAGTTCCTGACTGCCGCTGCCGACATTCCAGGGGCCAGCAGGGTTGGTGGCATACTGGGTTGTTTCGTAGTTCCAGCCTGTTCCGTTTATACCGTTGCCCTGCGTCAGACTCTGGCCTGCCTTCGTCGCGCAGTTCTGAAGACTCGTACCGTTCCAGTAGGCCGCCTTGACCCACTCGTTCTCCGTTGGCAGGAAGTACTTTGCGTCCTTGTTGCGGTAGAGATTCGTTCCGATGGATGCCTCAGCAACACTCCAAGTGGCCAGCGTATAGTTACTCGTACCCTGCGTGCCAGTGAACTTGTATGCCACCTGATTGCCTGTACTTGTGTTGAGCCAGTTGACAAACTGCGCTGCCTCATACCAACTCACACGATTGGTCGGAGCATTGGTACCAAAGAACGGACTCTGGTCGTACGCATTCGATGGGCTGCCCGTCACCACGCCATAAGCAGCCTTGAACTTCGTCCACTGGTCGTTACTAACCTCGTAGGTTCCCATGCGGTAGTCGTTAGCAACTCCTGTAAAGGTAAAGTAGTCACCTGCGGCAATCCCGCGGGTGGGGTTCGTGCTGCCTGAAATCGGCACAAAGTCGATGTTGAATGCATTGTCGCCCGTGCCGAACATATCAGCCGAAGCAAAATTAGCTACCCCCATCAAACATACAACTGCAAGACAAATTATCATTCTTACTTTTTTTATTTTATTGCTCTTTCCCAAAAATCCCACATTATGCGCCCCTTGCCCCAGCAAGAAACAGACTGGATTATACCAATTCTATCTCTTTTTTAAAACAAAAAAATCCGCGTAATCTGCGAAATCCGTGTCTAAAAATAATAAAATAGAAAATCTGTGTGAATCTGTGTCCATCTATGGCTAAAAAAATTCGTGTAATTCGTTGTAAAAAAATCTGTACTCTGCACTCTGCCATCTGATTTCTAAAATGAAAAAAAATTTAATTTTTTTTCATTTCCCCCCTTGACGATTTTTTGGCCTGATTGAGCAATCCACAATATCTACTATTCATTTTTCGTGATTCTCACGTCTTTCCACATCTTTTCGCGCGCTTTTTGATGATTTTCACCCTCAAAATCACGATTTCTCTGTAATCTGTATTCTGTACTCTAACATCTTGCATTAAAAGCACTTACAGTGTTTTTAATGCACTTTCTTATCGTACTTAGTGTCGTATCACTACCCCCAAAAACCTGGCTAGCAACATCAAAACCGCCTATCTCGGCTTTTTAACTTCCGAAAAAACAGCTATTTTGTCAATTTTTTCCCCCATTTTTTATGTGGACATAGAAATTCCGGTAATTTTACACATCAAAATTCCGAATTTTTCTGAAATCTGATTTCTATTCCGCAACTACCTGCGTGATTTTTCGGGGCGGTAAATGCATCGCACTTTCGAATGTATCCGCCGCAGCTTCTTTGACTGCCTCGGAAATCGTCGGATGGGCAAAAATCATTTCCGCCAAATCTTTGGCACTGGCCTTTAGCGTCAGCATCGCTGCTGCGCTTTCGATTATTTCCGTAGCATTATGGCCTATGATATGAACGCCCAGCAGGGTTTCATCATGATAATGTCTGATTACGCGGACAAAGCCGAATTCCTCGCCGACCGCCATAGCCTTGCCAAGGTAGCCAATCGGGAATTCGCCTACGCGAACCGGAATATTCTGCTGCTGAGCCTGCTTAGTTGTAAGCCCGACAGACGCAATTTCAGGGAACGTATAAACCGCACCTGGTACCGGCATGGTCAGTTCCTTATTATGGCCAAGTGCATTTTCGACAGCAACTTCGCCCTGAGCGCTTGCAGCGTGAGCAAGCAGGCAACGCCCGTTAGCATCGCCGATGCAGTAATAGCCTTTGACAGCCGTTTCCATTTTATCGTTTACGCGGATAAAGCCCCTATCAGTTTGCAAACCGATGCTCTCCAGACCGATGTCCTGCGTTACGGGCCTTCTGCCGGTAGCGACAAGAACCCTGTCAAACTGCATAGGCTTATTGCCGGTAATAACCGCTTCGACACCGCCGCCGCTGAGTTTGAGGTCCTCAACTTTTACGCCAGTGAAAATCTTCATGCCGCGTTTGGCAAAAGCGCCGGCAAGTGCCTGCCCTAACGCAGTTTCCATTTCCGGCAACAGAGAGTCCATCAATTCCACGATGGTTACTTCTACGCCGTATTCTTTCATCATGCAGGCAAATTCACAGCCGATTACGCCGCCGCCGACAATCAATAATCGTTTGGGTAATTCCTTCCAGTGCAGTGCTTCGTCTGATGTGCTGACAATCTGCGGGTCGCTCGGCCATGCGCCAATTCTTGCAGGGGTTGAGCCGGTAGCAAGGATAATGTTATCTGCGGTGAACGATGTTGTGCCGCCCTTTTCATCGGTTACCTTGACTTTGCCCTTGCCGTCAAGAACAGCCTTGCCGGAAAGAAGCGTAACATTGCGAGCGCCAAATAAACCCTTGATGCCGCCGCGAAGTTTCGTGAGAACCTTATCTTTTCGCTTTTGAATCGCAGGCCAGTCAAAGCTTACCGTTCCGTTAATCGAAACGCACAAATCGGCTGAGCCGCTTATTTTGTGCATCAGTTCCGCAGAAGCCAGCAATGCCTTCGATGGAATACAGCCGTAATTGAGGCATGTTCCGCCAAGGTGATGTTTTTCAACGATGACTGTCTTAGCTCCCATTTGAGCGGCTTTTAAAGCGGCAACATAACCGCCTGGGCCGGCTCCGATGACTGCAACCTGATAATGTTCTGACATAAGATAATCCTTTTTGTACTTCGTATTTTATCTTGTCGTGTCGCTTGCGCTCCACGCTTTCATTCTACATCAATTTTACTATGAAACCAACTGCTGGGGTTTTTCGAGAAGCTCTTTCAATGTTTGCAGGAATTT
>CAMDDF010000034.1 GCA_945890885.1 Candidatus Kuenenia stuttgartensis | reverse complement strand
CTCAGGCTTTTTCGGGTCATTGGGGTTGCCTATAAGTCCCATAGCATAGTACGCTTGCGTTGCAAGCATACTCACCAGCGAAGGAAAATCGCCCTTGGGAAGTTCAGGGGTTGTTTGCTTTTCAGCTTCAATCTCGGCTTGGGCCTTTTCCTTTTCAGCCTGTGCCTGTGCTTTCCAATCGGAATCAATGATTACTTTTTTTTCTTTTTCTGCCATTGTTATATCCTTTATTTAGTATTGCTTAGTTTCTTTGTTCATCTGACGGGCAGTGATTTTGTCGCGTTTGTCGTATTTTTTCTTGCCGCGAGCGACAGCTAATTCAATTTTGGCATAACCCCGGTCGTTAAAGTACAGCCGAAGCGGAACCAGCGTAAAGCCTTTCTGCTCAAGACGTTGGCGGAGTTTTAGAATCTGAGATTTATGCAACAAAAGTTTTCTGTCGCGGTCAGGGTCGTGGGAAGTATAGCCTGCGTTTTCGTAGGGTGAGATTTTGGCTCCGATAAGCAGGACTTCGTTGTTGTGGATGCGTGCGTAAGAGCCGTCAAGGCTACCGTGATGCGACCTAAGTGCTTTGACCTCAGTACCTTGAAGCATTATGCCAGCCTCGACTTTTTCGATAAGTTCGTAGTCGAAATAGGCTTTTTTGTTCTTTACCTGCAAGGAGTTATGTTCGTTTTTGTCGGATTTGGACATTTTTTTAACCGCAGATTTCGCAGATTACACTGTTTTTTTATTCATTTTTGGGCTTTTAAGAGC
This sequence comes from Candidatus Kuenenia stuttgartensis, assembly GCA_945890885.1. GTDB lineage: Bacteria > Planctomycetota > Phycisphaerae > Sedimentisphaerales > CAMDDF01 > CAMDDF01. The sequence goes on along the minus strand of CAMDDF010000034.1, from coordinate 19,070 downwards.
CACTAAAATATAGCCGAAAATGGGCGATTTGCAAGGGATATTTCCGACACTAAGCCAGATGAGACTGAAGCCCAGAATATCTGTAAGTAACCTAAAGATAAGAAGTTAGACGTAAAAAGTTGAAAATCGAAAAAATGGCAGTTTTTGTGGTTTTTGAAATTATTTTACAACGAATTACACGAATTAACTCAAATTTTTGTTTTAAAGTAGACTGACTAAGGCTACAATACTTGCCTGTTTGGGTGCGTGAAGGGCAGATTGAAAAATTAAAAAATGAAATATTTTTTTAGACACGGATTTCGCGGATTCCGCAGATTTTTAAAAATAAACTTAAAGGAGAAAAGCCATGAAAAAGTATTTTTTATTGATCGCAATTTTGTTTATTTCAACGTCCTGCTTGGCTGAAACCGAAAAAACTTCCACAGCAGCAAATGTTGAAGACGAAAAAGGAGTTTTATCAAATAGCCTTGAATCGTTCAATAATTTGAAAAAACTCGGTCATGGGCTAATTCTATATGCAAATGACAATGATGTAAATTATCCTGCGGCATTAGAAGATTTAAAGGTATATTGGGGAACTGAAGATAATATGTCTGTCTGGGCTGAAGAAAATGTTAAATATCTCGGTAAAGGATTAAAGGTAACTGCTCCTGCAAACACGCCAATCGCGTACGATAAAGTTATGCACAGGAACATATATTCGACAGGAACAGTAGTTTTGTTTAATGATTGTCATGTTGAGTTTATAAAAAAAGACGAGCTTAAAAAATATAACATTTCAAGCCAGAAAATAATGGTTGAGGCGAAGATAGTACATGCTGAAAAAGAATTGCTGGACGAGTTTTTAAAGATTGATGACAGCAACGCTCAAGCACTCACATTAAATGATGAGCAGGTTGAAAAGCTATTAGAGGCTACCAAAAATTCCGCAGATAGCAACGTAATTCACGCCCCGAAGCTTTTGGTCTGGGATAGAGAAGATGGAACTGTTAGCGCCCTTAGAGATATCATGTATATTAAGGACTATCTGCCTGCTAAGGATGATAAAAGCAAGCCTGAACCGATAACGGAAACTGTTCAAGCTGGTATCGAACTGAATGTAAGGCCCGAAATAACAACTTGCAACGGCCAAGAGCAGATAATGCTTGATGTAAATATGGTATCAACCGACATTGAAGTAAAGCAATTCAAAAAAAATGGCAATATTATTGAAGCACCAATGATAGACTCAGTACATCTTGCCGCTAAAATTGCAATACAGGATGGTCAAACGATGGTTCTTGGCGGTACAAGAACCGTAACAATAACGGGCGATCCTGGTTGCTTGAGCGAGGATATATTAATGGGTTATAAGCCAAAGCAAATTGAAATGGTCGTACTGCTAAAAGCTAAGAAAGTCGATTAGAATTCAAAAAAGGCTTTTTAAAACTCACCTTGACATATATGGACAAGATTTTATAATGTCCTAAGATGTCAGTGTATATATAGAAATATCTAAGGAAATATACTAATGCAGCTGTCCGTTAAAGATACCGCTAAAATCCTGAATGTGTCTGAAAAGACAATCTATCGCTGGATTAAACAGCAAGCGATACCAGTTTACCTGATTAATGAACAATACCGATTTAACCGGTCGGAATTACTGGAGTGGGCCACCTCTCGGCGGATACAGGTTTCGCCTGAAATATTTCAGGAAACCGAGCATAACAATAATTCCTTGCCCAGCCTTTTAGATGCCTTGAAAACTGGAGGTATATCTTACCGAGTCGGCGGCAACGATAAGCCGTCTGTACTTCATGCTATTGTGGATATCCTTAATCTCCCTGAGGAGGTTGACCGCGAGTTCCTGTATCAGGTTCTTATGGCTCGCGAGACATTAGGCTCTACCGGTATCGGCGAAGGGATTGCTATTCCGCATGTCCGAAATCCAGTCGTCCTGCATGTCTCTAAACCCAGTATGACACTGTGCTTCCTGGATCATCCAATAGCTTTTGGGGCCATTGACGGTCAGCCGGTAAGCACGCTATTTACGCTCATCAGTCCGACGGTGCGGGCGCATTTGCATATATTGTCCCGTCTTGGTTTTGTTTTGCAAAATAAAGATTTTAAAGCGGCACTTAAAAATCAGGCTTCACGTGAAGACCTAATGGAAACGCTGTCTCGTGCTGAAGCCGCACTTCCTGCATTGAATATTGCACAAAATGATGCTAAGATCAATGCTCGTTAACCATAAAGGAAAATGTTTGGCTCATCAATTATAGATGGATTTATTGATGTCTCTTGCTCTTATCATAATAGCTATTTCTTTTGCAGCAGCCAGCGGGTTGCCGGGACTGTTTCTGTCGCGAAGAACGGTCTGGGGGCAACGTATAGCTTTATTTATGATGAGCATTAGTACAATACTGGGCTTGGCTGGCGCATTTTTAGCATTAGTAGTCGATCAATCAAGAACATTAATCTTTCCATGGCCCGCGATGGGCAATTCAATTGTCGGCATTGACAGCTTGAGTGCATTTTTTCTTGTTCCAGTCTTACTCATGGGAGGGCTCGGTTCAATCTACGGGCTTGGGTACTGGCCGCAACTTCAGCATATAAGAAACGGCAGGAAACTTCAACTGTTCTGGGGATTATTAGTGGCTGGCATGTCATTGCTGGTCATCAGCAGGCACGCTATGGCGTTCCTGTTTGGGTGGGAAGTTATGGCGTTGGCGGCATTTTTTCTGGTTACTACCGAAGATCATATGAATGAGAGTCGGCGGGCGGGCTGGATTTATATAATCTCCACGCATATCGGCACATTGACTCTGTTTGCTCTGTTCGCCTTTTGGCGATGGGCAACAGGTTCCTATGATTTAAAACCGATTGCCAGCGATGCGATAAGTCTGACCGTGATGAATGTGTTGTTTTTTCTGTCACTCTTAGGATTCGGTCTTAAGGCTGGTATGATGCCGTTTCATTTTTGGCTGCCCGGCGCACATGCCAGCGCACCTAGCCATGTCTCTGCGATGCTCTCAGGTATTGTGCTGAAAATGGGTATCTATGGATTAGTGAGATTTCTGTCGCTGATGCCGGAGCCGCCGTATCTATGGGGTAGTCTTATTCTGGTGCTTGGCGGAATCAGCGGATTGCTCGGTGTCGTGTTTGCCATTGCCCAGCATGACCTGAAACGGCTGCTTGCGTATCATAGCGTCGAAAATATCGGTATTATTCTGATGGGGCTTGGGCTGGCAACGCTAGGACGCTCGGCTGATCGGCCGGAATGGATCGTACTTGGAATGGCTGGTTGTCTGCTGCATACATGGAATCACAGTCTATTCAAGTCGCTGCTGTTTTTAAGTGCAGGCTCGGTAGTGCACAGTGTGCATACGCGGAATATAGACTCTCTCGGCGGACTAGCCAAAGCTATGCCGTGGACGGCTGCGATGTTTGTGGTTGGCGCGGTCGCTATCTGCGGATTACCTCCGCTGAATGGATTTGTAAGTGAGTTATTTGTTTATATAGGTCTGCTTGGGGCAGGGATAACTGATGGATCGCTGGTAGCTGTGATTATCGTGCCGGTGCTTGCTATGATCGGTGCGTTGGCGCTGGCATGTTTCGTGAAGGTTTATAGTGCGGTGTTCCTTGGAACGGGGCGCACCGATGCAGTGGCACATGCCCACGAATCGCCGATTAGTATGCAAATACCGATGCTGATTCTGGCGGCATGCTGCGTTGCGATTGGCCTTGCGCCGGTGTTGCTGCCGCCGATGCTCGATAACGCAATATCAAGCTGTATGATTGGGTCAGATGTACCTGCAATAAGCATCGGCACGGTCGTACCGCTGAAAGCAGTAAGCTTCATGTCAGTATTATTGGTTGTTCTGGTTATATCAATGGCGGCTTTTGTGAGACTTCGTAATCGATTTCCTCGTTGCGTTGGAACATGGGACTGCGGCTATGCCTGTCCGACCAGCCGGATACAATACACAGCATCTTCGTTTGCGCAAATGATAGTTGCAATGTTCCGCTGGGTGCTTCATCCGCACATGCATTGGCCACACATAGAAGGGTTGTTTCCAAAGCCGGTGAAGATGCATAGTCATGTTGATGATATAATACTTGATCGGGTGATAATGCCTGCCAGCGGCAAATTTGAAAAATGGTTCGGCTGGTTCCGCCGATTCCAGCAGGGAATGACACAACAATATTTGCTCTATATTCTGATTACGGTTATCCTGATGATGAGCACAATGATACCATTTAAGGAGTTTATTACGCGGTTGTTCGCACGGTGATGCAAGTAATGCTGATACGTTTACGAATTGAACCTCGCAAAAAATTATTATGTTAAGTGTTTGGATGATACTTACGGCAATTGCCGTATTAGGTTTTAGTGGTTTGCCGGTTTGTTTGCTTTCATCACGTTCGGTGGTGGGACAACGGATCGCGACATTATTAATGTTTCTTGGCAGCATTATTGGATTAGGCGGTATAGCTGTGTCGTTCAATGAGGCTACAACGCCAACATTGTGCGTACCCTGGTTTTTACCATTTGGGCAGTTTATGGTAACAATTGATGCTATCAGCATACTGTTTTTGGTGCCGGTGTTCATTGTGCCGGTGCTTGGTTCAATTTATGGGCTGAGGTACTGGAAACAATCGGAACACCAGGAGAACGGCCAGCGGCTTGCTTTTTTCTATGGCTTGCTTGCTGGTTCGATGGCTCTGGTTGTTATTGCACACGATGCGGTTCTATTTCTGATAGCATGGGAAATTATGGCGATCGCGGCGTACTTTGCGGCGACGGCTGAAGATGATAACCCTGATGTTTGCCGGGCCGGCTGGATTTATCTAATCGCCACACACGTTGGGACGTTATGCCTTATCGCAATGTTTGCACTTTGGCGGCATGCGACGAATTCATTTGCATTGATGCCGATAGTGGGAATACCAGCGGAAACGGCTGGGACGATTTTCGTGTTAGCATTGATTGGGTTCGGGTTCAAGGCGGGAATAATGCCCCTGCATGTATGGCTGCCGGGCGCTCATGCGAATGCACCGAGCCATGTATCGGCGGTAATGTCCGGCGTTATGCTCAAGATGGGCGTGTACGGCATCATTCGTATGACTGCCCTGCTGCCGATGCCAGCCGTCTGGTGGGGCGGAACATTATTGATATTAGGAGCGATAACGGGCGTGGCGGGAATCGCATTTGCCATCGGACAAAATGACATCAAACGGATGCTGGCATACAGCAGCATAGAAAATATCGGAATAATTATAATCGGCTTAGGATTGGCACTGCTCGGCCGGTCGCTGAACCAGCCTGTATGGGTAGTGCTTGGGCTGGGCGGTTCGCTGCTGCATGTATGGAACCATAGCCTTTTCAAATCATTGCTATTCTTTAATGCCGGTGCAATCATCCATGCAGCACATACACGAAATATAGATCAAATGGGCGGTCTGGCCAAACGGATGCCGCTGGTAATGGTTCTGTTTGTCGTAGGTGCGGTTGCCATCTGTGCATTGCCGCCGCTGAATGGTTTCGCCAGCGAATGGCTGATTTATAACGGACTGTTTAATACTCTCGGCTTTGACGGCAATGCCGGATTTCCTGCTGCGGCCATAGCAGCGGTACCGCTAGCAATGATTGGGGCACTGGCGGTTGCGTGCTTTATTAAGATGTTCGGCGCGGTGTTCCTTGGATCGCCACGATGCGAAAGTGCTAATCACGCACACAATCAGCCGTTGAGCATGATAATGCCTATGGCTGTTCTGGCTGTGGGCTGCATTGGTATCGGATTATTTCCAATAATTGCAACAGTGCCGCTTGATAAAGCAGTCAAGATATGGGCATCATTACCTGTTCAAACGGTATCAATTACAACGGCAGTTCCGCTGGGGTGGATCGCCAAGATGGGACTGGCTTTTGTTGTGCTCATAGGAGTAATTATTCTTGTGTTAAAAAATCTGCCGCGAGCTAAAGTTGTCAGCAGAGCCGGCACATGGGATTGCGGCTATGCCCGGCCAACAGCCAGAATACAATATACCGGTTCATCGTTTGGTCAGATGCTTGTGAGCCTCTTTAATTTTATCCTTTGGCCCAAAACCGATTTGCCTGCTATACACAAGCTATTTCCAAGCACGGCACGGTTTAAAAACATCGTTCCGGACACTATTCTCGACAGATTGATAGTGCCCCTGTTCCGCATAGCTGGCCGATATCTGCCGATGCTTCGCATTTTACAGCAGGGCCAGACACATTTTTATGTACTTTATATTCTGATTATCGTGATAATTCTGCTTATATGTGGTAGCATTGGAGTTTAACTATGACGGATAAAATAATTCATATATTACTTTTGATAGTTATGCCTCCGCTTTTGCTTGGCGTAATAAACAAAACCAAAGCATGGTTCGCCGGCCGAAATGGCCCGCCTGTGCTTCAATCGTATTACGACATTATAAAGCTCCTGCGCAAGGGCATGGTAATTAGCACCACAACGACATGGATTTTCATTGCCGGCCCTGTCGTTACACTTGCGGCGGTGTTATTGGCTGGCATGCTCATACCTATCGGAAGTTTTAACTCACCGATTGCTTTCGCGGGCGACCTGATTCTTTTTGCATACCTTTTCGGGCTGGCAAGATTTTTTACGACGGCGGCAGCGATGGACACCGGCTCACCTTTCGAGGGAATGGGTTCAGCCCGTGAAGTAACCTTCGCATGTCTTTCTGAGCCTGCGATGTTCTTTGCGTTTCTTGTGCTGGCAAAGTTATCCGGCTCACTGACGCTAACTCACATGCTTCACGGCCCGGCAGAGGGGTTCTCTTCGGCAATGGCTGCACCGCTAATACTTGTTTCGATAGGTCTCTTTGTTGTGCTTCTTGCCGAAACCTGCCGTATTCCAGTCGATGACCCGAATACTCACCTTGAGCTTACAATGATTCACGAAGTTATGGTGCTCGACCACAGCGGGCCGCTGCTCGGTATAATACTATATTCAGCAGCGATGAAGATGTTTATTCTCGGCACTGTTTTGCTGCATATAATCTTACCGTTTCAAACGAGAACGATGTGGATAAACTGGCCGATGTTTATTATAGAATTATTGGGGCTGGCAATCGTAATAGGTATCGTAGAATCAATAATGGCCAGGCTCCGAATGCGTCATATACCAGGTTTGCTGATAGCCGCATTGCTTTTTTGCGGATTCGGCTTTATTCTTTTGGTGAGGTATAATCAATGACTGATTTATTAAATGCTGTTCTTGTAATTATTCTGGTGATGAATCTTTTTGCCCTTGGCACAAGCCGAATCAACGCGGTAATTCGCACCGTGGCCATACAGGGTATACTGCTGGGTATTATTCCATTACTGATACATAAACATTTGACGATACCGGTGGCGATTATGATAATCGTGGCTGTCGTCATCAAAGGTACGGTCATTCCCACAATAATGATTCGCGCACTTCGTGATGCACAGATAAAACGCGAAGTAGAGCCGTTAATAGGATTTCTGCCGTCAATTATTCTCGGTGCAATGGCAACTGCATTTGCGCTGTTGATTGCGGGCCAGCTCCCTCTTGCCAGCCAGCACTATGGTACACTTCTTGTGCCAACTTCTATCGCAACTGTATTCGTTGGATTTATTCTTCTGGTTACGCGATATAAAGCAATCAGCCAGGTTATCGGTTATCTCGTTCTGGAAAACGGTATTTTTATTTTTAGTATGCTATTGGTTGAGGCTATGCCGCTCATCGTGGAGATGGGCGTGATGCTCGATCTATTCGTCGGTATTTTCGTAACCTGTATAATTATCAATCATATTAACCAGGCGTTCTCCTCGATGGACACTCGCCATCTGGTTTCACTTAAGGAATAATTTATGGCATTTATAATGATTCTCTTTCCGCTTATGATGGCCGCCATTGCATTGGCATTTCCATCTAATCGCCTGCGGCCCTGGCTTTTGCCGCTGACAGCAGTTATATACTCAGCTACAACGGTGTTTGTGCTGATGCGGCCTGAGCTTATGGTTACTGCCAAATGGCTGATTTTAGATCCGCCTGGCAGAATCGTTCTGCTGGTTGTCAGCACCCTGTTTTTATTCTGCTCATTTTACACTGTTGGTTATCTTCAGTATAGAAAGGAACGATCCAACCGTGTCTTCTGTGCATGCCTTCTTGGATTTTTGGGCATTATGAGCATAGTTGTCTGGTCGCATCACCTGGGTCTGATGTGGGTAGCAATCGAGGCCACTACTCTCGTAACCGCACCGTTGATTTACTTCAACCGGACACAGCGAAGCATCGAGGCCACATGGAAATACCTTATGGTTGGCTCGGTCGGCATTGCCTTGGCACTGCTTGGAACATTCTTTCTTGCTTATTCATCATTGCAAGCAGGACTTGAATCCACGCTGACATTTGAAGATGTGCTGCAAAATGCCCCATTGTTGTCCAAGCCATGGCTTCATGCGGCATTTATCCTGCTGCTGGTGGGCTATGGTACAAAGATGGGACTGGCACCAATGCACACATGGAAGCCGGAAGTTTATGGAGAAGTACCAGGCGTGGTTGGGGCAATATTTGCCGGCGGCGTTACCAGTTGCGCATTTCTGGCAATCTTACGTATATATCAGATATGTTTAGCGGCGGGAGAGTATGCTTACGTTTCGCGGCTGCTGCTGTTTATGGGATTGTTCTCTATGATAGTGGCTGGTTTATTTATGGTTAATCAGCGTGATTTCAAAAGGATGCTCGCTTACTCCAGCGTAGAACACATGGGTATCCTTGTGTTAGGTCTTGGTATTGGTGGGCCTGCTCTATTCGGTACGCTGCTTCATATAGTAACAAATGGCTTGACCAAGGGAGTGCTTTTCCTTTCTTCCGGTAACATTCACCGTGCATACGACAGCAAGAGTACCGATGTGGTTCGCGGAGCGATGCGTCGGCTGCCTTTATCCGGAACATTGTTTCTTGCCGGATTCCTTGCCATTACCGGTTCGCCGCCATTTGGCCCATTCATCAGTGAATTCGCTATTCTAAACGGAGCATTTGCTACCGGCAGATTTGTTACCGCTGGATTGTTTCTGGCTCTGCTGCTGCTGGTCTTCATCGGCATGGGTGCGACCGTGCTGACTGTTGTTCAGGGCAGGTCGCCGGCTAATGCCAACAATACGCCGTATCGCGATGGATTTCTTACCGCAGCTCCTGTGGTAATCCTTATGGTTATGGTTCTTCTTATAGGCTTATATATTCCCGCTCCATTGGTTACAATGCTTAAAGATGCAGTAAGTTTTCTGGAGGGACGGCTATGACCCAAAATAATTACAGCTTTGCAAAACTGACCAACGGTCGGGCAGTTAGGCTTGATACTATCCCGACAATTGCATTTGACGGCTTCAGGCAAGCTATTCTCGATGGGGTGGCTTATGGTCAACGAGTATCAGCGATGTTCGGAGATTCAACTTCGCAATCAGATGTTACCCTGCTTTATGTTGTGATGGCTGATGACGAGCAGAACCAGCTTTATGTTGGCCGAACTCAAATCGAGGGCGATCAATTTCCTTCGCTTACACCGGATTGTCCGCAAGTCCATTTGTTTGAACGTGAAATCGCGGAGCAGTTTGGATTAAAACCTATCGGTCATCCGTGGTTTAAGCCGGTCAGATACCACCACTCGAAAACAAGTCGCGATGCATGGAACAGGCCATCGAATCAGCCCATATTACCCGGAGTGGGCGATTTTTTCCAGGTCGGAGGCGATGAAGTTCACGAGGTAGCTGTCGGCCCTGTACATGCCGGCATTATTGAGCCTGGGCATTTTCGTTTCCAGTGTTATGGCGAACAAGTATTTCATCTGGAAATTGCTCTTGGGTTTCAACACCGCGGCGTGGAACAAGCCCTGATTGGCGGGCCAAACAATCGGTCTATTCATTATTCTGAAACTTTAGCAGGCGACACAACCATTGCTCACGCCACCGGCTATTGTCAGGTGCTTGAGGCTCTGGCACATTGTCAAAAAACCGCTCGTGCTCAGATGCTGCGAGGTGTTGCTCTGGAACTTGAACGTCTGGCCAATCATGTCGGCGACCTTGGAGCTATATCCGGTGATGTTGGGTTTTTGCCCACTGCCAGTTATTGCGGACGTATTCGCGGCGATTATCTCAATATGACGGCTCTGTTATGCGGAAGCCGATTTGGCCGAGGGATGATTAGGCCGGGCGGGGTTGGTTTTGACATAGATGATAATCGTGCATCCGAGTTGCTGCGCCGTCTGGATAAAGCAGAAAAAGATACTACCGTTGCCATAAAATTACTATGGGATACGCCGTCGGTTATGGCCAGACTTGAGAATACAGGAACGCTGCCAAAGAGCATAGCGATTGAACTTGGTATCGTTGGGCCAGCCGCCAGAGCTTCTGATCTGCCCCGTGACATCCGACAAGATCAGCCTTCGGGTATCTTTCGATTTTCCCATATCCCTGCTTCTACCTGTGATACAGGCGATGCCTTCGGACGCGCTTTTGTTCGCTGGCTTGAAATCCAGCACTCAATACAATTTATCCGCGAGCAGATTGGAGCTATTCCTGCGGGATCGCCCTTAGTAAAAGTTGGTTCACTTGCAGCTGAAAGTTTTGTTGCTACTCTTAACGAAGGGTGGCGCGGTGAAGTTTGCCATATAGCCATTACAAATCAGCAAGGTAACTTTGCTCGTTATAAGATTGTAGATCCATCGTTCCATAACTGGGCGGCTCTTGCCTATGCCTTGCGCAATCAGGAGATTTCAGATTTTCCATTGTGTAATAAGAGCTTTAATTTGTCCTATTGCGGGCATGACTTATGATCGTTAATAATAAATTTCCGTACCTCTTGAATGCAGATAAGGAAAAACTATGCTAAAAATAATTCTCGCACGATTGCAGCAGGGTCACCAAACAATGAAGTACCCTGATGGGCCCCCGCCGAAATTGCCTGACAGATTTCGCGGCTGTCCCAAGCTCAATGCCGATAAGTGCAGCAACGGCTGTAATGCCTGCGTTGGGGCTTGTCCGACAGGTGCTATTGTTGTTAAAGATAATCATCCCAGCATCGATATGGGCAAGTGTCTTTTCTGTGCTGAATGTGAAAAGGTCTGTCCGGAAAAGGCTATCACATTCTCAGATGAATATTATCTGGCAGCCCGTAAGCGCCAGGATATGATTGCAGCTGGTAATCAACCAACCAAGCCTTGTGATGTTGTGATGGAGAGAGATATACGGAAACTGTTTGGCCGGTCGTTAAAACTGCGGCAGGTCAGTGCTGGCGGCTGTAACGCTTGTGAGGCTGATACAAATGTGCTTGGAACGCTAGCGTGGGACTTGGGTCGTTTCGGCATCCAATTTGTCGCATCACCGCGACATGCCGATGGATTGTTGATTACAGGGCCGGTTACACAAAATATGCATCTGGCACTGAAAAAGACTTATGATGCTGTGGCAGAACCAAAAATCGTTATTGCTGTCGGTGCATGCGCAATTTCAGGAGGCCCGTACATCGATCATGAACAGGTTAAAAATGGAGCCGATGCAGTTGTGCCCGTGGATCTCTATATACCCGGCTGCCCGCCTCATCCATTGACAATACTTGATGGACTAATCCGCTTTCTAGGCCGTAAAGGTTGCAACTGAATTAATAATACCATTCATAAAAAGTAATTGCGATGGACTCTGCGACAGACAAAATATGAATGGCTCTATTCACCGGACCTGCCCTTGTGCCTTGTGTCTGTTTTTTTACTAAGAACCCATCTTCCATTCATATGCACGATAAAGCAAATCAATCTCAGCCTGTGTATTGTCGATCTGCTTGTGTAAATCAGCAAGCTTCCTTGCATCCTTATAATTTTCCTCCCTGCCAAAATCGTCCTGAAGTCTGGTCATACGATTCTCTAGTTTTTCAATTTCAAGCTCTACCTGTTCAGCCTTTAACTTATTGAATTTTTTAATATCATCAGGCGCTGAACGTTTGGGCTCCTGCCGTTTTAAATTATCTTTTGCCGTTTTCTTTGCCTTTTCACCCTCTTTCTGCTTTGCCGCTTGCCTTTCAAGCAGAAGTTCGGAATACTGCGAATAGCTGCCCGTTATCAGCTCAAAATTTCCCATGCACTTATTGCCGAATGCGTCCGCCCCGATTATCAAAAGCTGATTCGCTATTCTATCGAGAAAAAACCTGTCGTGGCTTACAACAATAATCGTGCCTGAATAGTCATCAAGCGTGTTTTCAAGCACCTCGCGCGTCTGAATATCAAGATGGTTTGTCGGCTCATCAAGAACCAGCACTTCCGGATTCTTCAGCACCAGCTTACACAATATCAAACGGTTCTGCTGGCCGCCGCTTAGCTCGCCGACTTTCTTGAAGACATCATTGCCGGTAAACAGAAATGCGCCAAGCCTTGAACGAAGCGAAGTTTTGTCAGAGTTCTCCGGCACAACTTTCATCACCTCTTCAAGCACGGTACATTGACGGTCAAGCTCCCTCGCCTGCTGGTCAAGATAGCCTATTTCAAGCGTCTTGCCCATTTTTATCGTTCCCGTCGTCGGCTGTATATGTCCAAGAGCAAGCTTAAGCAGCGTGCTTTTGCCCGTTCCGTTTGGCCCGGTTATACCAAGCCGATCCCCTGCCTGCAATTCAAGGTTGAGTCCTTTGAATAATACCAGATCGCCATAAGCCATCGAAAGATTTTCACACGTCAGCACCTGCCTGCTCTGCTTTTTCAAATCACCAAAAGCAAACCGCACCTGACTTTCCGTATCAGCCTTTTTCAGATAATCCGGATTTTCCTTTAGCAACCGTTCAAGCCTTTTCTTTCTGCCGAGAGCAGTACCGCGCATCCCCTCTTTATTTTTATTCCGCGCGATAAAATCCAGCTCATGAGTAACAAACACGGTTTTCTTCTCAAGCTCCCTCGACTGCTGAAGATCGACATTATCTTTTGTTTCCATGTACGTGCTGTAATTGCCCTTGTAAACACGAACACCTTTATTTTTCAGCACGATAATCTTTTCCGCGATTTTATCGAGCAGATAACGGTCGTGGCTGACAATAACAGCCGCACCTTCATAATTACGGATAAACTTTTCAAGCCACTGACACCCCGCAAGGTCAAGGTGATTTGTCGGCTCATCGAGCAGCAGCATATCTGTTTTTTCAAGCAATACCTTTGCCAGACCAAGCCGTGATTTCTGCCCGCCGGAAAGGTCTGATGTTTTGATATCATAAAAAGTCTGGTCAAGCCCAACGCCCGCAAGAATAGAATGAACGGTGCTTTCATAGTCATAGCCGCCTGCAATTTCGAATTCGTGACACAAGCGGTCATACTCTTTCATCGCCCGCTCAAGCTCAACACCGGTTTCAGCCGCTATTTTATGATGCACATCATTTATCCTTGCCTGAAGTTTCAGTATCAGCTCAAGCCCCTGATGCACCTCTTCGATAACGGTTTTGAGCCCGTCAAACAGCGGCTCCTGCGGCAGATACCCGATTCGCAGGCTTTTGCTTTTTATGATTTGGCCTTGGTCATAGGTTTCCATACCCGCAAAAAGCTTGAACAACGTCGTTTTGCCGGTACCATTTGCGCCGATTAAGCCGACTTTTTCCTTGCGGAAAAGCGTAAGCGACAGCTTATCGAAAATAATCTCGGCACCATAACTTTTATGTAAATCTTTAATACTAATTATTGGCATATTACTCTCTAAAATTTTTCGTCATATTCTCTGAGACAGCTAACAATCGCTTTCTCAGCTCAACAGGCTTTATCACCTTAACTTTATCACCATAGCCTAATATCCACCAGATTATTTCGCCAAGTCCATCGACGCGAAACTCCATATCGACCGAGCCGTCGGTGTTCCACTGCACCTGCTGGGTACAATGCCATTTCACTTCGCTGACATTGGTAGCAACCATCGGGTCAAAACGTAACTGAACATTCCACAGCCTGCCTTCGGAAATCATAGACCATGCCTTTCCGAAATGCTCCACCGCATCAAATTTATCGCCATCGATGAACTTCCGCTCAAGCAGCCGATAATGCTTTATCCTGGGAAGCTTGAAGGCTCGCACCTCTTTATGCTCCTGCCAGTACGCAAGCAGATACCACGCACGATGATTATACATCAAATGATATGGCCAAACATCAATTACAATATCTTTTTTATCATAGAGCGATTTATACGTCATAGCGACAATAAATTTTTCGCGAATCGCCTTTTGCATATCGTCAAAAAGTTTCTCAAAATCTCCGTGTTCAATTACCCTGCCTTTTTTCACAGATATTTTTCCAAGGCTTATCTGGCAATGCTTCCGCACTTCCACTGGCAGATTATTCTCAATCTTCAGCCCAGCCATAAGCGCCGACCGATGGTACGGGAACGGCACAAGATTACGGGCCTTGTGCAAAAGCATCAGAATACTAAGAGCCTCATTAAGCTTAAAATCAACTGGCTGAAGATAATACGTCTTTTCAATCGAGTAGCCGCCGGTTTTCGAATCAAAATGATACGGCACTCCGAGGGTTTCAAGATTTTTGAAGTCCCTAAATATCGTCCGTCTGCTCACGCCAAGATTTTTCACAAGCTCTTCTACGCTGTAGTTTCTGCCGGACTGAAGCGTAGTAAGCAAATCCATTATTCGATTGATTTTGCTGATATTCAAGGCTTTTTCTCGATTAATAGCAGGCGATTATACACGACATCAGGTATCTGTCAAATATGTTTGAAAAATCCAGATTAAATCAGAATTTCGAAAAAAATCAAAATTTTTTTATTTTTTGCTTGTACTGAGCCGACACAGCGTTATACTTGTATTAGTTGCGATAGTACAATTAAGAGGCCAATATGCAAATTCAGATTGATAACAGCTCAAATCGCCCCGTCTATCAGCAGATAATCGATGCTGTCAAGCGGGATATTGCATTAGAAAGGATCAAGCTCGGCGAAAAACTGCCCACCGTGCGGCAATTGGCCGGCGAACTGGTAATCAATCCTAATACCATCGCCAAAGCCTACCGCCAGCTCGAAACGGAGGGCATCATCACCACACGACCCGGCTCAGGGGCCTTTGTCGCAGAGATGAATTCCAATATCAGCAAATCCGTAAGAAAAAAAATAGTTATTCAGGAACTTGAACGCATAGCCATTGATGCGGTGCACATGCAGATAAGCAACGAGGAACTGACGCAGTGGTTTGCGGAGGTTATTAAAAAGTTTAAAAACACTTTCGGGGAATGAAAAATGTCTGAACCTGCGATTCAAATCGAAAATCTTACAAAGTTTTACGACGGCAGAAAAATTCTCGACGATGTCAGCATCGCCATCCCAAAGGGCTGCATCTTCGGCCTGCTCGGGCGTAACGGCGTCGGCAAAACAACGCTAATCCGAATCCTGATGGGACAGGAAAAACCCACACGCGGCCAGACGCTGATTAACGGCGTGCCAAGCTGGGAAATGACCACCGCCCAGAAAGGCAAAATAGGCTATGTCGCCGAGGGGCACAACCTGATTCAAAATTACAAGGTCGCCCGCCTCGTCGATATTTGCAAATCCTTATCGCTGAAATGGAATCAGCAATTCTTCGACAAGCTCATCAAAACTTTCCGACTACCGATGGATCGCAAAGTCAAGCAGCTTTCGACCGGCATGCGTGCCCAGCTCAACCTTGCACTGGCAATGGCTATCGAGCCGGAAATATTGATACTTGACGACCCCACGCTTGGCCTTGACACCGTCGCACGTCGGCACTTCCTTGAGCTTGCGATTGATGTCATCCAAAAGGATGGCCGTGCGGTGCTGTTCAGCTCACATATCCTAAGCGATGTCGAACGCATCGCCGACAGGGTTGGCTTCATCGTCAATGGCAAGCTCGTCGTAGATTGCGGCGTAGAAGAACTCAAACGCCGTATCCAGAAAATTCGTGTGATATTCCCAGACGATGCACCGGAAAATCTGCATCTGACGGATATCATCTCCCAAAAGAACAGCAGCCGGGAAGTCTTCCTGACCATAGCAAACTGGGGCCCGCAAAAACGCAAAGTCATCGAAACCTTTGGCCCGGAAACCATCGAAGAAATACCGATGAGCCTTGAAGATATGTTCATCGAATGCACTAACCCCGGCGGAATACTCGAAACCAAATAAGAAAGGATGTTAATATGCTTACACTGATAAAACGTGAAATTCGTGATATGTTTGTGATATATCTTTTTCTCGCTGTATATGCTGTTTTTATTTGTATTAGCTTATGGTACTTTCATAATCGACCAAGCTGCAACGAATCACTAGGACTTGATATAAATTTCGACGGAACATTGGTTATGTTCTTCTGGACCTGGCCTTTGTATTTTATAATCGGGACGCTCGGCGCAACTCAGATGTCTCTGGATAAGTCACAAAAAATATCATCGTTTCTAAATACTCTTGCCGCAACCAGACGTGCTATGTGGCTTAGCAGGCTTTCCGCTGGCATAATAGCAATATTAATAATTCTTGTACCGATGGCAATAACCGAAATGATTTTATACCAGAAGATAAATATCGGCATACCGATAAATCTAAATATGCTGTACTTACTTTTTGTAATTTCCTTTTCGCTGTTCTTTGCCTGCTACGGCGGCGGTTTGATGTGCGGCTGGCGGTCAAATTCGATATTTGCAAGATTAGCAAGCGTAGTGATAACGGTGACACTGATAACTATATTTTCTATTAAAGGTTTCAGTTACGAAGTTGTCGCGATATATCTGGCTTTTGGCGTTGTCTGCATAATCCGTGCAGGCTATAAATTTTTAAATGCGTCATTGTAAAGTGAAAGCATGGAGCGCAAGCGACACGATAAAGATTAAAAATAGAAGCCGAGTCGCGGAAGCGACCGGATAAAACCTGCCGAATGAATCGGAAGGCTAACAAGTTGCAAAACCGTTAGATACTCGTTAGCCCCCCGATTTATTCGGGGGGTTATAAAAGCAAAACAATAAAAAAACTATTATTTTTGACAGGTACAAAAATGAAAAAGATATGCAAAAAAATATACATCGCGGCGACCGTAATAATGGTACTGATTATGTTCTGCACAATCCTGTTCTGGGCAAGACTTGCCGTTTTAGGATGTATATTTGCCTACATACCGCAATACGTTGAAATCAGCCCCAGCAGCCTGACACCTGACCTTGACGCAAACACACCGTCAAAAATACAATTTCAGACCAGCCTTAGAAATCCTGCGATATTAGGCTTCACTGATATTGCAGTAAATGCTCAATTCAGGGATAAAATCTTCTTAACACCTATGATTTTAGACCACAGTAAAGGTTCTGACATCTGGCAAGTCATATACTATGATAAAAACCTGCGTCTGTTTGTCGAATGCCGGATAGACAGGACAAGAAACGGTCTCGAAACATCATACAAAAACACTATCCTGTCATACATCGGCACAGATGGCGTATCCGAAAAAAACGACAATGACAAAAAATTTGGCAAATTATTATTTGGAAATTTTTTCTGTAGCGATTTGACATTCTTCGATAAAATCAGCAGAAGATTTTACAGGATAGCTTTTAATGAAAATAATAAAATCTACCAAGGCCCGGTACTTGATGCATCTCTCGGCGATATCGTGCAAATCGGCTCTATCGGTAAAAATGAATATTTAGTAGGAGGCATTAAATTCAACTCCTCATCATCAGAAGAATCGCCAACAAAAGAGAATAAATTTATATTTGCCACCCCTTTTACATATGGCCCAATGGCCATGAATTCCGATGGCAGAGTATTTCTGGTTAAAAATAATGACCTAACCATAAAAACCACTGGCCAGATAGCAGATATTTACGCATCCCAGCTAAAGCCCAATAATTTATTTGCTTACAATTTCCAGATTCTAACAAGAAACGAACAAATCAAAGGTGCCGTCCTTACCGGTATCAGTCCTCAAGGCTATACTCCGTATGTCATGGTTTTTGACGAAAATGGCAATCTCATCAATACAAAGGCATCATATATCAATCCGCCAATGAAAGCAGAGTCACTACCATGGTCATTTGTCGCAAAATATCTTCTCGAAAACCTCCAGCCATGGTGCTTGGGAATAGCCTCATATTATACCGCTGATAAAGTTGACTTAGCATATATGTTTCGTGGGATGTTCATCATGCCAGATTCCTGCATCGCATTTTTCGGCAGAGAAACTGGCGACGCAGGGAAAATTGTACAATTACGAGCTGCGTCATTTGTTTTTCTTCTTCCATCATTATTAATAGGCCTTGCCCTTGGCATCAGGGTTTACATAAAATCCGGCAGAGCGGGCCTTGCCAAAGCCGAGCGGAAAGCGTGGCTTTTCACGGTATTGCTGCTTGGCATCCCCGGCTACATCGGCTACAAACTCACGAACCCGCGACAAATACAGATTACATGCAAAAACTGCGGCAAAGGTCGCAGGCCCGATATGGATTCCTGCCACAACTGCGGCGCAACCTGGAACCTCGATGAGCTTGACCCGCCAAAGTGGAGCGTCTTCGCAGAAACAGCATAACTGAAGCCGAGCAGCGGAAGCTGTTATGCGATCAAGAGTTTTTGTAATATTTTCAGGCTATGAAACAGAGATTATGGACCACACTACTTACCTTGCGTGTTGCATGATAAAGAGTTATCACCACGAAAGAATTCACCAATCTCTGGGCAGAATCATTGAGCCAAAACATAACATCGATAAAAATGCCGAAATTCAGTACATTGAACGGCTGGGCGGCCTACTCAAATCATATCACCGACTAGCGGCATAAAAATTCTTTGGCCAGCGACCAAGGAGACACTCTGCGAAATATCAAAAACATAAAATTCGAAAAACACCCTGAATTTGTCAGACGAAATCTTCGATATTAACTTATTAAGAAACAACCAGTTATACCATTTATAATAAATAACTGCGCTCAATGTATGTGCAATGGCAAATCGAACGGAGCATAGCAGGTTCAAGGCAAACTTGCTGCCAGGCATCAACTGCTGCGATTCTCAGGGCATCATAATCGGCATAAATTCTATTTGACCAATA
>CAMDDF010000033.1 GCA_945890885.1 Candidatus Kuenenia stuttgartensis | reverse complement strand
GCCTGAGCAAACTTTCGCATATCACGTTGCAGGCCCCCAAACTTAAAGTATCGTTCAATAACAAATGCTAACTTGTATTTGGGCATTTCCCAAAGTTCCTTATTAAATCCGGCTAAACTCCGTCCCTGTTGGCTACAATAAAGCCTATCCACAACATCCATATCGCTCACAAAACCTACTGGCTCAAACGGTTACATAATATACTCTCGCCCAACACAAACCACAATCAATTTTTTGCTGAACTCGCCCCCGATGACGCTGTAATTTTATTTAAATGCACTATTTATGAACATTAATTCTACAGAAATGTGTATTTAGGCAAGATGTCCAAGTGGTATAGGAGCCAAGATAGAATGACCGTAAAGTGGGCAGTAAATAAAGATGGGCACATTTTGGACGCAGTCAAGGAGAGAAAAGGGGTGGGCAGTGGTCTGCCGGTGTGTGGACGCGAAAGAGCGGGGGCATTACTCCGTCGGATATGTCAATAGCCCTTCCGCATTCTCTGTGAAACCGTTCTGCCAAAAATTACCGGTTCAAATACTTTTAAACAGCCAGCGTGCAATCTCTACAACCGTACTGGCCAGCTTCGCCTTTCCGCACTAACCCGGATTGAGCGGATTTCTAATTTTGAAAAAATCAATTCGTAACGTTACTGTCTGTTGCAGTTGATTTGGCTTGCTCAAGCAGTTCAAGCAATGTATTAGCAGCGGCTTCATTTGATACATCTCTTGCTGCTTCAGTTAATATTGCTTTTGCCTCATCGAATTTGCTTATGCCTAAAAGCTGATAGCCAAGAAGCAGCTGCAAATCGCCATTGATGACTTCCGTCTGGGCAACCTTTGAAAGTTTTTCTATCTGCGTGTTAAGTATGCTTTCATCGCTGTATAACCCACGAGGAAAAAACACAGCCATTTTGTCCTGAGGCAGATTAGAAACAGCGGCTCTCAAAACTCCTGCTGCGCGTGAATAATCTTCCGTAGCAAAAAGCGTCTGGCAATATACAAATGGCAGAACAACATCGTTCGGCTCAAGTCTTATCGCTTCACGAATATTCAACATCGCAGTCTGATAATCTTGTTTTCCAAAATTTTCCACAGCCTTTTCAAAGTATTCATCCGCAGGAGTTTTTTCCTGAGGCATATCCGCTGCTGCCTGCTGGATAGCTAAGTTCTGACGCACCTGAGAAAGTGCATCATAGTCAGGCACGATATTGCCGGATGAATCGTATCCGTACGTCGGCTCTATTGACGCATACGGAGTTGAATAGGTGTTATACGTCGACTCTACTGCCGGAGAAGAAGTTGAATAGTTATTATAAGTATAATAATTATTCGTTTCCGTTACGACGTACTCCTGCGGGTAGGCACCGTACCATACGGTAGGATGGCAGCCGTACCAATAGTATCTTTGGTATGAATAGCTTACAGGCCAATATCCGCCGATGCTGACAAAGACGTATTTGCGATGATAGTCAGGGTAGATGTATGATATTCCGGGATGGCGATTGTACTGGTAGTAGACTATCGTGCCGCAGCCTGGCCTTATCCATGTGTAGTTGGTGTAATACGCAGGCGTTGTTGACCAGTAGTAATACCAGTGAGACCTCCATCTGTTCCAGTCGCTGCGATGCGTTGCTGGGCCTATGTGGTGCCTCGACCAATCATTGAAATTATTAAAGCCTACGCTGATATTGATACTGCTTCTGCCGCCGTCGTGACGGTCTCCGCCATGACTTCTTGAAACATAAGGATAGCTGGTATTGTGGTGGACAAAAGCTTTGGCATGATTATCGCTTCTGGTTCTGTGTTCCATTGAACCTGTCCTACCGCCGCGTGTGTGCGAATCCATCCTGGGAGCACTTCCACGGTCATGCGACATTGCAGGTGCTGATCTGCCGACAGAAGCATGGGTATCGTTTAGCTGAACGGCGGAATCGTTAAATCGTTGTCTTATTGAACTTCTGGACGGCCTCTTGCTTGTAGAAATGTTTGAAACAAGTCTTTCATTTGATTTTGTCGATACTATACTTCTTGCAGAATCACCTCTGATGGAATCTGATTTTACTGCGGACACTTTTGTATCGCGGGCTTTGTGCTGGTCCGTGTTTATGCTTTTGCTGACGTTTCTATCTTGTCGGCTGCTTCTGGTGATGGTAGTCCTTGATGGTGCGGTCTTTTCCGATATTGCAACAGCCTGCTTAGTTTTTTTCGGCGTTTGAATATTCAAATCGGCCCTGCTTCTATCTTGCCCTTCCTGCCTGATAGAGGTAGTTTCAGTTTTTATTTGGGTAGATTTTACCTCAACGGTTCTGCTGACCTTTGATGGCGTATGAGCCTTAGCAGGCCGACTTTGTTTTTTAGATTCAGGAGCAACAACCGACATATTTTTTGTACTTGATACGTCTGTTGAGTTTTCAACTGGGTGCCAGGTACTTTTAGTCCGTCGGCTGGTTGCGGCAGTGGTAGCGAAATTTTTGCTTTGGGCTTCCTTGGCGAAAACTTCATGCGGGTTCTGCGAGGTTCTTGCGGTTTCCATGTTTCTTTCTACCGAAGGTGCATTTTCCCGCATTTTTGGTGTACCTCGCGGCGTTGCGGCATCACGCTGTCCATGAGTCTGGAAATTACCTTCGATCTGGGCCTTGGGGCTGGATTCCTGCCTGTCCTGTCTGCCCCGCCTTTGTTCTGACTTGGCGTACAAATTAACGCTGATTACCAGCAAAAATGCAATGGCTGCCGTGAAAATTGATGTTGTTTTTGTACTTAACATAATAAACTCCTTTCGCAACAAAAGGACCTTTTTCGCTAAATTATGCCAAGTTCGAGCTCAAACTTGTTTGAGACAGCAAAGCTTTCGCGCCTTACTAATCTCTTCTTCATAATAATATACGACAGAAAAAAACAAAAGTCAAACACTTATTTTAAATTTGTGTTTAAAATTTTAATTTTAATCGTTTTTTATTTGTTTTCCCCTATTAAATTTCAAAACTACAGTTGAAAGTTTTGCTGTAAACATTAAACTAATGACGATACTTATTGTGTTGAAAAATTTAACAGGATGAATTCGCGATGGCAAAGTTTACAATTGAGCCGGCTCAGAGAGTAAAAAGGCTCCCACCATATCTTTTTGGCAGAATAAATGCTTTGAAGCTCAAAAAACGTCAAGGAGGCATTGACGTTATCGATTTAGGGATGGGCAATCCAATGGATGGCGCCCCAAAAATCGTCGTAGATAAGCTCGTACAGGCCAGCCAAGACTATAAAAATCACGGCTACAGTGCATCAAAGGGCATTTTTAACCTTCGCAGAGAGATGGCATGGAAATATGCCAGAAAGTGGAATGTTGAACTTGACCCCAACACGGAAGTCCTTGCAACAATAGGCTCGAAAGAGGGCTTTAGTCATATGTGCCTTGCGATGCTTGAGCCGGGCGACAATGTTATTGTAGCTGATCCGTATTTCCCGATTCACCTGTATGCGGTGGCTCTGGCTGGGGCAAATGTCATATCCGTGCCGCTTGGCAACGATGAGGCATTCTTGAAGAATATCGTCTATATTTGCGAACATATATATCCCAAACCAAAAATGCTGATATTGAATTATCCGCATAATCCAACAGCAATGACGGTTGACAAGGGATTTTTCGAGCCTGTAGTAAAGCTGGCTAAAAAATTCAAATTCTGCGTGATTCACGATTTTGCCTACGGCGAAACTTGTTTTGACGGCTATAAAGCGCCCAGCTTTCTGGAAACCAAAGGTGCCAAGGAAGTGGGAGTAGAATTCAGTACACTGTCTAAGCCCTATAATATGGCTGGTTTCCGTATTGGTTTTGCCGCTGGCAACCAGAAAATGATTGAAGCCCTTGCTACAATAAAGGGATATTACGATTACGGCATATTTCAGCCGATTCAGATATGCTCGATTCTGGCATTGAGGCATTGTGATGATTTTATAATTGACCAGAACGCAAAGTATCAGATTCGCCGGGATGTTGTATGCAAATACCTTGACGAAATCGGCTGGCAGTACGAAAAACCACGTGGTTCAATGTTTATCTGGACCAGGGTTCCAAAACAGCATTTAAAAGGCAAAGGAAGCATAGATTTCGCAATGGAGCTTATGGACAAAGCCAATGTTGCGATATCGCCAGGCAGAGCATTTGGTGAAAATGGCGAAGATTGTATGCGAATTGCCCTTGTCGAGAACGAAAAAAGGCTGCGACAAGCCATGAAAAACATAAAAATCTTCGTTCAGCACGACAATACATGATATTGAATTTTTATTTTTTCTTGCTTTAAATATGGCTTTTCGAGTGTAAAAATGGCGTTTTTTGAAAATTTTCAAAATAATATACAAAAAAGGCTTGACCCGAAAAGCTGTTTGTGATTTAATGTCATTATCAGATATGGGGCGGAGAGAACTCGACTTAGAAGCATGTTGTAGTGTGCGTATGTGTATTATTGTATAAGTTTGGTTCTTTTTACATTTTCAGTATTGGTTATTTTCTTATTATCGGCTGTTTAATTTCTGTGCGGTTTTTTGCGCATAGCCGGTAGTGCTTTCTCATCCGTAATGGGGCGGAGAGAACTCAATGTTGGCGGGAAAAACTCTTTGTGTTGCGTTGCGCAGATTCCGCGCTTGCAGGTTAATTTAAGAGTGTTTCTGGCCGAAATTTAAAATATGAACATTGAGTTTTTAAAGAAAGGTGGGACAAAAAATGTGTAATCAAAAAATGAAAATTTGGGCACCGATGATTGTTGGCGCAATGGCTGTTGTGTTATTTACTGGTGCGGCACAGGCTTCCAGCTTTACAGTCGCAACATTTGCTGATCCTTCCGGCGATGCAGCTGATCCGCTGTTTACGGTTAATTGGGTAAACGCAACTATTAACGGCGGATGGGCAGACGGCAAGGGTAATCTGTTACTGGAGATACCTTTTACCAGTGCTTCTTTTGCCGATGCGTGGTTTACAATGGATCAGCTTACGATAACCAGCACAGCATCATTTGCCGGTTATACATTCGGTGAAACAGGCGCAGGCGAAATCAGATTCTATGAGGCTGGAACAATCATAAATCCGCTGCTCAAGATTAGTTTTGATAATGCCTTTGTATCGCGACAGGCTATGGGAGCAGACGATTTTGTTATAGAGAATGTAACCATTACAGGCTCTGCGATTCCGGTTGTGCTTTCGTATGAGCAATTCAACTTCAGTTTCGCTAACGTAACAAGTTTGCCGAATCAGAATGGTTTTACAAGTACGGCATCATTTACTTCATCTGCGATTCCTGAGCCGACAACAATCGCTCTGTTTGTCTTTGGTCTGTTACCGGCAATTATGAAAAAAAAGCGTTGTGCTTGATTGATTAAATATTACCGAACAATGAGAGTTTAGTTACTAAAGAGGTGATATAGGTGAAAAGTATGTTTGACGAAAATATTAAAAGCAGAATACTCACAGCGGCACTGTTAGCATTAGTTCTTGTGCCGTTTGCATACGCAGCTGATGATTATGTGCTTATAGTCAAACCATCTCCAGCCGATGCAGGTACGGTTTCGCAGTCTGTTCCGCAAAATGGCTTTGCCAACGTCACTGCAACTCCGCAGAGCGGCTATCAGTTTGTTTATTGGCTCGGCGATGTTACAGACCCTGCCGCATCTACGACAACCGTTTCTGTAGATTCACCTAAGCTGGTTATCGCTGTTTACGAAAGAACAGATTATCAGATTGAATCAGCTCTCGGCGGTGCCGGTGCCGGCAATGGCTACAATGGCAGACCTGGAACCGCACCGAGTGTAACCGTAGGTGTTGCCCCAAGCGCTCCCGGTGCAAAAAGATACAGCAGTTCAAGTTATAGCATTCCAAACATAATTGACGAAAACCCGGATAATCCTGATGTACCCGTGCCCGATGAAACTGTTCCTGAACCGTCAACACTGGCGCTGTTCGCATTGGCCGGGCTTAAACTAATAAAAACGAGAAAATCTAAATAACCCCCGAAAGGAAAAATCATGAAGAAATTATTTGTATTGTTAGCAATTATTGCGGGAGTGTCATGTGCAAACGCGACGACACTGACATATTTGCCGGAAAGTAATTACGGCAGTGACGGCTGGCAAGGTTCCAAGTACTACAACGAGGATAATATCTACGCAAAAATCGAATATGCGGTCTATGATACTCTTTCGGATGGTTTTGAATTTGTTACCGTCGGAACAGGCCGATATATCTATGCGTATCAGATTTTCACAAGTGGTGATACCGGATATACCTCCATTGCGTCTTTCAACATCCCAGGCATCAATACAACGAATTTAAGCGGTATCGGCACAGAGGATGATTTGCAGGGCGGTGCGATTTTGGCTGACAATGATGGCGCTACCCTTTTGTGGTCTTTCGATGCTGATACACTTGTTGACGGCACACGTTCTTTCTACCTTGTGTTCAGCTCAAACTCCGGGCCGGTAGCAGGAACATATGTGATAGCTCCCCACGAAACCGATGATTTCCCAACGCCTGATGACAACCCAGTGCCGGAACCAATGACCGTAATGTTTGTTGCCCTTGGTGCAGTTGGATTAGTAAGAAAGTTCAAACGCAGTTAACCGACTCGAATCAGCGAGCTTTGTCGGAACTGCTTTGAACAGGGCGGTTCCAATTAAGTGGCATTGTTTGCTGAGACAATACGGCTTCACGTCCCCGAAGCCCCTAAGAGCTTGTTTTGTACCTTATTAGAGGAGGGTATGAAAACGAGCTTAACTTAAGCCGATATGGAAGAGTTTGTGCTTTTCCATATCGGTTTTGTTATTTTATGCCTTGCGGAAAACAGCGACAATATTTTCAACTTCAACAACAAAAAGTCTATTATCTCCCTCGAAATCAACAGGAATAGCTCCTTTGGGGTTGAACAGAACCTTGTCATACTGTTTAAGGGGAATTTCAGGAAGTTTTTCAACCTCAGCAGAAACTGCTACGATTCTACCGGTTATTGTTGGAATTTCGATGTTATCGGGCAGTTTGATTCCGCCTCTGGTTTCCTTTTTATCCTCATCCTTGCGAATCAGCACTCTTTTGCCAACCGGCTCGACGATCTCGATTGGCTTCGAAGTAATATCATTTTCGTTAGATTTTCCCAAACCAGCACCCTCAAAACAAAATATTTATCTAAAATTATAACTTTGACACCTTTTTTTTTCAAGAAAAGAAGAATTAACGCCGATAATTCCATCAGACATGAATTTTAATTCTTCCTCCTCCGAGCGGCAGTGTGTTGCAAGATGCATTGCTGCTTTATTTTTTATCCTTTTTTGGACTTGGTTTTGTCTTCTTTCGCTCAAGAATCTCATCAAGCTGGTCAGGATTTTCCGGAGGCCAGGTGCCCTTGGCTTGCATATCCTTTAATTTGTCAATCATTTTGCCGCTTACAATAGTTCTGCATCGCGGGAATTTGTTGCATCCCATGAACGGCCCGCGCTTACTCTGCCTGATGACAAGTTCGCCGGTTTTACATTTATAGCATTTGATTCCTGTAGGCTCAGCTGGCGGAGCTGGCGGAAGGACAGTACCTTCCTTGTCAATCTTCAATATGGTTTTGCATTGCGGGTAATCACTGCATCCTAAAAATGCGCCGAAGCGACCGCTTTTATTCATCATCGGCTTTCCACAGTTGGGGCATTTTGTCTCGGATTCTTTTTGCTCGATCATTTTCCCGTCTTTGTCGCACGGGCAGGCAAATTTGCATTCGGGATATGCTGAACAGCTAAGGAATTTTCCATTTTTGCCGAATTTGTAAACCAGCTCTTTTTCGCATTGCGGGCATTTATATTCAGATGGTGTTGATTCCGCCTTGGCGTGTTTCATATCTTCGCCTGCGTGTTCGAGACTCTTTTTGAACGGGCCATAAAATTCATCAAGAACGCTGACCCAGTCTAGGTGCTGTTCCTCGATTTTGTCAAGCTGCTGTTCCATATGACGCGTAAATGCGATATCCATTATTTCAGGGAAATAATCATTGAGCTTATCGGTTACAACTTCACCGACATCGGTAGCGTTGAATTTTTTGTCGATTTGTTCGACGTATTTCCTCTGTTGAATCGTAGAGATAATCGAGGAATAGGTACTTGGCCTGCCTATCCCCTCTTTTTCAAGAGCCTTGACGAGCGACGCTTCGGTATATCTGGCTGGCGGCTTGGTAAAATTCTGATTCGCCACAACATCGACAAGATCAACATTTTTACCTTCACTTAACACGGGCAATTGCTGTTCTGCTGTCGGTGTTGACCATACTCTTGCAAAGCCATCGAATACCAGCACTCTGCCGCTGGTTCTGTAAAGGCAGGTGTCGCTGGCATTTTTGCCGGTTATTTCAACATTGGTAACATCCCACTGGGCCGGCGCCATCTGGCAGGCAACAAATCTTTTCCATATCAGTTCGTACAGTTTTGCCTGTTCAGGCTTTAAAAATTCTCTTATGTCGTCAGGCGACAAATCAACGTCAGTAGGCCGTATAGCTTCGTGGGCAGCTTGTGCGCTTTCGGATGCGGAATAAAAATTCGGAGTCGAAGGCAAATATTTTTCGCCAAAAGTGCTGCCGATATATTTCCGTACCATATCAATGGCTTCTTTTGACAGATGCGTGCTGTCTGTCCTCATATATGTAATCAAACCAAGCGAACCCATCGAGCCAAGCTCTACACCCTCATACAACTGCTGGGCAACGCTCATCGTTTTACTTGTAGAAAATCCAAGCCTGTTCGCTGCGGCCTGCTGCAAAGTCGAAGTTATAAACGGTGCCGACGATTTCGACTGCGACCGTTTTGTCTCAAGGCCGGTAATAGTAAATTCGGCATCTTTGACAACATTGTAAATCTTCTCAGATTGTTCCTTATTATCAACTTCGAATTTTTCGCCGTTGAATTTGATCAAATCCGCCTTGAATGCTTTGCTATCAGCCAGCCACTGGTACTGCTGTGCAAGAGTAGGCCCCTTGTCCTGGTCTTCATCAGTAATAAAATTTTTCCATAGCTGTCCTATGCCAGCTTTTTTTTCCGTTGTGAACACCGCTGGGATTAGCCAATACTCTTTCGGCTCGAAGGCCCGTATTTCACGTTCACGCTCGACGATAATTTTAACCGCTACCGATTGAACTCTGCCGGCAGATAATCCGCGTGCGACTTTTTTCCAAAGCAGCGGGCTTATCTTATAGCCAACGATACGGTCTAAAATTCTTCGTGCCTGCTGGGCATTGACTTTATCAAGATTGATTTTGCCGGGATTTGAAAATGCTTCCAGAATAGCATTTTTCGTAATAGCGTTAAAAATCACGCGATATGTTTTGTCTTCCGAAACTTTCAATATCTCCGCTAGGTGCCAGGCAATAGCCTCCCCTTCGCGGTCAAGGTCAGTCGCCAGATAAAGATTATCACAATCTTTCATAAGGCCCTTCAGCGTGGCAACCATTTTCTTCCGGCCGGGGGTAATTTCGTATGTCGGCTCAAATTTATTCTCGATATCAACACTGATACCCTTGCTAGGCAGGTCTCGAACATGCCCCATCGAGGCAGTTACAACGTATTCAGAGCCGAGATATTTATTGATGGTCTTGGCTTTGGCAGGCGATTCAACGATAACCAAAGACTTATTTTTTGAAGCAGTTTTTTGATTTTTGGCCATATTTTTCACAAAAATAGATTAAAAAGCATAGGTTTTTATCTGAAAAAACAGGTACCGCGTTAGGACAAATAACAAATACTTCTGTTTAATGTCAAGCAAAAAAGAAAAATATAACCTTTTAAAATATATCAGGTACCTCTTTTGCCCCTTGAAAATCTGGCTCAATATCAGTAGAATTACGCCGTTAGATTGGAAATATTAAACTTTAGAAAGGATGTACCATGGGAAAATTTTATCTGACTGTTATGCTTACAATTTTTTCGCTGGTAGTTACAGGTTGCAGCCCAGGCGGCAAAGCCTTGACCGTCGATGAAAAAAAGCAGGTCGCCAATGATATGGAACAGGAAACGCTTGCTAAGTTTTACGAGGCCCAGCCGTCATTGGAGACGAAAACGGCAGAATATGCAGGTTACGGGGTCTTTAATAATGCCAATGTTAATATAATTTTCGCAAGTGCCGCTGGCGGCTACGGCGTGGTTGTCAATAATCAAACCAAAGAAAAAACATATATGAAAATGGCAATGGGCGGATTAGGACTTGGCCTTGGCGTTAAGGATTATCGCGTTCTACTGCTTTTCAAGGATGCCGAAATCCTGAATAAATTTATCGATAAAGGATGGGAGTTCGGAGGCAACGCCGATGCAGCTGTCAAAGCAGGAGATAAAGGCGGCCAAATCAGCGGAGAAGGCGATATCCACGAAGGAATCGAGGTTTACGCGCTGACCGAATCCGGTCTGGCTCTCCAAGCTACCGTAACCGGCACCAAATATTGGAAAGACAAAGAACTCAATTAACGCAATTTTGCCTTAAACAAATTGTACGGCAAATTGTATTGTAGCGTTCTCTGTTGCCTGCTGGCGTTCAACTCGCAGAACTTTTGCGCTCTTAATGCGTGCAAATCTTCCTTTTTTCTTGGCGAGCGAGGTTGTTCTTGGGAAATTAAGCTCAATAACGTGGCCAGCTCTGAGCGGAGTTGTCATAGGAACGGATAGAAATGCTCCGCCTTTGCTTATGTTGATGCTTCGGGCATTGAAAAAACTGTTTGCCTCTGGGAGCCATACGCTTACTGGCCAGGTTAATTCCGTTCTTGTTTCAGTCCTTTGTTCTACCATTGTCGATTCCATTCTAAATACTCCGAAAAAGTTAATATATAACCAATGTTTACACTTTACTTATCGGATATGTTAAAATAGATAATATAGAAAATCTAGTTAATTTTTTGGATTTTTTATAAAAATCTTTGCGTCCGCGGAATAAGATACTGAATCACAGGAATTATGGGACATTGGAGTAAAAAAATTTGGAGCTAGTGATTGATTTTCGGAATGAATGGCGTAAAAAGCCGTTAATTTAATTCGATTAGAAAGGCTATTTCGTCGCAATGTGCCTGTTTTGAGCATTTGGCACAATCGCTCCAGACCTTCATAGGCAATTGCTCTTTGTCAACGAGCTTAAACCCGATTTTGCCGAAGAAGTCCTTTTCGAGTGTCAAAGCCATAACCTTAGGAACACCAAGCAATTTGGCCTTCTCGACAGCTTTAAAGACAAGTTCCCTCCCTATTCCCTTGCCTTTATAGTCCTGATGCACAGCCAGCGACTTGATTTCAGCTAAATCTTTCCAGATTATCTGCAGACTGCAACACCCGACAACCTGCCCCTGCTCATGAGCCACCATAAATGACTGCAGATTTTCATAAATATCGGCTTTTTGCCGAAAAAGCATACGGTCAAGCTCAGCATAATAGTTTATTAGGCTGTATATTGCGTCCACATCCTGAATTTTTGCCTGTCGAATTTCCATCGCCTGATATTACACAATTAACAGCGACTATTCAATATAATATAACCCGGACAATGCGAATTATTCCGGTAAAGCCTTGTCCTGAAAAAATGTCTACATCTAAGATGCTAATAATGCTTGAAAGAAAAAAAAATAACGATAGAATCACAGCAAAAGGAGTTGGAATTGCCTCTTATCTTGAGGTGCTTTTAGTCTGGCTTTTTTGAAAACACACAGTAAAATATATTTTTACTTCTTGAAAGGAAAAAAAGATGAGAACAATATTTGCTACTTTAGTAGTGCTAACAATGATATTTGCCACAGGATGCCAGACGAGCAGCTCTTCTCGCGGCGGAAGCGTTTCAGCCGGTAAAGGATTCAGAGTTGAGGTGCCAACATTTGCCACAACAATTAAGCAGGGCGAAACCAGAAGCATCGCCATCTCGCTTGACAGAGAATACTATTTCAAACAGGACGTAACATTGAAATTCAGTACGTCCAGTGCAAACAAAGGCCTCAGCATCGAACCTGCTACCACTGTCATCAAGGCTAGTGAAAGACCCAGCATACAAATACGGGTTACCGCTTCCACTGATGCAGCTCTAGGCGAATACAGTATCCGTGCGATGGGCACTCCTGGAACAGGCGAACCGACATCAACTGCATTCAACGTAAAAATTGTCGCTCCGTAGAAAATCGCAAATAGCAAAAAATCACATCGGGATTCTGACAGCTCTTGAGCCGATGCTGGAGATTACTTCGTAAGGAATAGTTTCAAGTATCCTGGCTATCGCTTCGACGCTGTTGGGCGAATTGCGGTCGTTGTCTATTACTACCACTTCATTGCCGACTTTGACATCAAGATTGAGATTAAACAATTCCGTTAAATCAAGTATAGTCTGATCCATACTCACTCTGCCGATAACGGGCACGAATCTGCCTGCTATTTTCATCAGGCCGCTGTTTGAGAGCCTGCGGTCATAGCCATCGCCGTAACCAATGGGAACAAGGCCTATATATGTTTCTCGCTGGGCCTTCCACGTGGAGCCATAGCCTACGAGGCTGCCTTTGGGAATTTTTTTGATAACCGTTAGAAAAGTTACAAGTTTCATCGCTGGCCTAAGGTCAACATTGGCGGAAATATGATCCGAGGAATATCCGTAGACCGATAAGCCCGGGCGAACCATATCATATTCAATCTGATCCAAATTTAATATCGCAGCTGAATTGGCAACATGCACGATAGGTATTTTGACGTTATTTTCTTTTAGAGTGGCCAGGAATTCATTGAACCGTTCAAGCTGAAGCCAGGAAAAAGCCTTGTAGTCTTCGGCATTTGCGAAATGGGTATAAATGCCTTCGATGAAAATCTCTTTTCTGGATGAGATTTTTTCAATCAGGTGGAGTAAATTGTCTTTGTTAAGCCCCATCCTGCACATTCCGGTATCGAGCATGACGTGTACCATAGCGGGCTTTTGCAGCTTTCTGGATGCTTCGACCAGGAACTCCGCATCATCGGCGTTCATAACCGTAATTCGCACCTGATTTTGCACGAGCCACTCGGCAAGCTCACGTTTCTGCTGGGCATTGTAGACGCTGAACTCCGAGCCGAAAAGCAACACGGGCTTATCCCACGCTAAATCAAGGAGTTTCTGTGCCTCGCTGAATGTCGCAACGGCAAGCATATCGGCACCAGCGGCTTTGAATGCGGGCAAAACAACATCGATTCCATTGCCGTATGCATTGCTTTTGCTGGTGATACAGAATTTGCATTGTTTTTTAAGGACTTTTCGGAGCAAGCCGCAGTTGTGAACTATCGCTGACAAGTCAATTTGTGCCTGAAAATAATTGTACATATCGCATCCGTGAATAATCTATGAAAATCAGCTAACCAATTCCAGGATAGCCGATGCGTAATACAATAGCAGATATTTCACCTTTTTGCAAGCAAAAGCAGCGGCATCTGTTCGGTTTATCGTGTCGCTTGCGCTCCACGCTTTCATTATCTATCCGGCGCTGGCGCTTTCGGCTCCTGTTGTCGCGTCAACAGAATCGCCCACTTCGGGCAGTTCGCGAACTGCCCCTATGAGTTATCAACGGCCAAGCAAAACTATATGTGCAAATAAATTACATATCAATTATTTGCTGTTATTTTTCTCCATATTGTACTTCTTGGGATTCCACAATGAATCATCTTTCCATGTAAATATTACAAACCATTGTATTCCACCAATATCTCCACATAAGAGCAAAAATGCAATTATATTTAACCATAAAGACTTGGGTAAAAATATTAGCCCAACCACAGATAAAATCCCAAACAAGGGGAATCCAGAGTTCCATTTATACTTCGCATCTTTACCGTGCAGAATGCAATGAATCGGATATCTTAAAACTTGCAGATAGAAATTGAAAATGCTAATAACTACTCCCAACGTGAAAAGAGAATACCCCAGAATAGTAGCTTTGCCTCCACCCAACCTCCATGCAGAGAGACTGCAAAACAAGACCACCAAAAAAGGAGCCGCTCCAACCATTATCCCAAATAATCTTCTAAGTGATAACATATGTTTTCCTAATAATTCATTAAACATTCGGTAGTTAAACTTACAATTTCAACTTTCTACCACAAGTCCGGCTTATCTGCGGATGGGCAATATTGCGATATCGGGCAATTCGGGCAGTCGGGCTTTCTTGCTTTGCAGATGCTTCTGCCGTGAAAAACAAGAAGATGACTAAAGAGCGTCCAGCTTTTCTTCTGCACGATTTCCATAAGGTCGGACTCCAGCTTGACAGGGTCGGAATTTTCGCTAAGGCCAAGCCTGCGCGAAAGACGTATGACGTGAGTATCACAGACAATGCCGGGAGTATTGTATACATTGCCGAGGACTACGTTAGCGGTTTTTCGGCCTACGCCGGGCAACTCCAGAAGATGCTCCATAGTATCCGGCACTTTGGCATCGAATTTTTCGATAATCATTGCACAGGCGTTTTTGATGCTTTTGGCTTTGTTGCGATAAAAGCCGGTGCTTTTGATATCCTTTTCGATTTCGAAAACGTCGGCGATGGCCCAGTCTTTGACGGATTTGTACTTCTTATAAATATCCTTAGCAACGATATTGACTCGCTCATCGGTGCATTGGGCGGCAAGTATCGTGGAAATCAAAAGCTCCAACGCATCGCAATGGTTAAGGCTGCACTTTGCATCTGGGTATGTCTTCTTAAGAATCGGATAAAAATTTTTAATCCGCTGGGCGGCATCCTGCTTATCAACTTTGATATTATTCACGGCTGGTGATTTCTTTGCCATTACTTAATTCTCTCAAGGACATCCATCACATCTTTTTTACTGATTATCCCGCGAAGCTTTATCGGCTCTTTTTCGCCCGGCAGCCAGATAACAGTTACCGGCACACCAGGCTCGTTATAGACATTTTTCAAATCAACAGAAGCAGGCAAGGTATAATCCGTTGTATCACCCTTGACCGTTAAAACTTTTTTATCTTTGAGCAAATCAGCAATCTGGGACTTTTGATAAACCATAACATCGACTACTTTGCAGGTGGCGCACCAGCTTGCATCAAATTTTATCAGCACTGGCTGGCCCGCTTCTTTTGCTTTTTCGATAGCTGCAGAATCATACGCCTGCCAGTCAACAAGCGATTGCTTGCTGGTAAGAAAATAAAATCCTGCGGCAATCGTAATAATAACGGCTATTAGCCTTATCGTATATTTCTTATTCTTAGGTGTGGCGTAGCTAACCCAGTTTCCCCACATCCAGGCAGCGATACCTAACACAACCGCAAAATAAAGCGTACCAATCAACGCATCAACCGAAAGCGACTCGATCAATTTGACAGCTATTATCAAAAGCACAAAACCCATCGCCTGCTTGACACGTTCCATCCAGTCGCCGGGCTTTGGAATCTTTTTGAGCATCGCGGGCATCGATATCAATATAGCATACGGCAGCGCCATGCCGATACCCATCAGCAAAAATACCAATGTGCTTATTAATAAACTTTGCGTCTGCGCCCATGCGACTACACCCGCAAGAACGCCGAAGCTGCACGGGGTACTCAACAGTGCCGCCAGAAATCCCATACCAAATGCACCGCCAAAACCCTGCCCGCTGCCTGCTTTGCTGGTTACCGATGATGGTATGCCGATTGAAAATACGCCGAACATAAATAAACCGAGCAGTATAAGCAAAAGGCTCATCGCTTTGATGAACCATGGATAACGGAAATAATCGCCCCATTGAAAAACAGTGCCGAAGCCAAGTTTCAGCACGATATTCAAAATCGCAAGTGCCGCAAAAAACGCTATGATTCCGATGCAGAATGAAAATCCAAGCCCAAGCGAACGAGCTTTGCTTTCCTGCGACTGCTTGAGGAGCTTTGCGATTATCAGCGGTATCATCGGCCACACGCACGGCATAACATTGAACAACAGGCCAACCAAGATAGCCAATCCAAACTTACTGAGCGTTATCGCATCAAGAGTGATTTTAAAAGCTTCGCTTGATTTGACCTTGGCATCAGCGGGTAGACGTATGGGCAATTCAAACTTTGCTGGGCTGGCCTGTTTAGCAATTTGAGGAATCGGATAAAACATAAATCCGACATTCTGTAATATTCTGCATTGAAAATCGGAGCAATATGCGCCGATGACTTCAAAGTCTGGAACAATACTTGAACCCACATATTTTTCAGTAGTTCTAAACGGCAGATAAACTGTAAAATCACCGCCGTACACACGGACATTTTTATTCTGGCTCTTATCGAAATAATCTTTGGCTGGCGGCAATATAATTTGACCAATTTCAAGACCTCTTGCATTCTTTGCTTTCACCTGCAAATAAAGATTCGGTGCAGGGGCGGTATCGGCATCGGCGTAAAAATGCCACTTGTCGCCTGTTTCAAAATGCACCGCTATCGCGGAATTGCTGTCAATGGCCAATTCATCGTGCTGAAATTCATACCAAATCTTTATCGCGTCGTTTTGATAGACAACATTTGGTTCTCTAACTTCGGCAAGGCCTATGCCAGCAAATGCAGAAACAATCATCAGCCCCACAATGATTCGCACTGCAAATTTATGTTTATACATAGCCATCCCCTTTCTGTATAAATAAAAAAAGAGCGGACATTTCTGCCCGCCCTCGGTTTAACATTTAATCTTTCTGTTTTTCAATCTCATCCGAATCAGCTTTAGCTTTGGACTCAGCGTTGTTTTGCTCAGTCTTTTGCTGTTCCTGCTCAAGAAGCTGGGCAACGGTAGGCTTATTCAAATCGCCGCCGTCAAGTATCTGTTTGACCTCAGATGCGTCAAGCGTTTCATATTTAAGCAGAGCCTCGGCAATAGCTTTAAGTTTTTCCTTATTCTCAGTGATAAGGTACCGTGCCGCAATGTAAGCTTCATCAATGAGCTTCCTGATTTCGGCATCAATTTTTTCCGCGGTTTTTTCCGAATACTCAGGCGATGAATTCGGGAAATAGGCCTCTTTCATCGTGCCTTCATTGCTGTAGTTGATCGGGCCAAGTTCTGCACTCATGCCCCAGTTTGTTACCATCTCTCGGGCGATAGATGTTGCCTGCTGAATATCGGAAACGGCTCCACTGGAAATATCATCACAGAAAAGCTCCTCGGCAATTCTTCCGCCGAAACAAACCTGCATCATCGCCATACAATACTTGCGTGTATAATGGTGTCTGTCCTTTTCCGGCAGCGAGAACGTCGCACCGCCCATAGGCCCGCGAGGAATAATGCTGACCTTGTGCAGCGGGTCGGCATTTTTGCTCATTGCCTGAACAAGAGTGTGTCCCGCTTCGTGGAAGGCGGTGAGTTTCTTATCTTCAATATCAACCTGCCGGCTTTTCTTTGCCCTGCCCCATCGAACCTTGTCACGGGCCTCTTCGAGGTCTTCATCTTCGACGGATTCCTTATTGGCCATCGTAGCGGCAATTGCGGCTTCGTTGATTATCGCTTCAAGCTCGGCACCGCTGAACATCGGTGTGCCGCGAGCGAGTTTTTCAAGGTTGGTATCTTCGTTCATCTTGACTTTTTTGGAGTGGACCTTCAATATCTCAAGTCTGCCGTTAATATCCGGAAGCGGAACGGTAACCTGTCTGTCGAAACGTCCAGGTCTGGTCAGTGCGTGGTCAAGAATATCGGCACGGTTGGTAGCCGCGATTACTATAACCTGATCGCTGGTATCGAAGCCGTCCATCTCGACGAGTATCGCGTTAAGTGTCTGCTCCCTTTCATCGTGGCCGCCGCTGACAAAACCAGGCCCACGTTTTCTTCCGATAGCGTCAATTTCATCA
This sequence comes from Candidatus Kuenenia stuttgartensis, assembly GCA_945890885.1. Taxonomy (GTDB): domain Bacteria; phylum Planctomycetota; class Phycisphaerae; order Sedimentisphaerales; family CAMDDF01; genus CAMDDF01. The sequence goes on along the minus strand of CAMDDF010000033.1, from coordinate 2,604 downwards.
AGGAATATGATGCACGGAGAATTTTCCTTTGCCTGCTTGAACAGGTCGCGCACCCTGCTTGCTCCAACGCCGACAAACATCTCGACGAAATCACTGCCGGAGATGCTGAAAAACGGAACGTCCGCCTCGCCAGCAATTGCCTTGGCAAGCAATGTTTTGCCGCATCCTGGAGGGCCTACAAGTAAAACACCTCGCGGAATACGTCCGCCTATTTTACGGAATCGTTTGGGATTCTTCAAAAATTCGATAGTCTCGGTAACTTCCTCTTTTGCCTCTTCAATTCCGGCAACATCTTTGAATGTTACCTTGGACTGGTCTTTGCCGCGAACCTTATGTTTGCTTCTTCCGAAGTTCATAAGCATTCCGCCGGGGCCGCCGCCCTTTGAAGCACGGGCAATAAAGAAATAGAAAATAAATACAAGCAGAAGTATCGGCAGCAAAGTATTGATAAGTATCGGCAGCCAGGTTTGAAGTCTTACATACTCATACTTGATGTTGGTTGTTTTGAGCATTTCGAGCAGTTGTTCGCCAGCGACAGATTTGTCCCACACAACAACAAATTCGTTATACTTGTTGTCCTTGAGTCCTTCGACACCTTTGTCGTTAAGCTTGCCTCGTATCTCGTCAGTACCAATTTTGAGACTTTCAACATCACCATCTATGATGAACTGCCGGAATTTGTCATAGCTTATCTCAGGCAGCGAACTCATTTTATTGAACATCATCAACACAGTGAGAACGACAAGACCTATAAGCAACCAGCTAATCGGCCCCCTGCTGTATTTGAGTTTGGGTTTTTCCTGTCCCGGTTTTTTCATATTGAAATCATTATCTTCGTCGTCAATTGCCATCTAATTCTGCTTCCCTAAAATTTTAATTTATTAACATCACGATGCCTATTGTTTATTCCCAATCTAACTGCATCATCTCAACTATGCGTTCAGCAAGCTTGTTAGCTGTAACATCATTGGCGTATTCAAGTTTTTGATCCTGAAATTCCGAATAACTCGCTGACGCTTTTACCTGCATATCGGTTACGATATATTCTCCGCTTCGAAGATTCTTCCAGCTAACCTGAGCGGTGGCCTGGGCAAGTTTTTCAAGCGGCAAGCCAGTTTCCCTTTCGCCAGACAGAACGCTTTCAGATATATCAACAACGGTACCACTCAAAACCGAATCAGCTATTGATCTGTCAGAAACAACCTTATATGGCGTCTGAGCTTCGATCTGCTTTACAAGGGCATCAGTTAATGTGTACTCCAGACCCCTGCGAAATGTTCGATTATCAAACATTTCTACATAAACCGTAGCAACATGTTCATTGTAAAGCCATTCGTCGCTATAGCCGCCTTTACAACCGACAAAAAACACCGGCATCACACCAACGCAAACCAGCAATAACAGCAGTATATTTACTTTTTTCACTTTAGTACCCCTTAATCAGGTAATTTAAAAAAGAACATTTTTTCTTCATTTTCCGGATAGAACCACCACTCTACAGGGCCTCTTCGTTTTTTCTTTTCAACAGTTGTCAGCATTTTTCGATAATCTTTTTTGGCAAGCTGACCAGCGGCGGAATTGCTCCACTCATCGATAACGGACTGATAATAGAGCCCTGCCGCTTCTTTGTCGCCTATTGTTTCATAATATCGGGAAATGCTGTATTCCTTAAAGGCCTTTTGTTCCTCTATCAGCTTGATTTGCGATTTAATATCGAGTTCCTCAGCCGTCTCGGGATAACGCAGCTCTAAATCCTTATAATAGCTTTCAGCATTTTCAAGGTTCTGCGAGGCATATTTAGGCCCGCGATACGAGGAATGCAGGCTTCTGGACATACCAAGCAGACTCTCCTGACCAAGTTTACCAGTGGGCCATTTGTCTATTATATCAGACCACACCTGATAGCCTTCGAGATACTCGCCGCGCTTTTCATAGCCTTGGGCAAGCGTTATCAACGCCCGCTGAGCTATCGGAGCATCGCCGGTACGTTCCGCGATATAACGCATCAGTGCATCAGCTTCCTCGTAAGCCCTTAGACGCAGAACCCAAAGCCTTGTTACCTTTTGGCCATTGATGAACAACACTGACAGGTCATAAATCCTTTCGATGGCCGCATCGAAGAAAACGCTTTGTGGATACTTTTCTGTAAAATCCTTGTATGCTCTGGCAGCTTTTAAATGACTTTTCTTTGCGTAAAGTAGTTCACACGCAACAAAAGCGTCAAAATCGCCGCTTTGAAGCTGGGGCCAATCTCTTTTCAACTGCTCAGCTTTTTTAAATGCTTTACTTTTCTGGCTGGAATTTATCATCTGCTTAAATTCGGAAATTTCCGTCGCAAGGTCAGCCTTGCCGGAACCGCCATCGCTGTTCCATTGACCCTGCTGGCCCAACTTGACGGTCTCACCGAAAAGCAAGCTACTGCTATAGCACGCTAACATTATGCAAAATAATAACTTACAATTCTTAAAAGACATAACAAATCCCTTATAGTTATATGTCTGAAAACTCTCTTGTTGGGCATTATACTCTATTAGTTTTGTCTTGCAAAGTTTCTTTAATACTATATTTAGGGTATTTTTAAAAAATCGGCAAGGCGATTTTCAG
>CAMDDF010000032.1 GCA_945890885.1 Candidatus Kuenenia stuttgartensis | reverse complement strand
AGCTTGCATCGTCCGAAATCCAGCGGGCCTATAAGTATCACAGCTCTGATATTTTGCTTTTCCATATAATCTTTAGTTTCTCTTGCTGATATAATCCCTAAGCGAATCTTTCCATAATCCCACAGGGTGTTTCAATGCCTCAACTGTCTTCGATATATCAAGCACCGAATACGCCGGCCTTTGCGCAGGCCTTGGAAAATCTTCCGTTTTGCACGGATTGACTTTACACGAAAGCCCTGCCGCAGCAACAATTTCACACGCAAAATCATACCAGCTGCACGCAGGCTGATTGCTGAAATGATATATTCCCCTGCTGCCATTTCCTGCCAGCTCAATCATCGCATTTGCTAATTCAAAAGTATATGTCGGACAGCCAATCTGGTCATTAACTACTTTTATTTCATCCCTCGTCGAGGCAAGATTTATTATCGTCTCAACGAAATTTTTGCCATACGGGCCAAACAGCCAAGCCGTTCTTATAATTAAAAATTCACATTGAGATTCTAAAATCGCATTTTCACCCATAAGCTTACTTTTGCCATAAGCTGTTCTGGGCGATGGCTTATCGTCTGGCATATAGGGCGTATTACCTTTGCCGTCAAAGACATAATCGGTACTTATATGAACAAGCAGACTTTTGTAATTATAACAATACTGAGCAAGCAGCGATACCGCCGTACTATTGACCAATATTGCCTGTTCAACATTTTTCTCTGCCCCGTCAACATCGGTATATGCCGAACAGTTATAAACAACATCGGGCCTTATCCTATTAAATGCCTCTTCGACAGCGTCAGGATTAGTAATATCAAGAAGGAAAGTTCCATCCGTCTTGACAGGCCAGCTTGCAAGATGCAATTCAGCCGGCATATCCTTTAACTTCCCAGTCAAAGCACTGCCGAGCATTCCCGTAGCGCCGATAACCAGTATTTTCTTTTTATCTTTCATTTACCAAAACTACCCAATTTTTGCCATTAATCGTCAATCATATCGTTAGCCCCCCGATTTATTCGGCGGGTTTAAGCTCGTAGGGCGAGGCTTTGACCCGCCATTTCACTCTCTGTCATCCCGAGCGAAGCCGAGGGATCTATTTTTCTGACTTCTTCTATTTATTTCTATCGCTGTACTGTTGTTTATAATATTCCAGATATTTGCCGGTTTTGATTTCCGACCACCATTTTTTATTATCGAGATACCACTGAATTGTCCCTTCCAGACCAGTCGCAAAATCTATCTGCGGCCGCCATCCAAGCTGAGTCTTTATTTTCGTAGCATCAATTGCGTATCGGCGGTCGTGGCCGGGACGGTCTGTAACATATTGAATAGATGATTCGTCCTTGCCAAGATATTTCAAAATCATTTTCGTAATATTAATATTATATTGCTCATTGTCAGAGCCAATATTATAAACCTCGCCAAGATTGCCATTTTCAAGCACCGCAAAAATCGCCCTGTTATGGTCTTCTACATGTATCCAGTCGCGAACTTGCATGCCATCGCCATAGACCGGAACCTTCTTGCCCTCGACCAGATTCGTAACAAAAAGCGGAATAAGTTTTTCCGGAAACTGATACGGGCCGTAATTATTGGAACACCTTGTTACCACTACCGGCGTATTGTGCGTATGATAATAAGAAAGAGCAAGCAAATCTGCCGATGCCTTCGATGCGCTGTACGGGCTATTGGGATGCAGATGGCTGTCCTCGCTGAATAAACCATCTTTGCCAAGCGAGCCGTAAACTTCATCTGTCGAAACCTGCAAGAATCTTTTTATGTTATGCTTCCGTGCGGCATCAAGCAATACTCGTGTGCCGTCAATATTTGTACGAATAAAATCAGCACAGCCGAGAATTGAACGGTCAACGTGGCTTTCAGCGGCAAAATGTACCACGAAATAACAGCCAGCGATAGCTTTATCAACGGCATCCGCATCGCAGATATCACCTTTGATAAATTTAAAATTCGCATTACCCATCATCTCATCAAGATTCGCAAGATTGCCCGCATAGCTAAGAACATCGTACGCGACAATCTTCCAATCGGGCCTTTGCTCCGCGATAAGCTTTACAAAATTTGAACCTATGAAACCTGCCGCACCAGTTATAAAAATTTTAGACATTAAATTTTCCTATCCTTCTCACTTTTTATTCGCGCCTGTTTCAGCTATCATATTGGATGCGCGGTGTAGCGATTCGATTGTGCCTGCGTCCGTCCACCAGCCGTCAAGAACCTGACTTGTCAAAGTGCCTAATTTAAGATAGGCATTATTTACATCGGTTATTTCAAGTTCGCCTCTGCCCGATGGCTTCAGCGTAGATATTATCTCAAAAACCTGTTCGTCAAACATATATATTCCTATCACCGCAAGGTCTGATTTGGGCGATACGGGCTTTTCAACAATATTCAGCACTTTGCCTTTGGCATCGACTTCCGCCACGCCGAATCTTTCGGGGTCTGGCACTTTTTTGAGCATAATTTTAGCGCCCGCTTTTTGGGCGGTAAAATCATTTACAGCACCACAGATATTATTTTCTATGATGTTATCGCCGAGAATGACGACTATTTTATCGCCATCAACGAAATCCTCCGTCAGTTTTAGAGCCGCGGCAATTCCGCCCGCCCCTTGCTGGTAGGTATAGTGCAGCTCTTTTAGCCCGAACTCCCTGCCGTCGCCGAGCAGCTCAAGAAAATCGCCCGCGTTGTTGCCGCCGGTAACAATCATAATATCCTTGATGCCGGCATTGACCAGACATTGAATCGGATAATATATCATCGGCTTATCGTACACCGGCAAAAGATGCTTGTTCGTTACGCGGGTCATCGGCATAAGCCTGGTTCCGTATCCGCCCGCAAGTATAATACCCTTCATATCGATTTCTCTCAAAATTTTAATTCGTCATAGTATATCAAAATACATTACATTTTGCAATCTTTAGCTCCCTCGATTTATTCCGGTGGTTACAATAGAAGCCGAGTCGCGGAAGCGACCGGATAATTCACCACTGTCATCCCGAGCGCAGCCGAGGGATCTCTTCCGACTCAACACTAAGCACTTAAAACTAACGATTACCTCGCTGTCATACCCGCGCAGGCGGGTATCCAGCTTTTTTCTTTTCCGCAGAACTTGCACACACTACGGATTAATTTTCTTTCATTTTGTAGCAACTAATAATCAAAGCGAGCCCTACAAATAAACAAAAACAGGAATCTATAAGATATGGTATAAAAAAGAGGTCAAGCATAATGCCATATCCAAAAAGAATAATACCTAAAAAAACTTGGAAATATCCCGCAAAGCATATAAGCTTGATTTTATTTTGCAAATTAATCGCCATATAAACAAACTGACAAGCAATAAATGTAAACCCACATGCTGTCATCCTGAACCAATAATTTAGCATCGGATCATTTGGTATGTCGCATCCCAAAGAATACAACTGATTTCTGGCAACAGACCAAGGTAGAAAAATTCCAACTGCAGATATACCCCAGCCAATCGCCGCTGAAAGCAGAACAACTTTCAAAATATTTTGATAAATCTTGATATTCATGCCATATTTCTTGTCTATATTTTATTTATTTTTTTTCTTCTTGTTTAAATATTTTTACAATCATTTTTTTGATTAATCTGATTAAGTCGTAAACAAAAGGTCCTATTGAGGCAATAACCAATCCAGGAAACCAACCAAACAACACTCCGCCCAAAAAAGCAGTTCCATTGAAATCTGAATGCTCACCTGTAAGCATATGATATAGTTTCGCTTGAGCTGGTATGGAAAATCCGTACAAAATCCATATAAGCCATGTTAACATTACTGTTCTCCAGAAATTCCCCCGCCAGATGTAGTAAGTCAAAGGGAGACCAATAAGAAGGAATGTTATTCCAATTAAAAAAAATATTCCTATTATAGTTAGCATGTAATGTCTATTCCTTTGCCAACCTTAACTATTAAATTTCCAATTCTAAATAAAAAGAATCCGTGTAATCTGTGTAATCCGTGTCTAAAAAAAATCTCAAATCCCTGCCAGAAACTGTCCGATTTTTTCCGCTACCTTTTCCGGGCTGGCCGTTCTTGGTTTTGGAACGAACATTTTCAACTGCTTTATCTTCTCAGGAAGCTGACCCGCATCATAAGCGGCGATTACATGGCCAAGTTCCTCAAACTTCCGCGCCGTCGCACTCTGATGGTCATTGACAAGCTCGCCGTATTGTTTCAACCTCGGCATAACAAGCATCGGCTTACCTTTTTCAAGGGCCGTTATAATCGAACCAACGCCGGCATGGCTGATAATCGCGTCCGCCTGCGAAATCTTATCCTCGAATTGCTGCTTATCGAGCATTTCGAAATATTTAAAATTCTTCGGCTTATAATCACCAAGCCCAATCTGCGCAAAAATCTCCTCGGTAATTAATCCGCTCGACACCGCCTCATCAACCGCCCGCACCAAACGATCAAACCCGAATTGCGTACCAACTGTTATAAATATCATACGACCGACCCCGCAAATTCAACATTCTTATATTTTTCCGCAACACCGGGCCATTGCGTTAAAATCAAATTCGCAAAAGGCCTAACGATTCTGCCGCTAAATGACAGCTTTTCGGTATTGGCAATACTATCGAGCCAGACTACCTTAGCACCGAACAATTTCCCAATAAGACACAGCAAACATCCATGAGCGGCTCCGGTACTTAAAACCACATCGGGCCTTTCTTTAATTATGATGCTGATACATTTGGACAACACCATCAACATCTTGAACGGATTATTGCGGTTTGATTCGCCAACGACAAAAACATCGCCCTGCGCAGAAAGTTTCTTCGCGACCGCATCCGAAGTGGTAACAAAGAATCTATCGTAGCTTTGCCAGCAATCCGCCACCTTCAATAGCTGAACCAGATGCCCGCCCGCCGATGCCGCAAGACAAATTTTTAGTTTAGTATTCATAGTTTTGTTTTAAGCCCTTAGCTCGTAGGACGGGGTAGCTATTTTTTTGCAATTCCTCATTTTCCTTTTGCCTTATGCCTGTTTAAAAAAAAGATTCTCAAAAACATTCTTCGCTTTACTGTCCCACGAAAACAACATGACTTTATTTTTTCATTTTAAAATTACTTTTCTATCGCAAAATCCAGAACCTGCTTCAATTTTACGGACAATTCTTTCCTTTTGAACTGATTCGTAAATTCAACATTCATCTGCTCATTAAGAACCTTATTTTTTCTGCGGCTGACAATATCAACAATAGTATTCGATATACTGTCGCAGTCGGCCGGATCACAGATAAAACTGTTTCCATACCGCTCAAGAAAGTTCCTGCAATCGCCTTCCGGCACCAGCGACAAAATCGGCTTGCCAGATGCCATATACTCATACACCTTGCCCGGCACAATTAATGGGTTCCTGCTCCCTTTCGTCGGTATATGCAACGGCAGAAAAAGCACATCCGAATCGCTTAACAAATTAACAGAATCATCATGATTTAAATATCCTTTAAATTCAACAACATCTTCAAGATTAAATTTTCTGGCCATCTCGATATCGCTGGAAGTATTGGCCCCTGCAAATATCAATTTAATATCGTTTTTCTGGATCTTTTCAGCATCAATAAGCTGGCGTATAGATTTAAGCAGATAAAACGGCGTGCGTGCCAGCAAGTGCGGATTACCTGCTGAATATCTTAAACAGTCCATAATCCTATGTTCTTTGACCCCAAATGCCTTTCGGCTTGCAGGGTCGAGTTTCAAAGCATTTTGCGTATGAAACACTCCGGTATGGACAATTTTTAAGGGCCCATCAGCCAACTGATAATTTCGGACGCTCGCAACAAAATCCTCATCATCCCAGCCGTTAGTTATGCAAAAAGTTTTCTGTTGGTCAACATCTGCAAACGTATCACGCAAGGCCTTAAGCGAATCCGGCGTATTCATTATGACTGCATTGGCACTTTTACACGCTCGATGCATATTACGCAAATCCGAAGTATAATGCAAATACGATGGATAATAGTTAATCGGATCAAGTGCCCACGGATCACGCATATCAAGAACCCATGGAATATTGTATTTCCTGGCAATATCCGCCGTAACATCTGCCGACATAAATGGACTGACCGTAGTAATTATTACATCCGGCTTGGACTCCTTGACAGCATGCTCAAGAGCCCTTCTCGCAGAGGTTTTCCACCATCGCATCGCTGCGAATGGAAAATACCTTCTTAATGTCTGGTTAAAAATTTTATATTGAAACGCCTCAAATCTATTAAGTGTTATACGAGAAATATAACAATTAAGACTTTCATGCAGTGAATGGTCAAGCTCAAGATTTACAAACAGTTTACTGTCTAAGCCAGCCACAACCGAACATTGATAGCCGAACTCTGGCAGATATTTTACGAACTTGACCGCTCGCTGAACGCCTGCCCCGCCGGTCGGCGGAAAATAATATGCAAAAAATAATACCCTTTTCATTTATGATTCTTTTATAAAATTCAACTTTCGAATAACTTTTGCAGGCACACCGCCAACAATGGTAAAAGGCGGCACATCTTTGGTAACCACCGCATTTGCACCTATAACCGCCCTTTTGCCGACAGTTACGCCTTTTAATATTATAGCACCTTCGCCTATCCAGACACCCTCTTCAATAACCACAGGCTTGGATGTCAGTCTTTTGGAATGCACCGGCAACACGTCAGGATTTTCAAAATCATGGTCGTGATCGCTTATATAAACCCTACTTGCAATCAAAACATTGGGGCCGATTATTACAGACTCTGCCGCCCCGCAATGAAAATAAAAATGAATTGATGTACCATCGCCAATAGTTATTTTAGGCTTATCTCCGCTGCAATCACCCAATGCTTCAAGCCTTGCATGCTTTCGTATTTCGACCTTTTTGCCAATTCTAATTGCATGCGTATTTGTAAGCATATCGGGCTTTGCAAGCCTCGATCTGAATGGGAAACTATAAAATCTCCAGTTCCACCGCAGATAGTTATCTACCGCCGTAACAAGATTAATAACTCTTTTCATTAATTGACTCCTTATCCTCAAGCCATTCGAGCATTGCAATTGCATTGTTTCTCTTGCCGCAGTATTTGACCATCGAAAGATAAAACAATAAATTCAAAAATCTGGCATGGGCCGAACCATTGTTATCGATAGCCTTGCTGAATTTAGTTTTATAAAAATATGGCAAGCTGGCACTATCAAATTTAGCAAGAAATTTTGTTGTATCCGCGACATTCACTAATTTAGTAAGTCTTCCGATTTTAGGAGCAGGCTCAAATTTCATCTCATTATAAAATGGAACATCCGCAAGATCAGGATAAGCTTTTCGCACCGCATCAGCCTGCGGCTCTTTTGCTGTCATCTGCTCAGGCGTCAACGAAGCAACAAAGCTGAAAAGGTCATAATCCAACAGCGGGCAATAAATTTGGGCTGGGTACATAATACCAAATGGGCATGTCGAAATCGCAGTGCGAGTGTTGCTGTAAAAACTGAAAGCACTCAAATGATTTGAATAAATATTATACAATGATATATTTTCAAAATGTTCCTTCTTGAGCCCATCAAGCCCGCCCTTGATAAATCCAAACTGCTCCGGCAGCATATTGATATACTTTTCTGCCGCATTATCAGGCGGAAATAGTTCATCTTCAAATTCAGCGTATTTGCCATCTCGAAACATTTCAAATTGCCTCATCCCATTATCAGTATAGGCGTTCCTCGAAAACATCCCAACGCCATTGCCGTCATAATTTAACAATCCGCTGTTTCTGACAAAATCACCAATGCCCATAAGCCAGTCATGCTGAATAGTTGCAAAACTGATACGAATATTTTTTCGTACAGCATCACCGATCCATCTCTGTCTCGGCTCAAGTATCTTATGCTCAAGCCCAAGCCTTTGACAAACTTGCGTTGCAAGCTTGACATCTCGAGATTCCCCACAGGTAACACAAATTTCAGGCCTAAAACCCCTATCCAATAGCTCAAGCAGCATTATCCGAGAATCCCTGCCTCCGCTAAGCGGCATTATAAATTTTTCATCACTTGGTAAATTCCTGCTCATCGCCTGTCGAGTCAGCTCAACATAGCCGTCCACAATCTGCTCATGACTTAGATTCGCGGGCTTTGACGCAGGCAAAAATGACTGATTAACAGTAAAGTTTCCCGCTGACCATTTAATTGTCGTATTCGGCGCAAGGGTTTTAATATTTTTATATGCGGTACAATTATTAAGAAAATAATTCCGGCGGGCAAACATACTGAGCGCATTCTCATCAAGTTCTATATCGCCTGCCTCAGCGATAATTTTCAGTATTGAATTTGACACTATTATCTTTGTCTCATCAAGACAATAATAAATCGGATAAAAACCGAGACAGTCGTTCTCAATTGTCAGCGTATTATCTTTAAATTCCCATTTTGACCATGTACCTCCAGGCTTTGGATATCCATCAAGATGATAAGAATGACCAAGCAAACAAAACGCCTGCCCTGCCGTTTTAATTGTGTTACCGTCTATTTGAGCCTTGAAATATTTCCAGTCACTACCCATTGAGTACCCCTTTATCTAAAATAGATGATTCCATCAATATCAAAAAATGGCTTTCGACTCTTCAGGATTTTCGAAGACAGCATCATTGCAATAGAAACTGCACCTATAACCAGACACAAAATTATGAGAAACAGCACCTGCCCAAATTTGCCTGGCATAACGCTGTCTGGCATAAAAAAGTAAACGGCGAATCCAGCAGCTGCCACCAGTACACCGTAATAAACTATATGTTTTGTATTTTTCAGAAAATCATAAATCCTAACCCCAAGCATCCTGCTAAGCACTAATTTAATGGTAACAATATAGAGCAGCGTCATAACCATATAAACCCAAGCCATCCCGTTAAGCCCATAGTACCTTATACCAAAAAATCCGAATACCAAAAGCAAAACGGATATAAGCGTCTTATAACTATTCATGATATGTACTTTTTTAAGTGCCATAAGCATTGGCTCATCAGCGTAACAAACCGTCTGCACTATCAGGTAGCCCGCGAATATCCTGATTATCAACGCCATCTGATCTATTGACGATGCCCATTTTTTACCAAGCAGTACAATAATGGATTCCGCACCAAAAAATATAATCAAAAGAGGAGGAATCAAAACCAAACCGCCGCCGATTGATATTCGCAAAAAGTTTTTTCTCAATCGTTCAATATTATCCTGAAATGTTGAAAAAGCTGGAAAAAGCATCTTACCAAAAAATGACCATCCCTTTTCAAGCGGATACCTTGACAGCCTGAATGCAAGGGTATAGATACCAAGTTCTCTTGGCCCAAGCAGCCTGCCGACAAGCAGATTATCGACATTTCCGGAGAAAAATTTTATCAGGTTATTAAATGTAACATGCGTACCAAATGAAAAAAGTGTCTTGAACCGTTCAACTGAAAACTGCATCTTTGGAGACCACTTCGTAAATATCCATAAAAGAATCGTACTACAAAACGTCGAACTCAACTGCTGATAAACAAGCGCCCATACCCCATAATCCATAAATGCAAGAATCAGAGCAATCACCGCTGAAATCGCAACTGAAATAATACCTGAAATAGATATCAGGTCATATTTAATTTTCTTTATTTCAAGCGCAGCAGGGATAAAATTAAATGGTTTTATCAGAAAATCAATAAAGATAACTCTTGTAATCAGTATCAGCTCCTGTTTATCAGAAACCTGATTTGCATAATATAACCCCATAAGCGGAGCCGCAAAATACACCGCCGCATATATTATTATAGATAGAAAGATTGAGGACCAGAATACCGTATCACAGTCAAGATCATCAACTTCCTTTTTTTGTACGATACTTGCAATCAAACCAAATTCCGTGAAATACCCGACAAATCCGGTTATGACCGTAACCATTCCAAGCAAGCCATAGGCATCTGGCCCCAACTTAAACGCAAGTACTAATGTCAGGCCAAACTGAATCGATAACGTTAATCCTTGGCTTGAAACACTCCAAAGACTGCCCTTATATAACTTTGACCTTATTGACATATTTTATTTAGACTCCGTCCCCGTAAGCTGCATTGAAAATTTGCATAGCTATATCTGAACTCAATTATCGTATTTCAAAAAAAATTAAATTTCCGAAAAAAATTCCATTATGGAATCAAAAAGGACAGCAAAACTGCCACACAAAGGGAATCTTCTCATACCCAGGGCAGTGTATCTGCGTTTATGATTTCTTATTTTTATCATAAAAGGTATGATAGTTTTTGGACTAACAATAATTCTTCGGTCCGTATACATTGAATAGCCATAGCAAATTCCACTCCAAAAGCTCTGGTTTTAAAAATATTTTACTTTTTATATGATTTATTTTACAGTGTCACAGTATCAATAAAACTTATTTATAAATAATGTGCATGGTAGTAAAGTTAGGCATCATTGCCGCTCACCACCTTTATTATCGGCTATTATCCCATAGTGCCTCAATACTATTTTATAGTTAGTTTCACTATATAGCCGGGTAGTTTTCTTCTAACATGCTATCACTCAATCAATAATAATTAGCAGTTAGATTGCCATACCCCTCTTGGCTCAGAATGAGCCCTTTCCTCCGGTATTTATTGTCTCACAAACCATCAAGATATTTTTTGAAACGCCACGAATTAGACTCACTAAAAAAAGAGTGTAAAAATGAGACAGCATAAGTGTTGTAAGTGGCTATCTATACGTTAGTTATAAATGAATGAGCCCGGTAGGATTCGAATTTAAACCACCCTATTTTTACTATCAAAAACAAGTTTTTTGCTGTTTTTTGGTCATCTTTCCTACGAAATACGATTGTAAACACTAATAAGTACTGCATTTATAGTTTCTTCATTTTTAGCATATTTTTTAGAAAAACAAAAAAAGATATTAATATGCATAAATAAAGGATATTTCTGTACTTATTTTTAAATAGACAAACAAGAGCATTAATTGTTTATTTATAAGGGGTATTAGAAATGGAAAAAATAACAAATTCCAAACAGGATTAGCGAGCCAAACACCAGAAAAAGATGCAAGAGTACTAAAAAAGTTGAAGAAGATTTTTAAAAGTAAAAAACTGGAAATAGTAAAAAACAAAGTGGGCAAAAATGACAGGAGAATTGATTTTACAGTTGTTTTAAAAGATGGATAAAGCTTTAACATCAACATTAAAAATAGGGATTGGGATTTTTACTCTACAAAAGATTTAACTTTTGAATCAATTAGCAATATTGAAAAAGGTAAAATAAGTGAACCGGAACTTTTTCTATCTCGTCATACCGATAAGTTAGTTATTATCGCCTGCCCTAACGACTCCTCCATAAACAGAGCCGCTATTATAACAAACTTCGTTATATTCATCGTAGCCTCTAAGTATCGTTGGCGTTGCACCTCTTTCTTTCATCATCTTTGCCGCGAATCTGCACGTTCCGGTGAGTGCCAACCCTTCTTTTAGAGTTTTTTGTTCCATTTTTGCTGCAGACATACGTATGATCACGCTCAGGTTGCTCAGATGAACGGACACATAAACGAGCCTTCTGTCTCTTCTGTAGAAGCGGATTTGAAGTGAAGTTCAAACATTGTACTTGAATGAATCTGCGATTTCCTGTAATATCTTGTCCATAAAAGATTAACAACTTTTAAGGATTTGTCTGTTTCCTTCTGAAGCATTACATCTTTACAAAGGTGGTCGCTATGGAAAACAATTGTATCGTTCTTGGTGATAAGCATCATAACATACTTGATTTTCTCATGTGGTTGCTGGAGGCGTTTTTTTGGGGTTTGGAGCTGGTCGCGGATCAGCCGTCATTTATTGAATCTTTAAATAAAACGAAATCAAAATTTGCCATTGTGGATTTGTCATTATCGGGCCATGGCAAGATAAATACCGCGTGTGAACTTAATAATGACCGTTTTTCATATATGTAAAGCAGGTCGTTTCGCCAGCGGTGAAAAATAAACGGGACTTGCAAGAAAAAAATGAAAGGAATAAAAAGGGTGAAAATAGCAAATAGATTTATTGTGTTTCTTATCGTTTTTTGTGTTTGTGCCAGCGTTTATGCTGAGGCTGTGCCGGATTTCAATAGCACCAAATTAACTGGCGACTGGGGCGGCGAGAGGACAAAACTTGCTGAAAATGGAATCACCGTTGATATGGATGCTGTTCAGAGTTATCAGGGTGTATTGGATGGCGGAAAGAATCAGAGCTGGAAGTACGGCGGATCGATGGATTACAGGTTCAAATTTGATTTCCAGAAAATGGGTTTGTGGCAGGGAGCGTCTTTGGATGTGCAGGTTGAACATCAGTTCGGAGAATTTGCCAACGAGGATGTAGGCACTATACTTGGTACAAACATCGATGGGTTGTTTCCGTTGCCAAATTATCAACATATAAATGTTTCTCAGGTTAAGTACACGCAATTTCTCTCGGAAAGCTTTGCGGTATATATGGGGAAAATTAACACGCTGGATTGCGATGACAATATATTTGCCGGCGGAAGGGGCAAGACCAATTTTATGAACCAGAATTTTATCGTGAACTCTGTTGGTCTCCGTACTGTTCCGTACTCAACATTAGGGGCAGGGGCAGTAGTTTTTTTCCCCGATGCTCTTGCTAAAGACCATGCCATTCTTTCATTTATGGTACTTGGCGCCGATGGCCAGCCGAATACCAGCGGCTTTAATGAGGATTTTGATAACGGTCAGACATTTGTTGTTGGATATCATCAGCCGACAAGATTTTTTGACAAGCCGGGCAGTCATACGTTTAGCGGCACTTATGGCACCAAAGATTATACGCTGCTCAGTCAGGACCCGAGACTTTTCCTTGATGCAATGCTTGGTTATCCGGTAACGTTTGCGAAAGAGGATGATTCGTGGAGCCTTATGTATAATATGCATCAATATCTATTCACTGAAGAAGAGGATGAAACGCAAGGCTTCGGAGTCTTCGCACGATTAGGTACTGCCGATGAAAAAACAAATCCCATCGCTAACTTCTATAGTGCAGGCTTGGGCGGCAAGGGTATCCTTGACGGACGCGATAATGATACCTATGGGGTTGGATATTTTTACGCCCAATTGTCTGACGAATTCGGAAGGCTTATCGAACGAGACTTCAGCGATACACAAGGAACTGAAATTTTCTACAATTTTGAGATATCAAAATGGATGCATGTGACGGCTGATTTTCAAATCATTGAACCAAGCGCTAACAATGTTGACAACGCCTATATTGCGGGCTTGAGAATGAAGATAGATTTTTAAAGTAGATAATTGAAGCATTGAAAAATAGAAAAGGAGAATTAAAATGAGTGCTCAAGACAAAAAACACCGTTCGCATCTGCCGATGCCAAACACCGAAAGGTCCAAGTTCATCGCCTATGATGCGAAGGACCCTGATAGCAAGTTTCCTCCAATCGAGCAGCTTCGCCCGCCTAAGGAGGCGCCAAATGTACTGATTGTGTTGATTGATGATGCCGGGTTTGGATCATCCAGTGCTTTCGGTGGCCCATGTCAAACGCCGGTAGCGGAAAAGCTTGCGGCGAACGGCCTCAAGTACAACCGCTTCCATACCACAGCTCTCTGCTCACCGACGCGTCAGGCGTTGCTGACCGGGCGAAACCATCACTCTGCTGGCATGGGTGGAATTACAGAGATTGCTACCGGTGCACCTGGCTATTGCTCGGTTCTGCCGAACACTATGTCGCCTTTGGCAAAAACTCTTAAGCTCAACGGCTACTCCACAGCGCAGTTCGGCAAGTGCCACGAAGTACCGGTCTGGCAGACAAGCCCTGTCGGTCCGTTCGATGCCTGGCCAACTGGCGGTGGCGGATTCGAATATTTCTACGGTTTCATCGGCGGCGAGGCAAACCAGTGGTATCCGACGCTCTATGAGGGTACCAACCCAGTCGAACCTGAAAAAACCCCAGAAGAGGGCTATCACCTGATGGATGATATGACAAATAAGGCTATGAACTGGGTTAGCCAACAGAAGTCCCTAGCCCCCGACAAGCCGTTCTTTGTTTACTTTGCACCCGGCGCTACACACGCCCCCCATCATGTGCCAAAGGAATGGGCTGATAAATATAAAGGAAAGTTTGATCAGGGCTGGGACAAGCTGCGCGAGGAGACATTCGCCCGGCAGAAGAAGCTTGGCGTTATTCCGCAAGACTGTCAGCTTACCGCACGATCAAAAGAGATACCGGCATGGGATGAGATGCCTGAGGCATTCAAGTCCTTTCTGCGTCGCGAGATGGAAGTCTACGCAGGTTTTATGGAATATACCGACCACCATGTGGGCAGGCTGTTTGATGGATTGAAGAAGCTTGGAATTTTCGAAGATACGCTCGTCCATTATATCATCGGCGACAACGGTGCATCAGCTGAGGGCGGCGTCAACGGCTGCTTTAATGAAATGAGCTATTTTAACGGATTGCAGGCCTTTGAGACTCCGGAGTATCTGAACGAGCGGATTAATAAACTCGGCGGGCCGGAATCCTATAATCACTACGCCGTGGGTTGGGCACACGCGATGGACACGCCGTACCAGTGGACAAAGCAAGTGGCCTCCCACTTTGGGGGCACTCGCAACGGTACCATCGTTTCATGGCCCAATGGAATTAAGGCTAAAGGCGAAATCCGTTCGCAGTTCACGCATGTTATTGATGTGGCGCCGACGATCCTTGATGCAGCGGGCATCCCTCAGCCGTTCGCGGTGGACGGCATCCAGCAGGACCCGATCGAGGGAACGAGCATGCTCTACTCAGTCAATGACAGCAAGGCGGCGGAGCGACATGAGACACAGTATTTCGAGATGTTCGGTAACCGTGGTATCTATCACAAGGGCTGGACCGCGGTAACGAAACACCGCACGCCATGGGCTGCGCTTGATGCGAAGGTTCCTGCCTTTGATGATGATGTATGGGAACTCTACGATACAAACAAGGACTGGAGCCAGACGAATGACCTCGCCAAGCAGAATCCACAGAAACTCCACGAGTTGCAGCGTCTGTGGCTGATCGAGGCGACGCGCTACAAGGTTCTGCCGCTGGACGACCGGATGGTTGAGAAGTTTAATCCCGACACCGCAGGCCGGCCGGTGCTCATCAAGGGCAAGACTCAGCTTCTTTTTGGCGGCATGGGAAGGCTGTCGGAAAATTGCGTTCTGAATCTTAAGAATAAATCGCATTCCGTCACTGCTGAAATTGTGGTGCCTAAGGAAGGTGCTGAAGGCGTCATTATTTCTCAAGGCGCCAATATCGGCGGCTGGAGCCTCTATGCTAAGAGCGGCAAACTCAGGTATTGTTATAACTGGGGTGGCCTCAAGCACTTCATTATCGAAGGTTCCGCCCCGATTCCATCTGGCGAGCATCAGGTACGCATGGAATTTGCCTATGCTGGTGGCGGACTTGGTAAGGGCGGTAAGGTAATGCTCTACACCGATGGCAAGAAAGTTGGCGAGGGAGAAGTCGGTGCCACACTGGCGATTGTTTTCTCCGCTGACGATGGTTGCGATGTGGGCGAGGACAGCGGCGCTCCTGTATCTCCGGACTACGGTCCGCAGGGCAACGCTTTTAATGGTACAATCAAGGGCGTGCAGCTCGCGATTACCGAAGCCGCTGAGAATTCGGACCACCTAATTAATCCGGCTGATGCTATCCGTGTCGCTATGGCACGGCAGTAGAAAAGTAAAGTACATAGCCGGTGGCGATGTTAATGATTGCCACTGGCTATTGATTAATCAATAGGATAAGATGATACAGATGATGAACGAAAATGACAAAATTCAGGAATTCTCATTGTTTGGCGGGCTATTGCATCAACTGGGATGCAGACTGGGCTTGGTTCGTGAAAGAACGAATACCATTCGACTTGGGTTTGCACTTGGTATGTTGGCATGGGGTATTCTGATGTTGCTGGCATTCCTGCATGGAGTTGGCTTCAAGATGTTTTCTCTTTCTCTTATCGGCGTTCATATTCGCCTGCTGGTGGCGGTACCGCTGTTTTTCCTATGTGAAACATTAGTTGTTCCACGGATGGCGGAGTTTATCAGCAACCTCGTGAAATCCGGTATAGTGCCTGAAGCAGAGTTGCCTGCATTGGCATCGGACATCCGCCGTGTCGGCCGGATTAAAGATTCCTGGCTGGCGGAGATTATTTTTCTTCTGGCGGCGTTTACTTTACCTCTAATCGGGATGATCTTTAATATGCCTGGCACTGGCAAGACAGGGAATTGGGCTTGGATACTTGAACAGGCTGGCGGCAGAATCAACTGGGTTAATGGCTGGTACTTATTATTTTGCCTTTCGCTATTTAGATTTCTGATATTTCGCTGGCTTTGGCACCTTGGTCTGTGGTGCTATTTCCTCTGGCGAGTTGAAAGATTGAATCTGCATCTTATCCCGACTCACCCAGATTGCACGGCAGGCTTGGGATATCTGGAGGTCGTGCAGGAACATTTTTCTCCGTTGGCAATGGCGATCTCAGTGGTTCTTTCTGCACAATTTGCGGAAGATATTTCATCTGGAACGATGGCGTTTGAGACATTGTACCGCTTTATTCCGATTGTCCTGATTATGAATGCGGTGCTGTTTATGGGCCCGCTCTTTATATTTTCACCTAAGCTCTGGAAATGCCGGGTGACAGGATTAAATGAATATATGGTCATGGCATCTCAATATGTGAATGTGTTTGACCACAAATGGATCCGCGGCGGAAGGATGGTTGTTGAATCCGATCTGGATACGCCAGATTTACAATCACTGGCTGACCTGACCAACAGCGTCAATGTCGTGCGCAAGATGCGATGGATTCCCGCTGGCCGGAGACTAATTATGGGATTATTTGCATCTGTGATACTGCCGATGCTACCGCTATTTTTGTTGAAGTATCCTGTAACGGAGCTGGCGGAGAAATTGTTTGAGGCATTGTCAGGCCTGTGACCGGCTAATAAATAATAATGGAAGACTGCTGTAAGGAACATCAATGACATCATCTGATACACTGCGAGCATTTCATATTATGGCTAAGCCTACCGGTTCGGATTGTAATCTGAATTGTGCGTACTGTTTCTTTCTGAAAAAAGAAGAGCTTTATCCTGACAGTGATTTCCGAATGTCGGAAGATGTTCACGATGCTTATATCAAGCAGCTTATGGAAGCTCATCATGTTCCGCAGGTAACTGTCGCGTGGCAGGGCGGCGAGCCGACGTTGATGGGTCTGGAATTTTTTCGGCGGTCTGTGGAGATTCAGAAAAAGTACCAAAAACCAGGTACCTGTATCGAAAATACTTTCCAGACAAACGGAATCCTTCTAAATGACGAGTGGTGTCAGTTCTTTCACGAGAATAATTTTCTTATAGGCCTTAGCCTTGATGGCCCAAAGGAGCTTCATGATTTTTACCGTAAAGACAAAGCAGGCCATGGAACCTTTGACCGTGTTGTCCGTGCCGTTCGACTTCTCCAGAAACACAAAGTAGAATTCAATATCCTTTGCACGGTCAATTCGAAAAACGCAGATCATCCGCTCGATGTTTATCGTTTCTTCAGAGATGAACTTGGGGCACAGTATATACAATTCATTCCGATTGTGGAACGTGATAACCAGACAGGTTTTCAGGAAGGAAATAAGGTTACGGACAGGTCAGTCATCGCAAGTCAATTCGGGCTGTTCCTTATAGATATATTTGATGAATGGGTTAGGCGTGATGTGGGAAAAACTTTTGTTCTCAACTTCGATGGCGCTTTAGCTGGCTGGCTGGGGCAAGCGGGAACAGTGTGCATCTTCGGACCAACATGTGGGCTAGGTATGGCTTTAGAGCATAATGGCGATTTGTATTCCTGTGACCATTTCGTCGAACCGAGGCATCTCTTGGGCAATATCATGGAAAAACCTATGGCCGAGATTGCCTCCTCCGAAAAACAGCGAAAGTTTGGCCACGATAAAAAAGATACTCTGCCGCAATACTGCCTCAATTGTGAATTTATTCATATCTGTAATGGCGAGTGTCCCAAAAATCGCTTCGTAAAATCGCCTGACGGCGAAGCGGGGCTGAATTATCTTTGCGATGGTTACAAGGCGTTCTTCAAACATGCGGACAAGCCAATGCGGATTATGGCAGAATTAATACGAAATGGCCGAACCGCTGAGGGTGTAATGAAAATACTAGCGGACCAAAATGCCATGTCAGTAGAAAAATTTGCAGGAGTTACCCGTAATGACCCATGTCCATGCGGCAGTGGAATAAAATTTAAGAAGTGTCGTGGGAACCAATAGTGACAAGTAATTAATATAAAGTTAAATAGTGGAGGTAATATGTCAGAAGCAAAACAAAAAACATCAGATATGCTTGCGCAAGACCGTACTGATTTGGCCATCGGGCGGACATCTATGGCTGCCGACCGTACCCTGATGGCATGGACGCGGACATCTCTTTCTATGATAAGTTTCGGATTTACCATTTTTAAGTTCCTGCATTATATGCAGGCGGAAGGAAAAGCAGTTATTAAAAATCCTAATGGCCCCCGAAACTTTGGATTGACTTTGATCTCCATTGGTGTCATTTCTCTGTTATTGGCTTGTATTCAATATTGGCATCTTGAAAAAAAGCTGAATCCTGAAAAGAAGTGGTATTTCAACTTGTCTTTAGTTGTAGCAGGTTTCATCGTGATTCTTGGACTTCTTGCTTTGATTAATACCATATTTAGAATAGGACCTTTTTAGAAACCAAAGGAGAATATATGCCGCATGTTACTATCGCAGAAATAAGCCAAAATATCGTGCAATTATTTCAGAATTCTCATATCTGGGTAATATTTCTGATTACACTGGTGGTTATTTTTGTCGCATTCGAGGTAGGTTTTAGTTTAGGAAGGTATCGCTATAATCGTTTGAATAAAGAGAAAGATTCTCTGGTTGGCCCTATGGTTGGTGTGATGCTGGGACTATTGGCATTTATGCTTTCATTTACCTTCGGGGTAGCGGCTTCACATTTTGATGCCCGCAGACAACTGGTTCTTGAAGAAGCAAACGCGATAAGGTCAACATATGCGATGGCGGAAATGCTTGCTGATGCTCCGTGCAGCGAATCACAAAAGCTCCTACGCGAATATGTTGATCTTAGATTGAAAAAATATCTATCATTAGAAGAGATTAATGTTGCGATTTCCAGATCGAATGAAATCCAGGATCAACTCTGGTCAATAGCCATGGCTGGTGAGGTGAAAAGCACAGGTACAAGTTCCTCCTGGCTTTATGTGCAGTCATTGAGCGACATGATCAATATACAAACCAAAAGGCTCATTGCTGGAGTACACGGGCGGATTCAGACATCAATTTGGGTTATGCTTTATTGTATTGCAATCTTAGGGATGGCGGCTATGGGTTACCATGCAGGACTGGTTGGCATACGCGGTTTTTTTGTCTATCCGCTCTTGATCACTATGTTTTCACTGGTTGTGGTGTTTATCTATGATCTTGATAGGCCCAAGCAAAGTTTGTTTAAAGTGAGCCAGCAACCGATAATAGACCTGCAAAAAAGAATAAACGATGATCCGGTAATAAGGCCATGATTAATGATTGAATATTTTATGTTTTTTTAAAACAGGACATTTTAATGGATATGCTAACTAAAACTTTTATATTGATATTCCTAGTTACCACTATGGCGGCTATCGGCCTTAAGGTAACGATGGTTGAAATTGTTTCATCGTTTCGTGACCGCAGTCTTATGGTATGCTCTCTTTTGGTGAACATAATCATTGTCCCGATTCTTGGCTTGCTACTTGTTAAAATCGTGCCTATGAGTCAGGATGCCAAAGTAGGAATACTTCTTCTGGCTATGACACCTGGAGGGTTAAATGCTATCCAGTTCACCAGCAAGACGAAGGATGCTCTTTGCTATGCTACCTCGCTTCTTTTCATTCTTACATTGCTGTCTGTTCTGTTCTCTCCTATAATTGTCAGCTTTATGCTTCCTGTTGACGCCTCGTTTACATTGCGATACGAAAGAGTATTTATATTTCTTTTTCTCTGTGTTCTTTTGCCGCTGTTGGCCGGTCTTGCTGTTCACCGCATATCGAAAAAGGCTGCGAATTTGTTATCGAAACCGATGGCTCTTATTGGTACGGTATTTTTTGTGGTCGTTGTTGTTCGTATGCTGGCACAAAGGAAAGAGGCAATGGCCGCTATGAGCAAAACCGAACTGGCGGTGATGGTCAGTTTTATAATTATAACAATGATAATCGGCTGGCTTTTCGGCGGGCCGTCACGAGAAACAAGAAGGGTTCTTGCGACTGCTACAAGTATGAGAAATGCGGCGATTTGTTTTATTATTGCGACTAATGGATTTCCAAATACGAATGTCATTGTAACTGTCGTCGCCTTTAGCGGCCTGATGATATTTCCAAATATGCTTTTAACTGTCTATGAAATTATTAAAGAACGAAAATCTTTTGGAAGTTAGATTCTTTACATATTGCAGCCTCATGTGGTAGAATTGTGAGGTAAAAAAGATTGGAGAATAATACTATGGAAGTTGACTTATGGCTGGATCAAATTCCACTTTGAGGTGTATTTTTTATCACCATTATTATAGTGGTGCTCTCAATCTGGATCGGAACACTTT
>CAMDDF010000031.1 GCA_945890885.1 Candidatus Kuenenia stuttgartensis | reverse complement strand
TCAACAACAGGCCTCTTACATATCTGGCCGACCGCAAGTATCGCAGACCCCGGCGGATTGATTATCGCGGTAAAATCATCTATACCGAAAGAGCCAAGATTGCTTATCGTAAATGTGGAGTTATTGTACTGCTCTTTCTGCAATTTGCCAGCTTTTGCAATGGCTATCAATTCGGCAAGTTCCGTCTCAATCGCCATAATACCCTTATTGCCGCAATCCCTGACCACCGGCGTTATCAATCCGTCATCCAGCGCAACCGCCAGAGCAATATCTATTCTGCCGTGACGAATTATCTTATCGCCCGCCCACATCGAATTTATCGCAGGATGATGTTTCATCGTCTCCGCGGTAAGTTTAATCAAAAACGCATTGATAGAAACATTCTTCGCTGAATCTATCTTTAGTTTCTGCCTCGTTCGCACAAGTTCACCGGCATCAGCGGAAACTTTAAGATAATAATGCGGCGCCGAAAACTTCGACTCGACCAGCCGCTGAGCAATAACCTTCCTTATGCCGCTGACGGGTATTTCTTCATCTTTCAATATACCTGCCGACACATCCGTTTTAAAAGCCCCTGCTGATTTTGCGGGCTTATTACCCGAAGCCATCGCCTGCTCAATATCGCGCAAGATAACTCTGCCCGCAGGGCCTGTGCCCGTAATCGAACCAATCTCAATTCCGTGCTGCGAAGCCATTTTCCGTGCAAGCGGAGTAGATTTAATCTGGCTCGATGCAGATGTCTCAATCTTCGGCTGACTTACAGGCTGCCTGACCGGTTCCTGCAAAGGCTTGGCAGGCTCAGCTTGCACTTGCTTATCGGCCTGCGAATCCGAAACACCCTCGCCCTCCTGCCCGATTACCGCTATGCATTCACCTATCGCCGCCTGCCCGCCCTGCGGCACAACTATCTTCAAAAGCACCCCGTCAGCCATCGACTCATAATCCATCGCAGCCTTATCGGTTTCAACTTCACATATTACCTCGCCGGAAGCAACTTTATCGCCAACCTTCTTTAGCCACTTGGTTATCGTACCTTTTTCCATAGTGGGCGAAAGCGCAAGCATCAATATCTGTTCTGCCATCTTAAAATCCTCAATTTAGATAAAGCACTTTTTCCGCCGCTGCCATTATTTTTTCCACGCTGGGCTGGGCCGCAACTTCAAGCCTGTGATTATAAGGCATCGGAATATCCTCGCTGCTGACAAGTTCAACCTGTGCATCGAGCATATCGAAACATCTGTTCGACACAAACCATGCGATATAGCTGCCCACGCTTGCGTAAGGCCACGACTCATCAACAACAATACATCTGCCGGTCTTATTTACCGATTTAATAATCGCCCCTTCATCCAATGGCCGAAGCGTCCGCAAATCTATGACCTCAACATCGATTCCATCAACCTCAAGTTCTTTGGCTGCTTTCAGTGCCGTATGCAAAACCTTGCCGAAAGTAATTATCGTAAGGTCTTTGCCTTGTCGTTTAATATCCGCTTGGCCAATGGGTATCAGATATTCTTCTTCCGGCACTTCGCCTTCAAGGCCATACAGAAATTCAGCTTCCATAAAAATAACCGGATTATCATCACGTATCGCCGATTTAAGCAATCCCTTTGCATCATAAGCCGTCGCCGCAGATATTACTTTCAACCCCGGCACATGCGAATAAAACGCAGCGCAAGCCTGTGAATGTTGAGAGCTTAACCACTCGGCAGGCCCGTTTGGCCCACGAAAAACTATCGGCAGTTTAAATTGCCCGCCGGACATATACCGCATCTTGGCGGCGTTATTGACAATCTGGTCAAACGCCTGAAAAGAAAAATTAAACGTCATCCATTCGATGATTGGCCGAAGCCCCGCCATCGCAGCACCAATTCCGATACCAGTAAAACTTTCCTCGGTTATCGGCGTATCTATCACACGTTTATCGCCGTATTTATCAAGCAGCCCCCTGCTTACCTTGTATGCACCATTATATTGAGCGACCTCTTCGCCCATCAGCAAAACAGAGTCATCGCGAGCCATCTCCTCGTCTATCGCCTGCCTCAGAGCCTCTCTATATGTAATCACCGGCATATTTCACCTAAGCAAAAATATCTTCGTACATCGTTTTAATATCGGGCTGTTGGCTTTTCTCAGCAAATTCCGCAGAGTCAGCCGCTATTTTCTTACACTTATCGTCAAGCTCTTTATACTGCTTATCATCTATCAGTCCCGCCGCTGCCATTTTATTGTTCAATATCACTATCGGGTCATTTTCTTTGTAGCTTGCGACTTCATCTTTGGTTCTGTATGTACCCGGATCACTCATCGAATGTCCCTGATAACGATATGTCTTTGCCTCTATCAGCACGGGCACATTGTCGTCTCTAACCTGCTCTGCGGTTTCCTTTATACAATCGTACATCGCAAGAACATCCATTCCGTCAACTTCTATGCCGGGCATATTGTAAGAATCCGCCATCTTATAAAGCTGCGGCTGAGAAGAAACCCGCCGAAAATCCGTCCCCATTCCATATTGATTATTTTCGCAGATATATATCACCGGCAATTTCCACACACTCGCCATATTCAACGTCTCATGAAAGCTTCCCTGATGAATCGCGCCATCGCCAAAAAAACAAAGCACAACGCCGTCTTCCTCACGATACTTTATCTTCATCGCCATACCCGCCGCCAAAGGAATATGCGCACCAACAATTCCATGGCCGCCATAAAAATGCTTATCAGCATCAAACAGATGCATTGAGCCGCCCTTTCCCCTGCTGCACCCTTCTATTCTGCCGTACAGTTCCGCCATAATGACGTTTGCATCCATACCCACCGCCAGCGCATGGCCGTGATCCCTATACGCCGTTATCACATAATCTTTCGTAAGGTCTATCGCTGCAATCGCCCCGACCGCAACAGCTTCCTGCCCGATATACAAATGGCAAAACCCGCCGATTTTCTTCAAGCCGTAGGACTGAGCAGCCTTTTCCTCAAACCTGCGAATCAAAACCATCTGCTCAAGCATTTTACACAGCAGAGCCGAATCATATTTTTTTATGCCATCTGCCATAACGCCCCCTATGCGAATTTAACAATTTCCCTGACAGCTTTCATCGGCTTAAAATAAACCCCCTCCTCAACGGCAGTTTCAAGCACTATGAACTCATCAGGCTTATTATTAGCTTTCCAGAACATCGTAAGCATCGAAGCCAGCGATTCCATGATCTCATTCTTCAAAGCCGGATTGTCAACCTGCGTTATAACACCTTTGATATTGACAACTTCACTGATTGCCCGCGTCTGAAACAACCATTCAACCTTGGGATTGACACTGATTTGAATAGTCTTTGCCGACCCCGGCGTTGTAACCGCATAAATACAACCCGGCCTTTGTCGCAAAACTATCGGGGTCATCCAACGCATATGGGGATTGCCGTTTGAATCAATTGTCGCCAGCACCCCAGTTTTTGAGTCCTCAAGTATCAGCTCGACTTTATTCAGCAATTCTTGCGGTGTCATCTTTTTACCTCCAGCTAAGTTCCCGATTCGCCTGACAAAATATTTATACCCCCGAAAAGCACAATTATCAAGCAGATTTCAGTATAAAGGATTATTCTTGCCGTGAATTACGAAATATTATCAAAACATTTGTTTTTTACGCGCGTATAATAACCAGAGGACAACACATCTTAAACCTCCATCACGGAGACGCCAGACAGCCGATGTCCTCTATTATGTGCCTTCAGCGGGGCTTCTCCCACAGCCCCGCTGGTTTTTTATGGTGTTTCGGCTAACCAGCGACAACAGCGATAAGTTTTTCGATGATTAGCTGTGCTTTCATAATCCTGTTTCCGACAGATGACCGCCAATTTACATCAAGGTTCCGAGCCACCATATCGTCAACCTTTCGGCAAGCAAGGATTACGGTAGCATGGTTTTTACCGCCCATCAGCCTGCCGATCTCAGGGTAAGACATTTTGGTATATTTCCTCGCAAGATACATACTGAATGCCCTTGCAGTACTGACAGTGCCGTCTTTTCGAGACGAGTGCATGTCGGCGGTTGTTATCCCAAAAAATGTCGATGTCGCAGCTTCGATATCAGAAATATGAACTATCGGGTCTGTTCTGCTGATATGCTCGGAAAGCAGATTTCTCGCATCGGCAAGTGAAATTTTATCGTCATTCAAAGCTGAGTACGCAACCAGCTTCAAAAGTGCCCCTTCGAGTTCGCGAATATTGGTTTTTATATTTTCCGCGACAAAACGTACTATGCTGTCCGAAAAGCTCCTTTTCATAAAAGCCAGGCGATTTTTGCAAATCTCAAAGCGGGTTTCAACATCGGGAGTCTCTATTTTAATGACCATACCCGATACAAAACGATTTACCAGCTTATCGCACAGCTTGCCAATCATCTTAGGGTGAGCATCCGAGGCAAGTATAATTTGTTTTCCCGCCATATCTATCGTATTGAACGTATGCAAAAACTCTTCCTGTGTCGATGGCTTGCTCGCCAGAAAATGAATATCATCGATGGCCAGCAAATCAGCGTTCCTGAAACGATCTCTAAAGGCTTCGAGTTTTTTTGTCTTCATTCCAAGAATAAACTGGTTGGTGAAATCCTCAGCAGAAACATAAATCCATTTCGCCTGCGGCTTTAGCCTTGACATTTCGTTGCAGATACCCTGAAGCAGATGGGTTTTGCCGATGCCGTAGCCACCGTGAAAAAATAATGGGTTATATGTCGATTTAGAATTTGAAACCACTGATTTTGCAGCGTTATAAGCCAATTCATTGCCGCCTCCGACAACGAACGAATCAAGACTAAGCTTGAGCATTGCTTTAGCTGGTGCCAGCGAAGGCTTAATCCTTGACCGGACATCGGCGTTTTGCTCACGATTAACCTGCTTGGCCTGAAAATTAAGCTGGGTCTTTCTCTGTCCGCCAGCAAGCGCAGGCTCGATATTAAACAGCACCTTGCATTCTGTGCCGGTTGCCTGTTGAACTGAGTACGAAATATCGCTAAGGAAATGGTTTTCAAGCCAGTTTCCCATAAACATATTCGGAACGCCAACTTTGAGATATCCATCAACAAGCGACATCCTGGTCGAGTTTTTAAACCAAACACGGTATTTATGCGGTCCTATTCTACCTTCTAACGTAGTGTTGATTGCATCAACATCATCCTTGACGATTGTTTGCATTACAAAATCGTCTCCTTCCCATCACATCAGGCAATGATTATGCGATTATTCTATTATGTGCCAAATAATAACGAAGGCACTATGTTAGATGCTGTTATTTGTTTTATCAACCGTGTTTTGGAAAGTTTCTTTTCCACAGCCCCGATGTGCTTTTGTTTGTTAGATTTACGTTAGAAATATTTTTGTTTTGAACACGTTTTGCACATCATAAACGCAATATGTGGAAAACATGTGAATTGTGAGTTTCGCCGTACCTATCGGCAGCGTATCAAAAGCTCGCTGTTATATTTGATATTCGGACAGAATTTGGCAAGGTCCTCGATAAATCTAGTGCCGTCTGTCCAGTATCCGGCAGTCGGTACAAGTTCAGCGCAATGGGCGATAAAATATTTATTCATCTGCTCTATCAGCAGTTCACGAATATATTTGCTTGTCATGGACGCAAGGCAAACCGGAAGATACTTGCTGTCCGCCTTTACCGCGAAATGTATTTTCATCTGTTTATCGCCAAGGCTGAGATGATAGCTGCTGAGATTTTCGTCCTGCCGCAAAACCTTTAGTTCCGCTCCATTGAACATTGAAAGCAACGGCCCGCGATAATCCGCCCTGCCGCCCTGTCGGTCAACGATGATTTGCAGATTTTCCGAGCCGAACTCGTCGAAGTACTGCTGAATCAGCGTACATATCGAAGTGAAAAGCACGGTAGCTTTATTCTGCACCAGATTGACCATTTTGTTATAGTATCCGACATCCAGACAAATGCTTTTGATGCTGAGAAAATCTACGCTCGCCTTTTTAAGCTCTTTGGATAAAACACAAGCACAAAGACTTATCGCGTCATTATTTTGTCCGAGTTTCTGCTCCGCAATATTTTCATACCAGGGATATTTGACAATCCTCTCGAGGCAATTGGGGCAAAGCTTATTCAAAAGCGACAAAACATTATCAGCGTCTTGACCAAGATATTTAAGAACAGTCAAAACCGTACGCTGAA
This sequence comes from Candidatus Kuenenia stuttgartensis, assembly GCA_945890885.1. Lineage (GTDB taxonomy): Bacteria > Planctomycetota > Phycisphaerae > Sedimentisphaerales > CAMDDF01 > CAMDDF01. The sequence goes on along the minus strand of CAMDDF010000031.1, from coordinate 15,727 downwards.
GATGGTCGATACCTGCTTTTTTGGAGTATGCTTTTTTGCTGTCAGCGATGAGTATTCTGCCGTTGAGATTTTTTTTATTCAGCGAAACCGCACCTTTGAGCATCTGCCACATATCGGATTTTAAATCTTCGTCAGGCAGGCGCATAGCGGCAGCTGAAACTACCAAAGGGCCAAGCAGCGGCCCGTATCCAGCCTCATCAATTCCCACTAGTATCGCCATTGAAGACTTCCTCTAACAATAAATATCTGCCTGATTATATGATGAGAGCCGGGAATCACCAATGATATTTTAGAGCACCCCTGCAAATAAAAAAGGCGGCAGTATAGAACTGCCGCCGCGTCTGCTTACCCTGCTTCTAGTTTTCACTACCTTACCCAACCGCCAGGAACGGATATAAGAATCTGCACCTGGTTTCAATAGGCAAGTCTGCTCGACAGCAGACTAATCGAGCCATAGATTTATACGCACGGCAAAGTCAAATGGCAAGTCCGATAAGATAAAAATTGCAGCACCACCCTAAAATTCTATAAAACGAACTATATTCAGCCGATAAATGAGTATAAAAATATATTTCACAGGTGCAAAAATGATTGAAGAAATTCTACAGGAAAGAAGAAAATACATTAGAAATGTAGTTATGTCAAAGCCTCAATCTTTGTCGAGACATTGGCCATCTCTTTTTCCGGTATCGGTATGGATGTCGCTTTGCCTTAGCGGAATGGTTATGCTCTGGTTTATCGACACAAAAATAGCAATTATGTCCTCTACCGATAACCTTTTGCAAATTAAGGTATTATGCTCAGCGTTTATGATAATCGGGATTATTTATGCCTTTCATCTTAGAAAATCCGTCTGTTACACCGTAACCAATGAATATATAACAATCGAAAAAGGTACAAAAACAACGGCACAGATTGTTATGTTCAGCGACATCAAAAATATTTCATATTTTTCCGGACTGCTCGGGTCGATTGGGCACTTCGGCACATTGAAAATAACCAGAAAAGACGGCTCAAAACTCTATTTATTCGCTATCCCCAAAAAAGTTGCGACAAGGATCAAAAAACTGCACTTGCAGATGAGTACAGACTGAAAGTAATTGCCACGGTAATAATTTTTCTCTGTCTTTCCGCCCGCATATCAAATAAAATCAGGAATTCTGTCTTTGTTGGAGTTAACAATTACAGATGTTTTGACGATACAATGTTAGGACACTTTAATTTTCGGAGGTATTATGTGCGGTATAGTCGCATACTTAGGACAAAAAATTGCTCAGCCCATCCTTATCGAGGGACTGAAAAGGCTCGAATACAGGGGCTACGATTCAGCTGGAATCGCCCTTTTGAGTCAGGGAGCATTGCACGTTAAAAAAGCCGCTGGCAGAATCAGCTTTCTTGAGGAAAAACTCGACAAGCCCTTGGCCGATCAGAACATAGGCATCGGACACACCCGATGGGCAACGCACGGCAAACCTAACGAAACAAATGCCCACCCGCACATTGACTATACCGGCAAAATAGCTGTGGTGCACAACGGAATCATAGAAAATTACGCCACTTTGAAAACATGGCTGAACTCTCAGGGAGCCCAGTTCAAAAGTGAAACCGATACCGAAGTCATTTCAAATCTTATCGGATATTTTTATTCAACAGCAAAGTCAACAAAAAATAACGACAGATTCGAATGGGCGGTTCAGCGGGCATTGAATGAACTTGTCGGCACCTACGGCCTTGCCATTATGTGTACGGATTACCCCGACACTTTAATAGGTGCAAAAAAAGGTTCGCCATTGATTCTCGGCGTTGGAAAAAATGAATATATTATCGCTTCCGACGCAGCTGCGATAGTCGAACACACCACACAGGCGATATACCTGTCTGATGGTGAAATGGTAGTCGTCAACCCTGCCGGCTTCAGAACAACTACAATTGATAATGTCGAAGTCCGTAAAGAATTAAACCAGATAGAATATTCACTTGACCAGATAGAACTTGGCGGTTTTAAGCACTATATGCTCAAGGAAATATTTGAACAGCCAAACTGCATCGCTACATGTATAGGCGGACGATTAGATGAAAAAAACGGCAGAATCGTTCTCGGCGGCATCGATAAATTTTCAAGAGATTTAACAAAAACCAAACGAATAATAATGACCGCCTGCGGAACAGCCTGGCACGCAGGACTTGTCGGCGAATTTTTGTTTGAACAGCTTGCAAGAATCCCATCGGAAGTTGAATACGCAAGCGAATTCCGTTATCGCAACCCGATCATCGACGAAGGAACCTGCGTCATAGCGATCAGCCAGTCCGGCGAAACCGCTGATACGCTGGCGGCGATTGAACAAGCCAAAGAACGCGGCGCAACAGTGCTTGGCGTTGTAAATGTAGTAGGCTCAACTATCGCAAGAACAACCGATGCGGGCGTATATCTTCGTGTCGGCCCTGAAATCGGCGTAGCTTCGACGAAGGCGTTTACCGCACAGGTAGCTGTTCTTACGATGCTTGCGATAGAATTAGGCAGAAGAAGACACATCTCCGCAGAGCAAGCGAAATATTATATTGAAGAACTCAAAGAAATTCCGCAAAAGATTAGCAGAATTCTTACGCAGACTGACCATATTAAAACAATTGCCCAGGCAAATATCGAACATGACAATTGGCTGTTTCTGGGAAGAGGATTCAATTATCCGGTAGCACTGGAAGGCGCTCTCAAACTCAAGGAAATCAGTTATATTCACGCAGAAGGCTTACCCGCAGCAGAGATGAAACACGGGCCAATTGCGTTGATTACCAATCGAATGCCCGTAGTGTTTGTGGCTACAAAGTGTTCGCAGTATGATAAGATCATCGGAAATATCGAAGAAGTCCGTGCAAGAAACGGATGCACAATAGTTATCGCCACCGAAGGCGACGAGCATATCCGCAATTACGCTGACCACGTTGTATTTGTGCCGGACGCTCCGGAGCCATTGCAGCCGCTTCTTACGGTTATTCCGCTTCAGCTTCTTGCCTATCACGCAGCCGTACTTAGAGGCCACGATGTCGATAAGCCGCGAAACCTGGCCAAAAGCGTAACGGTCGAATAGTATAAAAAAATCCGAATTATAAAATCAGAATGTAGAATCAATGCCCAGATGCCGAATTTCAAAATTCCTCATTCGGTGTTGATTCTTCATTAGGGTTTCGTAATTCATCATTCTCATTGCAGCTTCGATGTGATGTACTTCCTTGCTGCTTCGAGGCATTCGTCAATTTTTGATGCGTCTTTGCCGCCAGCTTGAGCCATCTGAGGTTTTCCGCCGCCGCCGCCGCCAATTATCGGCGCGATTTCCTTTACTATATCGCCAGCTTTTACGCCTCGTTTGATAAGGTCATCGGTAACACCCGACAGAAGCATAACCTTGTCGTCCTCAAGAACTGCAAGCAGTATCGCCGAAGATGGAGCCTTTTTCTTGAGCATATCAATTGCACGTCGCGCATCATCAGCAAGCACAGCACCAAGCGAACCAACAACAATGCAAGCATCGCCGACCTTTTCGCAACTATCAAGAAGCTGTTTTGCCAGCTCCATCGGGTCAACCCCCGCAGATTTAGGACGCGATTTCAATTCCTTAGCGAGCTTTTTATTATCCGCAAGCAATTTTTCAACCCGTTCAACTATCTGCTCAGTCGGCACATTGAGCATCTCCATCAAGCCGTCGATAACATCGCTTCGCTGTTCGAGATATTTCACAAGCTCTGAACCCGTAAGAGCGGTAATCCTTCTTACCCCTGCTGCGGTGCTTTCTTCTTTTATGATTTTAAAGCCTTCGATTTCGCTGGTGTTTTCAACGTGCGTGCCGCCGCAGAACTCTCTGCTGAATGCCTCGTTAAGTTTACCGGCATCCTTTGCCCCGACTGCGACAACACGAACATTATCGCCGTACTTTTCGTTGAACAGCGCCATAGCGCCGATTTTTTTCGCATCCTTGATTGGCATACTCTTTGTCGTAATCGGCATAGCGGATTCAATTTTCTCGCGGACAAGATGCTCGACCTGCGAAACCTCCGCCGAGGTCATCGCCTTAGGATATGTAAAATCAAACCGAAGATATTCCGGGCATACAAGGCTTCCCTGCTGGGCAACCGTTGACCCGAGAACATTTTGCAGCGCCCATTGCAGCAGATGCGTTGCGGTATGGTTTTTCATGCTCGACCTGCGTTTGCTATCAGTTGTTGCGACAGCCGCATCGCCGATTTTTATTTTGCCTGATACGACCTTGCCTTTGTGAATTACGCAGTCAGCGATTTTTTCCGTTGTTTCAACAACGAATTGGCCGGAGTCGGTTTTTATCATTCCGCAATCGCCGCTCTGTCCGCCGCTTTCGGCATAGAAACACGTCTTATCAAGTATCAGCGCCACATCGCCAGCCTGCTCTGTAATTTCGCCAGCGTCTTTGTAGCCGTCTTTATCGACAACGCCGATTACCTTTGCCGCGCAGCTTTGCGTTTGGTATTTCAACGAATCATTCGTCGTCGGCAGCTTTTCATCGGTAACAAGTGCGATGCCTGTATCTTTCTTTGCCGCACGCGCACGCTGTTTTTGCTCCGTCATTAGCGTATCAAAGCCAGCCGTGTCAACGGAAAGATTTCTTTCGCGTGCCATAAGCTGCGTAAGGTCGAGCGGAAAACCGAACGTATCATAAAGCTGAAATGCCTCATCGCCCGCGATTGTTTTTTCGCCCTGCTTTTGTGCCTTCGACGCGGCGGATTCAAATATCTGCAATCCCCTGTCAAGGGTTCTGCCGAAGCTTGATTCCTCAGCTTCTATAACCGTCGAAACAAGCTGTCCCCTGCTTTTAAGCTCCGGAAACGCACTTGACATATTTTCAACCACTACCGGCACAAGCTTGTGAATGAACGGCTCATGCATATCCAGCACTCTGCCGAATCTGCTTGCACGTCTTAAAATTCTGCGAAGTACATATCCTCTGCCTTCGTTGCTGGGCATACCGCCATCGGTAATGGCAAACGTCAAACATCTCAGGTGGTCAGCGATAACTCTAAACGCGATATCATTTTTGTCTTCGAGTACGCTTGTGTATTTCTTGCCCGATAAATCCGATATGGCTTTCATTATCGGCATAAATAAATCTGTATCGTAGTTTGACAATTTTTTCTGCAATACCGACGCGACGCGTTCAAGTCCCATTCCGGTATCGACGTGTTTTGCAGGCAGCGGAACAACTCTGCCGTCAGCGGTACGATTGAACTGTATGAACACCAGGTTCCACAATTCCATAAAACGTGAGCATCCTGCGTTTACCGCGCACTTATGCCCTTTGACGTGTTTTTTGTCGCATCTGTCGGGGCCAAGGTCAATATGTATCTCGCTGCATGGGCCGCACGGGCCAGATTCGCCCATCTCCCAGAAGTTATCTTTTCTGCCGAATTTTAAGACACGTTCCTGCGGCAGGCTTGTAATCTTAGGCCAAAGCTTATATGCCTCATCGTCAGCCTCAAGGCCGTCTTCTTTGTCGCCCGCAAAAACCGTCGCGTAAAGTTTCGACTGGTCAATGCCCCATACTTCGGTTATCAACTTCCACGCCCACGCAATTGCTTCAGCCTTGAAGTAATCGCCGAGCGACCAGTTGCCGAGCATCTCGAAAAATGTATGGTGATATGTGTCAGTGCCGACATCTTCGAGGTCATTGTGCTTGCCGCCTGCGCGGATACATTTCTGGCTGTTGGCGGCGCGTTTGTAATCTCTGCTGCCTGTGCCGAGAAAAACGTCCTTGAACTGATTCATACCAGCGTTTGTAAACAGCAGCGTCGGGTCATCAATCGGTATCACCGGCGAACTTGGCACAAACTTATGGCCCTGATCTTCAAAGAAACTTATAAAACCGCTTCGAATGTCTTTTGCACTTAACACAAATTAAACCTTTATACAAATACTCAAAAGTGTAATTCCCGCTTATGCGAGAATCGATTACTAACTTTCCTTTTTCTGGTTAACCAAATCTTCAAGTTTGTCTGCAATCTTTTCAGTTGCTTTACAAATCCTAAATGTCATAACACCAAAAAATACAAGAATAGCCAACTGTAACAAAAGCCCAATAATTTCCATTAGAAACTCTCCTGAAAAAAGTCATCCTGTTTTTTATCCGGCAGCTCCCGCTGCTCGGCTTTTATCACGTCATCTTCATTCTAGCTCAAAACTCAAGACTGAAAACTATTTTTCTTCTTCTACAATCAAGCCTTTTTCAACGAGTATCTTGTGCCTGATTTCTTCTGCAACTTCCTTATTTTCGATGAGGAACTTCTTGGCATTTTCGCGTCCCTGACCAAGCCTTGCCTTGCCGTAGTTTAGCCATGCACCGCTTTTTTCGACAACACCGCAGGATTCACCAAGATCAAGCAAATCGCCTTCGTAGCTTATGCCGCTGTCGAACATAATATCAAATTCTGCCTCACGGAACGGCGGAGCAATCTTATTTTTAACAACCCTTGCACGAACCCTTGTGCCGACCGACGCGTCACCTTCCTTGATAGTGCTTACTCTGCGAATATCCACACGAACAGAGCTATAAAATTTCAGTGCCTGTCCGCCTGCGGTGGTTTCCGGATTGCCGAACATCACACCGATTTTCATTCTTATCTGATTGATGAATATCAGCGATGTTTTGCTTTTGCTGATAATGCCGGTAAGCTTACGCATTGCCTGACTCATAAGCCTTGCCTGTAAGCCGACGTGTGATGCTCCCATTTCGCCCTGAATTTCCGCCGCTGGCACAAGAGCCGCCACAGAGTCAATAACGATAACGTCAACAGAATTTGAACGCACAAGCAGCTCTGCGATATCCAGAGCCTGTTCACCTGTATCGGGCTGACTGACCAGAAGACTGCTTACGTCAACGCCGAGCTTTTTGGCCCACGTCGTATCCAGTGCGTGTTCTGCGTCGATGAATGCCGCTACGCCGCCAGCTTTTTGTGCGTTTGCGATAACGTGAAGTGCCAGCGATGTTTTTCCGCTGGATTCAGGCCCATAAAATTCTATTATCCTGCCGCGAGGTATTCCCGCACCGCCCAGGGCCAGGTCAAGCCCAAGCGAACTTGTGCTGACTCCCTCGATTTTCGCATACAGCGATTCGTCCATCTGCATAATGGAACCTTTGCCGTATTGTTTTTCAATCTGGCTTATCGCACGCTCAAGAGCGGCACTGGTTGTTGACGTATGTTCGGTTTTTTCTTCCAGTATCTTTGCTGGTTTCTTCGCAGCCTTTTTTGCCATATCAAATCCCTTTTTAAAATTAAATATTATTTTTTAATTCCGAATTAAGAAATCAGAATGTCAAATCAAATCCGAATGAACAATTTCTAAATTAGACATTCGAGCATTGATTCATCATTCTGGTTTCCTAATTCTTAATTTTCTCTGTACTCTGTCGTCTGTTATCTAAAATCTATTTTAGTTCTATTTTTTCCAGAAGCGTATATTCCGGGCCTGACTCGCTTATAAGGCTTTGATAAACGCATACCGATTCAATCGCCATATCAGGGCCTTCGTAATCCTCATAATCGTCCAGCGTTTCCTCCGCCTTTCGACCCACTTTAAAGCTCTTTATCCTGCAAAGCGTCAAATGCGGCTTGAATTTCTTGCCTTCCTTCTTTATGCCGAACTTTAAAAGCTGCTCCTCAAGTTCGTCAGCCATTTTTTCAAGATTGCTGTTACCGTCATTTATACCGACCCATATAACATTTGGCGGATCGCCGAAGCTGCCGACATGAGCAATCTCAACGTGAAAATGCTTGTACTTTTCGACAACTTTTTTCGCCGCCTCGCAGATTTTCGGAACATCGCTATCCTCGACATCGCCAAGAAACTTCAGCGTAAGGTGAATCATATCCACCTTGACCCATTTCATATCACCCGGGCGGGCATCAATACTGTCTTTGAGTGTCGCCACAAGCTCTTTAAGCTCGGTCTTTACCTGTTCATCAATATCTATCGCTATAAAGCATCGCATAATATTAGAAACTCGTCATTTTCTTTAACTGTTTATATCTTTCTTCAATGTCCTGTTTTGTACGCTTACTTATACTTTCAAGCGAAAAACCCTCGATATTCAGTGAAGCAACCACCGAACCGTAGGCCATCGCTGTCGACAAGGTTTCCATATCCGCCTTGCCCGCTGACGCAAGATAACCCATCATCGCACCGGCAAAGCTGTCGCCTGCACCGGTTGGGTCGATAACTTTGGCTGTCGGATACGCAGGCAGCATAAAAATACCGCCGTCCTTGTTCATCACCATCGAGCCGAATTCACCTTTTTTAATAATAACGGCATTTAAGCCCATATCAAGTATTTTTATCGCCGCTGAGACAGTATTATGCTCGCCGGTCAGCAATCTGGCTTCGCCGTCGTTGAGCACCAGGGCATCTATCTTTTTTAGCAGCTTTTTGATCTGGTCTTTTTCGTTATTTATCCACAGATTCATCGTATCAGCCGCTACAAATACAGGGCTTTCGATTTGCGACAGAATCTGCTGCTGCAAAGCCGGATGAGTATTGGCAAGAAAGACGAATTTGCTGTCCCTGAATTTTTCCGGCACTCTCGGCGGCTCTTCCGCAAGAACATTAAGCTCCACAGCGTCGGTTCTAGCCTCATTCATCGACCCTTCATAGCTGCCTGCCCAGCGGAAAGTTTTGCTTCCCTTGCGAACCTCAAGGCCCGCAAGGTCAACATCTCTGCCTGCGAAAACCTTATGCAAATCGAACGGGCAGTCCGGGCCTATTACGCCGACGAACCGCACAGGCGTAAAAAAGCTGGCAGCCATCGAAAAATATACCGCACTGCCGCCGACGCAATCCTTGCTTACGCCAAACGGCGTTTTGACCGTATCAATCCCAATTGAACCTGTTACAAGTAATGACATATCACTCTCAAATTAAATATTATTTTTCAATTACGAATTACGAAACCCTAATTTCGAATCAAGCACAAATGAGCAATTTCGAACTTCGCCATTAGATCATTGATTACTCATTCTGATTTACTAATTCTTCATTACCCTTATAATTCTGACCAACTTTTAGTAAACATTTTCGTACCCTTTCAATTAGAGTTTCTTTGATATTCCTCGTAAGCCCGTGTGTTGCCTTCAATAAACGCATTTATACGTTTTAGTTGTTGTCCAGTCGGTGAAGCTTGAAAAGCTTTCTCCTCACGTTCGGCCTGATTAAGCCGCTCTAATCTCTCACCTTCGGCTGCAATCTCTTGTTTTATACGTTCCGACCGCATCTTTACTGCATACACACTGTATGCTACAAAATACAGGCAACCAGTAATAACAAGCATTATCAATTGTGCAACTACAAAACATTTAATCAATGACTTTTCTGACTTTGTAAACATGATACGCTCCCTTATGCCTTTTCAAATCTTTTCAATGTGTTATCTATCCGATTCAGCGTCCGTTCCATCGTCAGCATCTCTATCGATATAAATATCGGCGGGCTAATGGTGCATCCGGAAATCGCTACACGCAGCGGCTGAGCTATCTTGCCAAGGCCAACGCCCTTTTGCTCGCCAAGGCTTCGCAACAGACTTTCAATGCTCTCCTCGCTTACATCTTTAATCGCGGCAAGCATAGGCCGAAGTTCCGCAAGCATCTTCAAACCTTCGCCATCGTTTTTCAGCAATACCTTTTCCACATCCTTTGCGTCATATTCGACAGCATCATCTGCCGCGAAAAGGAACCTGCATTTTCTCTCGATATCCTCAAGCGTCCTCGCTCCCTGATTAGCTTCGATGAGCTTCAATAGCATCTCATCGTCAGCTTCCAGCAATGGCGAATCGACCATCTTCAAATAATGCTCAAAATGTGCCAGCAGCTTATCTCTCGAAATCGACCGGATATGCTCGGTATTGAACGAGAGCAGTTTCTTACGGTCAAACAGACTATTCGCCTTATTCAGCCTGCTTACATCAAACGACTCGATAAGCTCTTCGACGGTCATTATCTCTTTATCAGTGCCGGGGTTCCACCCAAGCAGCGCCAGAAAATTAACCATCGTCTCCGGCAGATACCCGCTTTTGAAGAAATCGACAACGTTAATCTCCGGAAGACGCAAACCAAGATAATTTGCCATCGCAACGACAGCAGGCATATCCGGCGTAGAATCTTCGGCCATAAACGCTTTAATCTCATCAACGGTTATCCCGCCTGCTTTTGCCAAAGCATCAAGGTCCAAATCTTTACCTCTGCTTCGAATCGCAAGCCGCAACGCCTTGGGCTGTTCGCGCTTTGAAAGTTTTCCGCCGCCCTCGCTAACGGTTACGGACATATGAGCATACACCGGTATCCGGAACCCGAGTGCCTTTTGAAGCATCTGATGGTATGGCGTATTCATCAGGTGTTCCTGACCACGCAGAACGTGCGTAACGCCCATCAGTTCATCATCTATCACAACCGCCATATGATACGTCGGGAAGCCGTCGCTCTTTAGAATGATAAAATCGCCAAGCTCTGCCGAGTTGAATTTGACATTGCCCCGGATAATATCATCGATAATTATATCTTCTCTTTCGGGCATTACAAACCGCACGGTAACGGGCTTGCCGTCCTTGCGGGCCTTTTCAGCGTCAGCCTCGGTTGGAAACACCGCTGGTCTGGGATATATGAAACCTTTTTGCTGCTGGACGGTGGCGTTTCGCATATCCTGCATATCTTCGGATGTGTCGAAGCAGTAATACGCCTTACCTTCGTCGAGAAGCTGCCTGATGTATTTATTGTATATGTCGCATCTTTCGGACTGGTGATACGGGCCGTGCGGGCCGCCGACTTCGGGGCCTTCGTCCCATTCCAGCCCGAGCCATTTGAGGTCGTTTATCACCTGCTGGGTTGCGGTGGGTGTATTCCGTTTTATGTCAGTATCTTCGATACGAAGCAGGAACTTACCGCCGGTCTTCCTTGCTAAAAGCCAGTTAAACAGCGCTGTCCTTGCTCCGCCGATATGCAGATAACCAGTGGGCGATGGCGCAAATCTTGTAACTATCATTACTTACAACTCCAAGTCTAATAAGCACTTAAAGTGCAGAGGATAACTTTAAAACACCCCAAAGTCAAATAATATCTAAATGTTGACATAATTATATAAATATTATCAAGCTGGCTAATAATCTGTTTGAAAATGCAAAAACAAAAAAACAAATTCTTTTTCATTTCCCTAAGTTTTTGTTCGGCAAAATCTTATAGCACTTTAAATCTGTCCGAAAAGGCGAAACCATACTTAAAATGGGCATTTTCCTTGACTTAAGATATTGAACAGGTTAAAAAGTCGGAACTTTGTTAGATAGAAGTTAGAAACACGTTAGCGAATTGCGATTTTTTAGAATCTGACATTTCATTATAAAGGAATTTTATGCAGGATATTCTCTTTCCAGTTATCGGGGGCCTTGGCTTATTTTTGTACGGTATGGGCATGATGTCTGATGGGCTTAAAGGTGTTGCAGGCCAAAAGCTCAAAGATATGCTTGATGTAATTACCAAAAATAGAATAATTGCTATTTCGGTTGGCACCTTTGTTACTTGCGTTATTCAGTCAAGTTCGGCAATGACGGTAATGACCGTTGGTTTTGTAAACGCCGGGCTGCTTAGCTTAAAGCAGGCACTGGGAGTTATCTTAGGCGCTAATATCGGAACGACAATGACCGCATGGCTCGTATCGTTGCTTGGAAGCGGAATGAAAATAACGGCTTATGCACTGCCTGCCATAGGTGTTGGTTTTTTGTTGTCTATTTTGTCAAAAACTCAAAAATGGAAGCATTTTGGAAATATACTGCTTGGTTTTGGTTTGCTTTTTATCGGCATAGGATTTATGGAGGAAGCATTTAAACCGATGCAGAATAGCGATGCTGTTGTTGCGTTCATCAAGGGTGTTGCGAACATGCCGATGATGCCGCTGATAGCAGTTCTTGCAGGTACCGCAATTACGTTGTTAATTCAGAGCAGTTCAGCTTCTATTGCGATAATTCAGCTTATGGCATTCAGCGGTGTTTTCGGTACGGACTGGCCTATGGTTTTAATGATAACGATACCGTTTGTACTTGGCGATAACATCGGAACAACAATAACTGCCCAGCTTGCGGCATTGAGAACAAACAGGAACGGCAAACGTGTAGCATGGGCACATTCGCTATTTAACATTTTTGGTGTCTGCTGGATTTTACCGCTGGTTTGGCTTGGATATTACAGTCAGGCCATTATATGGGCAATGGACCATCTTGGTAATCAAGTATTAAATATAGTAAGCATGTTTTCCGGTAAAGAATTCTCGGTTAACGCTACAGTTTTATCGAAAACAACAATAATGGTTTACATTGCCATAGCGCATAGTATGTTTAATATTCTTAATGTAATAGTGTTTACACCTATTCTTGGCCTGCTTGAAAAAGCTGTTTATCTGATATTACCGATTAAAGAAGACGAAATAGCGGAAAAACCGGTTGTGCTTGAAGAGCATTTATTAAATACGCCTGAGATAGCTCTTGACCAGGCAAAGCGTGCAATAGGTGATATGGCTAAGAGATGCAAAAAGACATTAAAGCAGTCGATGGATGGATTTTTCAATAATGATTCTAAATCGCTTGATAAGGCCTTGAAAAATGAAGACCGTATCGATGAATATCAGGAACATATTACGACCTATCTTGTTAAGTTGTCGCAAAGGCAGCTTTCGGATATCGTCAGTTCGGAGTTGCCGGTTCTTCTTCATACGGTTAATGACCTCGAAAGGGTTGGCGACCATGCAAAAAATATTGTTGAGCTGGCACTAAGAAAAATCGAGAACAAAATGCAGTTCGGCGAATCCGCGATTGCTGATATTGAGCAAATGTTAGTACAAACTGAGTCGATGTTCGAGCACCTGATAAAAGGTCTTGGCGAGGAAGATACTGAAAAAGCTAAAAATATCGTTAAGCCTGCACTGGAAAACGAGGCCAATCTTAACAGGATGCAGCTTGAGTTCAGAAGAAATCATGTTGACCGTATGGGAGCCGGGGCTTGCACCGCTCAGGCTGGCATACTTTTTATCGACGTAATTGACAATATAGAAAAAATCGGCGACCATCTGACAAACATTACCCAAAGTGTTATCGGCGGAATGTATTGGGATGGTATTGAGCCTGCAAAAGCTCTCAAAGAAAGCGCGAAACAATCGAGAAAATAGTGCTTGTCAAGTGCTTTCGGGTTAGTTACAATCCGGAGCATGAAAAGCGCGTTTAGAATAGCATCATTAGCGGCATTGTTTCTGCTGGGCTTGCAGTCAGTGGTTTTGACGGTTGAGCAGATTGCCGCTGGGGAAAAGCCTGCAAAAAAGACCAAGGCGGCGATTATCGAATGCAAAGGGATGATTGACGATGGCCTCTATAAATCCATCAAACGCCGAACACAGGCAGCTATCGACGACGGCGCGGGATATTTAATCTTCAAAATCTCAACTTACGGCGGACTTGTTACCTCGGCTGACGACATCAGCAAACATTTCATACTTGATATCGGCGATAAGGCCCACACCGTTGCCTATGTCGATACCGAAGCTATTTCCGCAGGGGCAATGATTAGCGTTTCCTGCAACGATATCATAATGCGCGAACACACCAACATCGGCGATTGTGCCCCTATCGTGATGGGCGAAAAGCTCGAAGGTGTGGAGCGTGAAAAAACCGAGTCATTCATAAGGGCGACATTTGCACGGGCCGCGCAAGCTAACGGCTATCCTGAAACTCTCCTGAAAGCGATGGTAACAGCTCGGCTTGGCGTGTATCGAATTAAAAATCTTACTAAGGATAATTACGAATTTTTCGATGCTGACCTTCTCCCGGCTGATGCCAATATTTATGACCTCAGCAATAAAGAGCTTGTCGCCAAAGAAGGAGAATTGCTAACGCTGACAGCGGCACAGGCTCAAAAGTATGGTGTCGCCAGAACTGTTGTTAAAGATATTGATGAAGCGATGGCGTTTCTTGCTGAGCGTGATGGCGTAGAGTTTATCGGCCCCCCTGTGGTTTACCGAACGAACTGGTCGGAGGAGATGGTTCGCTGGTTCAATTCGCCTGCGGTTACGGGTGTTTTATTTATGATTGGCCTTCTTGGCCTGTATATCGAACTTAATGCTCCCGGCGTCGGCTTGCCGGGTCTTGTAGCTGTGATATGTTTTGCGGTGCTTTTCGGGAGCAGATTCCTGGTTGACCTTGCCAACTGGGTCGAAACCGCTATTTTCGCGACAGGTGTCATTTTACTTTTGTTAGAGATTTTTATCATTCCCGGCTTTGGTATCACCGGCGTTGCCGGAACGGTTTGCATAATGGTAGGTCTTATTGGAATTCTCATCAAGAATCAGCCTGGCGAACTGCCGATACCAAGAGATGCAGTTGACTGGTATTATCTCAGGACAGGTGCTTTTGGATTGGCGTTGGGATTTCTGGGCTTTTTGGTGATGGCTTGGATACTTGCGAAGTTTTTACCAAGATTTGAAATGTTCCGCCCGCTTATGTTAAGCCCATATAAGCCTGACGATTCAGGCCAATCCGGAATTGTAATGACCATCCCGGCAAATGTGCTGCAGAAAAAAATCGAGGTCGGAGACATCGGCAAGGTAGTAAAAAAATTACGACCCGCCGGAACTGCCCGATTTGAACACGCCGTTGTCGATGTTGTCTCAGACGGGGAATTTCTTGATGTCGATACTATTGTCGAAATAATTACAATCAACGGCAACAGGGTTGTTGTCTGTCAGGCAAAATCTCAGGAGCAAAACAGATGATAGGATGGCTTATACTTGCGGCTTTTTTGTTTATTCTGTGCGGATGTCTGATAGTTGCGGAAATGATAATACCCAGCTTCGGGTTAATATCAATCGCTTCGCTTGCCTGTCTTGGCGGCGGATTGTTCATTTTTCATAATTATGACCTTATTGGAACAGGAGTAATAGTCGCTGCGATTATTGTGCCGATAACTCTGTTTATCGCATACAAGCGGTTCCCGCAATCAAAAGCAGGCAAAGCCGTAATCCTCGATGCTGAAATCAAGGAACCCGGCCAAGGCATCCCTGATGTGGATTTTCTTAAATCGCTGCTGGGAAAAAAAGGTATAACAATTTCAACTATGAGGCCGGTCGGCAAATGTGAAATTGATGGCAAAAAAATAGAATGTGTGGCAGAACAGGGATTCGTAAACAAAGGCGTGGAAATGGAAGTGATACGCGTAGACGGAAGCCAGGTAACTGTCAGGGAAATTAAAAAACAGGACTGAAACAAATAGAAAGGGTAGAGTAATGAATCCAGTAATTGTAGGAACGATGATTATAGTTCTAATCGTCTTGCTTGTGTTTATTCTGATTATAGGCCGATTTTTCGGTCTGTGGATACAAGCCAAGGCCGCCAAAGCCGATATCACAATGCTTGAGCTTGTCGGTATGTGGCTCAGAAAGGTCAACACTCGCATTATCGTACAGAGCAAAATTATGGCTATTCAGGCAGGCCTTACGGTAAGAACGCAAGACCTCGAAAGCCATTATCTTTCCGGCGGACGAGTACCCAATGTCGTGCGGGCTCTTATAGCTGCCAACAGGGCAAATATTAACCTTACATTTAAAACAGCAACCGCGATAGACCTTGCTGGCCGTGATATTCTCGATGCTGTCCAGACAAGCGTAAATCCAAAGGTTATCGACTGCCCTGAT
>CAMDDF010000030.1 GCA_945890885.1 Candidatus Kuenenia stuttgartensis | reverse complement strand
TTCTTTAAAACTTTAAAAATCGTTGCCAACTCCGGGCTTGTACCTTTTACGCCAGCAAAAACAAACTCGTCATCTTTTTTTATTTCAACATTAGTACTTTTATTAACGCTGACTTTTTTTAATGCCCGCTTAACCATTGAACGGAGTTGATCAATATCAATCGGCTTAACAAGGTAATCCACTGCGCCGCGGCGAATCGCTTCTTTACAAGTGTCTATCGTTGCATAAGCTGTAATGAGTATAACCTGACATTCGGGATTGTTTTGCTTTGCTTTTTCAAGCACATCCATTCCATTGATGTCATCCATAAGGTTTAAATCTGTAATCACCACATCGAAAGGCTTGCTTTGAATATATTCGACAGCATCTTTGGCGGTGTATATTGCCACAGCATTATCGCAGAGTTTCTCCAGCGACTCCGCCAAAATATCAGCGTGCTCTTTTTCGTCATCAATTATCAGTACTGTTAATTCTTCATTCATATTATGTCGCCAGCTAATGGCAGCTTTATTTTAAAGGAGCTTCCTTTGCCCGGTTCGCTTGATACGGATATACTGCCGCTGTGTGCTTCAATTATTTTCTTTGCCGTTGCAAGCCCTAAACCTGAGCCGCCGGTACGTGAAGTATAAAAGGCATCGAAGATTTTGTCAATTTTTTCACGTTCAATTCCTTTGCCGGTGTCATTTATGATAATTTGGGCGTAATTTTTGTCAATACCAGTTAGAATCATAATTTCGCCAGCTTTTTCCATTGCCTGCTGAGCGTTTATAAAAAGATTCAGCAGAACCTGTTTTACCATCGCTTCATCAAGTTTGCAGATAATATCCTGATTCTGAGGCGAATACCTGATTGTGACAGAATTTTTCCAGGCTTGGGGCGAATAAAAATCTATCACCTCCTCAACAAGGTCATTTAAATTTACCCGTACTTTTTGAAGCTCTGGTTTTCCGATGAATCTTAAAAAACCTTCAAGTATCTGCTCAAGCCTTTCGCTCTCTTTTCGGACAACGGATATTTTGCGTTTTATTCTCTCAACATTGTGATCGTCAAGATCCTCGCCGAGGAGTTTGAGATTGACTTTGATAATGGAAAGCGGGTTTTTTATTTCGTGTGCCAATGTGCCCGTGAGCATACTGAGCTCCTGCAATTGGTGGGCGCTTTCCTGCGAACTGGCTTTGACTTTTCTGTTTTTAACGCAATAGACCCCAGCTACTGCTAACCCGCTCAAAGCGGCAGCTGCAACTCCTACCAAAAACGCAAACAGATAATAAAGCATTCTTTTATACCCGCTCTTATTGCTTATGTCGAAATTTCAGTAAGTCTGCGGGAGAACAATATTGAAACGGCACCCTGCGATTCAGAGCAATTAATTTATAATACCCTAGACGCAGAGCATTCGCTGCCCCAAGGGGCATGTCCTGCATACATCTGAGAAACCAACATTGAGAAAGCGGTGCTGAAAGTCAATCAATGCTCCACTTTTTCATAGGTTTTGCCGGAGGCTTTCCGGCTGTCGGAAATCTCAACAATTCTAACTTCCTTGCCCTGCAACCCCTTAGTTGAGGCCAGCTGCTCGTACTCTACAACCTGACCGTCCCGCAGACACTTGAAGCCGTCAAGCTGTATATTTGTGTAGTGTACAAAAACATCCTTGCCTTGCTCATTAACCACAAAACCGAACCCCTTCTTGGGGTCAAACCATTTTACAGTACCCTTGGCCATAAATACCTCCCTTTTTATAATAAAAAGCCATTCCAATGCCCTGAAACCTATCAAGGTTGTAGGGCACTGGAAAGCCAAAAGTCAGTTATTATGTCCGGCAGTTGAAACTACTTCGCAGGTGTCTGGCTATCCGGTTTGTCGGACTTTCCTAAATCAGCAAGAGCTGCCTTGCGTGACAACTTTAATCTACCCTGATCGTCAATCAGTATAAGCTTCACTTCTATTATATCACCTACTTTGCAAACGTCATCTACTCTTTTGACGTACGCATCGCTTAATTCGCTTACATGGCAAAGCCCTTCAACGCCCGGGGCAACTTCAACAAATGCGCCGAAATCCTTGACGCTGACAACCTCAGCGTTTTTATAAATCGTTCCTGGAACAGGCTTTGTCGTCATTCCCAAGATAATATCGCGTGCTGCAAGGTGTCCATCGCCGCTGGAAGCACTGATAAATATCGTGCCGTCTTCAGCGATTTCTATTACAGCTCCGGTCTCCTTCTGGATGCCCTTAATCATTGCTCCGCCTGGGCCAATGACCTTGCCGATGAGTTCTGGGTCAATCTTAATGCTAATCATCTTCGGTGCAAACTGGCTTAATTCTTTCCGAGGTTCGCTAATTGTCTCAGCCATTTTTTTAAGTATCGCAAGCCTTGCAACTCTTGCTCTTTCAAGCGCTTTGCACATAATATCGTGCGGCAAACCTTCTGCCTTAATGTCAAGCTGAATAGCAGTGATGCCTTCTGTTGTGCCAGCTACCTTGAAATCCATATCGCCGAAATGATCTTCATCACCAATAATGTCGGTAAGAAGTTCATATTTGTCGCCATCGCTGACCAAGCCGATTGATATTCCCGCAACGGGATTCAGTATCGGTATGCCTGCGTCCATCATCGCCATTGTTCCGCCGCAAACGGTAGCCATAGAGCTTGAACCGTTGGATTCCATAACGTCCGAAACAACCTTTATCGTATATGCGAAATCTTCCGTATCAGGCTTTACCTGCTCAAGAGCCTTTTCAGCAAGAGCACCGTGTCCGATTTCTCTTCGGCCTGGACCTCTAAATGGTTTTACTTCGCCAACTGAAAATGAAGGGAAGTTGTAATGGAGCATAAACTTCTGCGAATATTCTTCGCGAAGACCGTCAATTATTTGCTCATCCCTTGCGGTGCCGAGCGTAACAGTTACAAGGGCCTGAGTTTCGCCCCTTGTAAACAGAGCTGAACCGTGTGTTCTTGGCAAAACAGCAACTTTGCAGTCCAGCGGCCTTACCTCTGTGTAGCTTCTGCCGTCAAGACGTTTGCCTTCGAGCAAAAGCTTCCTGACAACCTTTTCTTCCACAGAATCAAACGCCCTCTTCAAAAGCCAAGGCTGATATTTAGCTTCTTCGCTGGTATTCTCTGAGCAATATTTGCTCTTGATTTCTTCGTATATAACGGCAGTTGCGGCGTTGCGATCAAGCTTGCCTTTAATCTGCTTTGCCTGATAAAGCTTTTGGCCAACCAAGTCAAATATTTCTTTTTTGATTCCGCTAATATCAACTATTTCCGGAATTTCTTTTTCAATCTTGCCGGTTTTTTCACGAAGCTGGTCAATCAGATCACAAACCTGGCCGAGAATTCCATGCGCAAAACTGACTGCATCAGCAACCACTTCTTCGCTTACCTGCTTAGAGGCAACTTCAATCATATTGATAGCTTCTTTTTTGCCGCCAAGAAGAAGGTCCAAATCGCTCAATTCACGTTGTTCATGCGTAGGATTGACAACAAACTGGCCGTCGATTCTTCCAACTCTGCAAGCTCCGGTTGGTCCGATAAAAGGAATCTTGCTAATATGAAGAGCAGCACTTGCTCCTATCATCGCAAGAACATCCGGGTCATTTTCAGAGTCAGCACTAAGTACATTTGCTGTTATCTGAACCTCGTTAAAATATCCATCAGGAAACAAAGGCCTGATTGGCCTGTCAATCATTCTTGAAGTGAGGGTTTCTTTGGTGCTTGGTCTTCCTTCGCGTTTGATGAAGCCGCCTGGGAATTTTCCTGCTGCACATTGCCGTTCTCTATAATCAACACTCAATGGAAAATAATCTATTTCTTCAGACCTCGGTGGAGCCGTAACCGCTGCAACAAATACAACTGTTTCGCCGTATGTTACGGTAACAGCGCCGTCAGCCTGTCTGCCCATCATGCCTGTTTCAATACTTAATACTCTTCCGCCAATTTCTTTTTCAACCTTCACTATATTGAACATTCAAATCCTCTTTTTTAAACTCAGAAAAACTCATTTACCCGCAGAACCATACAATATACCGCAAACTTCGTGGAATTACTTGCGCAATCCAAGCTTGCCGATAATCTCGCGGTATCTATTGACATCCTGGCCACTTACATATTTGAGCAGGGCAGACCTGTTGCCTACCATTTTCAAAAGTCCCCTTCGTGAAGCGTGGTCTTTAGGGTGAGTTTTAAGATGTTCAGTAAGTTCAAGTATATTCGAGGTCAAAAGCGCAATCTGAACCTCTGGTGAGCCAGTATCGCCCTCATGGGTCTTGTAATCACTGATAATCTTCGTTTTCTTTTCTTTTGTCAACATTTGCTAATACTACCTTTCAGACTTTTATTCTTAACTCATTATCTTATAATCATTTATCGCTATTTACAAGGCTTTTGCCTCTTATTTGCCTCCGGCGTAAGCGAACTTTGTCCACCTTTTGGAAGCCACCATTATATCAATCATCTAAGACTTTGCAATACTTTAATTTAACAATATCCAGAGCATACAATAGGCTCTTTATATTGGCTGGGCTTCCACGATTTTGGCTATTATTCCTGCTTCGATTTCGGCTTGGCTGCCTTTGGGATTATGCTTGTAGAGCATCTTTATAGTCGCTGCAAAATTATTATCAAGCTCGGCGATAAAGGGGGTTTCAAATCCCGGCAATTGCAACTGATAGGCGTGAAGCGTGAGCCTGTCTATCAGTGGCTTTTCATCGACACCCCTTTTGGCGTTGTACCTCATCTTGACATCGGAAAGCAGAATGGGCCTGGTACCTCCATAAAGCGGGTCAACCGCCAGCGGCAGCCCAATTTCTTTCATGTGTACGCGTATCTGGTGAGTTCTGCCGGTAACAGGTTCGGCCTTTATCAGTATATAAAACCCGAAATCAGCTAGTACGCTCCACTGGGTTATGGCACGTTTTCCATGCTTGTCAAAGCGCATCTTGGTGGGGTCTTTTCTGTCTCTGCCAAGCGGGGTACGAACGATTCCTTTGGTCTTGCCTGCAAAGCCTGTTGCAAGAAGGAGATACGTCTTTTTCACCTCGCGTTTCTCGAACAAGCTGGAATATTTACTCTGCGTCTCCGGATTTTTGGCAAGAATCATCACACCAGAGGTCAACTTATCAAGTCGATGTATGAGCCGGAGTTCAGTATAATTCTTATCCTGTTTAGACAATGCATCCAGCAAGTCGATGTCGCCGCCGCGATCTTTGGTTACGCTTATTCCGGAAGGTTTATTGATGACCAGCAGATTTTCATCGCTGTAGATTATCTCTATTGCTTTATTTGCCATAGTGGGACATTGTAAACTATCCCAGGCGGGAATTCCACAGATTTATTAACGCTAGCCAGGTTCTTAGTGGGCGATGATTGTGCTGATTCTGAAAACAGGCAGCAGCAATGCGATAGCAATCGTTCCTATTATGATGCCCATAACAGTAATCATAATAGGCTCGATGAGAGCGGTTGCGGTTTTAATTGAGTTACCCAGCTTTCTTTCGTAAAAAGTGGATGCTTTATCGCAAACGAAACCCATCTTGCCGCTTTTTTCGCCTGCACGAATCATCTGGATTATGCCAGGTACAACGAGTTCCCTACCTCCGCTGTGAATGATTGAATCCGAAAGCTGGTAACCGTCTCTGATTTTTTTGTCGGCCTGATTCCATAGTCTCTGAAAATAGTAATTTGTAGAGGATGATTTTATTACATCAATGGCATCAAGAAGACTTACGCCGGTGTTCACCATTGTCGCCATAATTCTCATGGATCTGGTCATTACTGAATCAATGTACATGGTACTAAATGCTGGAAGGCTTATCATCGCATAGTCTATTGTTTTTCTGCCGGAGTTTGTTTTTGACCAGAAGTTGATAACTACTCCTGCAAAGAAAATAGAGGACATCGCCATAGTCATAAATTCAAGGTCGCCAAGCAAGGAACTGAACTTTACAAGCACTCGGGTCAGTGCGGGTAAGGCGGCTCCTCTTGACTCGTAAATTTTTGTAAATCTTGGAAGAACGAAAAACATCAATGTTCCAGTTGCGGCAATAGCCATCATGACCATAATCAATGGATATATCATTGCACCCTGAACCTGCTTACGAGTTTCAGCTTCGGATGTGAGGTATCTGCTTAAAACGTCAAGCATTTCGGACATTTTACCGGAAGCCTCGGAGGCCCTTACCATACTGACAAACATAGAATTAAAAACCTTAGGATATACACTGAGCGCGACGGAAAAACTTTGGCCGCTGTGGATTTTATCAGAAATATCGCATAGGATGATTTTAAAAGGTGATGGCTTAAGCTGTTCGCTAATGGCTTCAAGTGCATCGCTTAAAACTACGCCGCTTTCAATCATAACGGAAAGCTGTGTGGTAAATAGAATCAGTTCAGAACCTCTGGCCTTTATTTTAAGGTTCCGTGTTTCGATATATTTTTCATTATTTATAATTGCCAGATCCATCAGCTTTTATCCTTTTTCTTCATATTAAAATCGTCCGATTCGCCGATAGTGCAAACCCTGATAATTTCGTCAATAGTTGTAATGCCAGCTTTGATTTTTTCGGCACCATCTATATATAGAGGCATCATGCCATTTTTTAAGGCTGTATCGCGAAGTTTACGATGGCTGACATTTTCGGTTATCATTTCTTTAATATTTTCATCAGGGATAAACAATTCATGAATTGCGATTCGGCCTGAGTATCCAGTATTTCTGCATTTTTTACAGCCGATACCCTTATAGAATTTTTCAACGCCACCAATCCATTTTTCTACGGTTTTTCTTAGGCTTAAGCCTGGGTCGTATTCTTCTCTGCAATTGGTGCAGACTTTTCTGACGAGTCGTTGAGCAATAACAGCAATCAGTGATGCACTTACAAGATACGGAGGTACGCCAAGGTCAACCATTCTTGTTACGGCACCTGGAGCGTCATTTGTATGAAGTGTTGAAAGAACCAAGTGGCCCGTAAGGGCAGCCTGTACCGCGATTTTTGCGGTGTCAGCATCTCGGATTTCACCAATCATAACAATATCAGGGTCTTGCCTTAACAGGCTTCGAAGTGCGGTGGTGAATTCAAATCCTGCTATTGAATTTACCTCAAACTGATTGATACCGGTTATGTTGCATTCCACAGGGTCTTCAACAGTACAGATATTTACCTGTTCGCTATTGAGTTCGCTAAGGGCGGAATAGAGCGTTGTATTTTTGCCGGAACCTGTCGGGCCTGTTACCAATACGATACCGTTTGGATTTTGAATCTGTGCGCGGAAATTTTGGAGGTTATCGTAGCCGAAACCAAGCGATTCTAGATTGAGCATTATTCTGTTTGCATCAAGAACCCTTATAACAACTTTTTCGCCAAAGCTGCCAGGCATAATCGATACTCGCAAGTCGATAGGTCTGGACTTCATAAGAACGTGTATACTGCCATCCTGCGGAAGTCTTCTTTGCGCTATATCCAGGTCCGCCATTATTTTAATTCGCGAAACAATAGCGCTGTGCATCTGATATGGAGGACGCATTTTCTCGAAGAGCCTGCCATCAACACGATACCTTACACGAAGTTTTTTCTCGTCGGGTTCGATATGAATATCGCTGGCGTTTTCGTGTACAGCACTAAAGAGCAGGTAATTCACAAGCTTAACGACTGGCGATTGGCCTGCAACTTCTTCAAGATTTGTAATGTCCTCTGTGATGTTTTCAATCAGTGAAAAATCATCGAGTCCTTTTTCGTCGATAATATCATCAATAACAAAGACGTTGGCAGCAGGCATAAATGTCTGTAAGGTTGCTTGTATATCTTTTACTGCGGCACAGACAACCTGCACATGGCAACTACTAAGTCGTCGAATTTCATCAACCAGAAATATATTTGAAGGCTCACTAAGAGCGACGGTTAGCGTGTCATCGACTTTGAATAGCGGCAGAACCATATTTTCTTCAAGAAATTCTCGAGGAAGAATCGAAACAGTATTTGCATCACATATTTTCGGATTGATTTGGGCATAAGGTACATCATAAACCTGCGCAAGTGCGGCGGAAATCTGATTTTCAGTGCAGAATCCTCTTTCAATGAGAATTTCGCCAAGAAGTTTATTGTGCCCGCCGTTCCTCTGCGAGGCCAGAGCTTCTTCGATCTGGTGTTGCTCGACAAAGCCGAGGTTCACCAAAACCTGTCCAATCTGAAGCCTAGTTGTAGTTTGGGTTTTTGCCATTTTATATACCACTATATTTACGCAAAGCTTTTGACAGCTTCGGCCAGCTCAGAGTATCTATCAAATTTCTGGTCGAGTCTTGTAATTTCCAGAATTTTAGCACAGTTTTCATCAAGACCAGCAAGTTTGAGTTGAATCAGATGCGATGAGCAAATTTCTCTAATCCAAACGAGTGATTCAAGGCCTCGGCTGTCAATGTATCCGACATTGCTGAAATCAAGAACAATGCCTTCTTTTTCAGGCGTGATAAGGTCTTCGATTTTCTTCTGAAAAATCGATACAGATTCGCCGATGAACTCTCCATTGAGTTCAACAACCGTAACCTTATTATATTCCTGTGTTGTCAGCTTCATCCTACCAAAACTCCTACCGCTTCTGTGCTGTACTCAATTATGTCGCTATGTCCCCATACAGGGCTTGTGCCGTCCTGGAGAATTTCCCACAATGCATGAATATCGCTTGATAGAAATGCATTTGCGATTTTTTCATCAAACTGTGTTCCAATTCCTTTTTTAATCTGCTCAACCGCACTTTCGATACTCATAGCCTCACGATATATTCTCCTGCTCGTCATAGCGTCAAAAGAATCGGCAATGCTAACTACTTTTCCTATCAGATGAATCTGATTTCCGTTGAGCCTGTTGGGGTATCCTTTACCGTCAACCCTTTCGTGATGAGAAAGTACACCGGGAATAATACCTTCCATCTGCTTTATTTCAGCGAGTATTGACGCTCCAATAGAAGGATGCGATTTAATCGTGTTCATCTCTTCATCAGTAAGCTTGCCATTTTTCCTAAGTACACTTTCGGGGATTCCGATTTTTCCTATATCATGAAGCAAACCTGCCAGGTATATCCTATGAATATATTCGGGGTCCATCTGTTCTGTCTCGGCGTATTTTTCGGCAATCCATTTTGCAATGAAAGCAACTCTTTCCGAATGGCCGCGTGTGTACTGATCTTTTGCATCGATGCTCATTGTAAGTGCTTTCAGTGAGCCGACAAATAATGATTTCAAATCTCTGAAAAGCAGGCCGTTCTGTATAAATATCGCACACTGACGGGCAACCGTATTGAAAAGTTTAACATCGGTGCTGTCGAAATCCGGTTTATCAAGCCTGTTTATCGCTACAAGAAAACCAGTGATCCTGTTGTTTATTTCAAATGGAACGACAATTATATTCCGAATTCTTTCTGGCCATGAATATGTAAATGGAGAATCTACATCACTATCAAGCAAGGCATCTCTGCCATTGCTGATTTGCTCAAGCAGTCGTGCCTGAATAAGCTCAATTTGCTGCTGATTTATATCTATGATTCCGGTGCCAGCGGTAAGAATAAATTTTTTCTGACGGTCAATCTGCTTTTCCGTGATGATGGCGATGCCCTCGACATTGACCAGCTCCATAAGCCAGTCGCAGGCAAGCTGAAGATAATTTGAATCGGCCTGTGAGACTTTCATATTAGAGCTCATCTTGTATAACAATGAAAGCTCTTCGTAGGTCTCGGAAAGCTCGGTACTGATAAGCTCTATTTGCCGTTCAGCTTTTGCGGAATGATTTATCGATTTTGCAACTGTCTCGACAAGCTGACAGATCAGGCCCGCTCGTTCATCTTCATTATCCTGATTTTCCAGAACAGCAAGGACTTTGTACTGTTGGCCCCAGTCAAGCGGAATCGTATGAATATGATTCTGTGAAAGATGACAGGTTGTATCTGGGTTATTGGTTTCAAATATATTTTTTATCTGCCCGAAAATTTTGTCATAGTCGGTCTGCTTAAAGCCAGCGCTGCGATTCATTAAAATTTCGGCATCGTCAGCATAGACGGTGAAGCTGAACCCAAGGCCCGCAACAGCGTCAGCCAGTGTTTCAAGCTGCTTTCTGATATCCTTATCAATATTTTTCTCAAGTGTCTCAATCATAGGGAGTAATTTTCTTTAGCAAATGTTATTTATCTATTTAGCGGTACAATTTTGAAGAATTTCTTCGACAGTATTCAATAATTCCTTCGGGCTAAACGGTTTACTGAGAAATTCAGCGATATTGAGATTTTGCTTTTGCTGGTCTTCAATCGCAAATCCCCTTGCAGTTAACATAATGACAGGGATGCATTTTGTGGTTTCATTCTGGCGGAGTTTTTCGACCATCTCTATGCCTGTCATATTCGGCATCTGATAATCGCTGATAATCATATCTGGCATTTCAGCCAAGGCCGTTTCAAAACCCTGTTTGCCGTCTTCAGCGGTTATAACTTCAAATCCGTTATTTTTAAGTTTTATTGCAACGACTCTTAAAATATGTATTTCGTCGTCGACTACTAAAATTTTCCTGCTCATTTTTAGCTCCAATGTGTTTAATTACTGCAACTATGCTCCAAGCTGGAACACAAAGGCACTTCAAAGCCAAAGGTGCTGCCATGGCCAACTTTACTTTTAACAAAAACCTTTCCGTTATGTACTGTTTCGACAATTTGTTTGACGAGGTTTAGTCCCAATCCTGTACCTTTTGCACATTTATTATTCGCCTTGACCCTGTAGAATTTATTAAAAACAAGCTGTACTTCTTCCTCGGGAATTCCTACACCAGTATCTGTTACTGTAATTCGGACGATTTTTTCGGACTCATTGACTTCGGTTCCAATGCTTACTTTTCCGCCGTTGGGGGTATATTTGATTGCATTACTTAAAAGATTTACCACCACCTGAGTCATCATATCTCTGTCAGCACTGACCTGATCAAAAATTATCGGACTATCATAATTGACGGTTATGTCCTTTTCTGCGGCATAACTTTTAATCATTTCCACTGCTTCTTTGATGAGAACAGCCAGGCTGATGACATCTTTGCTGACTTTGACCAAGCCGGATTCGATTCTTGAAATATTAAGGATATCCTCGATAAGACGGTTGAGTCTTTGTGCCTGACTTTGTATTACCGAGCAAAACTCTTTGACGGTTGCTTCGTCCTGAGCTTCGCCATCTGCAAGCATTTCCGCATAAGCGTTTATCGATGCAAGAGGCGTTTTGAGTTCGTGCGAAACGTGGCTGACGAATTCATTTTTCATCTGGGAGATTTCTTTTTCTTTGGTAACATCGTGGAGAACGGCGATGATGCCGGAAACTTCGCCGTCAGAAGCGAACATACAGGAAATGAGACATTCGAAAATTCCTTCTTTCTGCTCATTTGCGAAAGTAAATTCCCTTTTGACGTGCGGTATTTTGCTTTGCTTGCTCTGGTTGATAAGCTCTACGAGCCGTTTGCCGGGACCAGTGAGAACATCAGTCATCAGCATAAGTTTTGATTTTTCAACATCGAAGTTGAATAGTTTGCCGGCAGCTTTATTGGCCATGCTCAATCTGTCAAAACTATCGCTGACAATGACCACATCATGGATACTGTAAATAATGTCTTCGATGCTATTTTTCTGTTTACCAAGAAGTTTAATGTGAATATCAAGCTCTTTAGTCTGCCTTTGGAGAGTTTCGATTCGTGATACATTCTCATTGAAACTTTCCCGTATGGTATCAGATAAAGTCTTGATAAAATCACAATCGGAATTTCTGGAATGGGGCATCTGCCCTTTTTTGAGCAGGTTAATTATGACATCTATGCCATTCCTGAATTTTTTCCAGTAAAGGTAAGCACAGACGGCACCGGCTGAGGCACTCAGCAGTAAAATCGCTATAATAATGTATGCCGGTATATTCAAGTCTGTCTCCACATATTAGATACTTATTACAGGTTTCCGGCAAGTTTCATTACGCCTTGATTGCCGGGTTTAATTTTCAAAGACTGCTCATAAGCAAAACTTGCCTTATCAGAGTTTCCAAGTTTTTCATAGCACTTGCCCGAAAGCATCCACGCAAATGACGACTGAGATTCGTTCCTGATTATGCTTTCACAGGTTGAGGTGCAGGCTTTGTAGTTGCCGGTAAGATACTGTGCGGCAGCTTGAAGATTTAGAGCCTCCATCATAGCGGGATCAATCTTCAATGCTCTTTTGCTGCATGCCAGAGCCGCTATTGCGGAATTATTGCCAAGATGGGCATAGCCGAGCTTTAGCCAGAATTGAGGATCGTTTCTTTGTTCTGCGCTTATGCGATCATAATCAGAAGCAGCCTCGGCATATTTTCCTGAATTCATTCTGCATACAGTAAGGATTTTATTGCATTCATCTTTTTGATTCTGGTCGGCTGAGTCAGCAAGTGATTTAAAAATGTCCTCAGCATATGTCCATTGTTCAGCAGCGATGCAGCAGTAGCCTAGCGATTCAAGAATATTTCTGTCGCCTCCGCTGAGCAGTACCGCTTGTCTGTAATAATTGATTGCTTTGTCGTAATTTCCTGTCTGCATTTCAATATTGGCTGCTGTAATTTTCAGAGAAACATCGTCGAGGTGTCTTTTGATATTTTTCTCAAGAAATTCTCTGCCCTTGTCATAGTCGCCCTGGTTTACATATACTCTTGTAATCGCGGCCACATAATCAATATTATCCTTGTTGATGTTGAAAGCTTTTTGATAACATTCGTCTGCCTTTGCAAAGTCTTTCTGGTTCTCAGCTACCCAACCAAGCAAATACCATACGGAATCAAGGTTGTCATCCATTTCAATTGCTTTCGCAAAATTCAGGTAAGCAACATCAAACTGAGATTTTGCTAGAGCAATCTTGCCGGAAAGAACATAAGCATCGACAATCTTATCATCAATCACGATACTTTCATTTACAAGTTTCAACGCATTGTCATATTGTTGTGATTCAAACTGCTCCTGCGCGACTCTAAGCTTGATCTGGGCAGAGTTTTTGTCCCATCGCTGTTCAGCGGCTGTTTTCTGCTTTTCAACATTTCCGCAGCCTGCAATAAATGTAGCGAACATCAAAACTATCAACATTTTATAATACTTCTTCATAATGGCACTTTCCGCTAAATCTTTTGAAAAGGGGCGGAATGTACCGCCCCCCACATTTTTAATTAATTTTCATTCTCAAATTTATTGAGCATTATTCTTTCAAGAGTATCACCTTGTCCACCTGACCGTTCAGTGATAATTTTCTCACGAAGTTTCAGAGCCTTTTCGTATCTGGGACGCATGTCAAGGACGTAATTAAGGTCAGCAAGAGCACCATCGTAGTCACCATCGGTGTATTTCTTGACGGCAAATGCGTATCTGTCTTCCATAAATCTCGTACGGTTAATCCATTCAAGCGACTTATGGGCACCATATACCATTCTGTCAATGTCCTCTAACTTTGCGGTATCATCTATTTTTTCAGGGTCACAGATAATACGAGGTGTTATAAGAACAATAAGCTCTGTTCTGATAGCTTTATCGTCAACACTGCCGAAAAGTGCTCCTATGAAAGGAATGTCACCAAGGATAGGAATCTGTTTGCGGACTTTAGTAATATCATCTTGAAACAGGCCGCCGATGACTATTGTCTGGCCATCCTTGACTATGATATTGGTCATAACAGTTGTCAGTTTTTGACTAGGCAAAGTTGAATTACCGATAGCCTCAACTACACCGGTACTCTGTTCAGGGTGAATTTCCATTCTCACATATCCATCTTTGCAGATGAAAGGCCTGAACTCCAGTATTGTACCTGTATCGATGAATTCAACCTGCTGAGTTGCTCCGTCGGCATTTGTCTGTGTGGTTGTAGCATATCCTTTTTTATCACCGATTTGAAGCTTGCCTGCCTGTTTGTTCAGAGCCATAATTTTAGGATTGGCAAGAACAGTAGTGTCTGTGGTAGTTTCAAGTGCTGTAATAAACGCAGAGACATTATCTATCGTAATAGTTGCACTTAGGCCCTCGGCGTTAACCGAATCTCTGAAATTGCTTCCGGTTGAAATTCCGCTGGCGATATTATCAAGGTCAACACCAAGCTGCGTCTCGTCGTTAAGAACTGCTTGCATTATGGTTACATCAAGCATAATAGCAGGAGGCCTCTTGTCGATTTCGTCTATCATTAAAGCTATGTTTTCTATTCTTTCAGGAAAATCATAGACAACAATAGCATCTCTCATTGCATATGAGTCGCCGCCATCGCCTGCTGTTGTATTTTTGGTTGCAGGTGTTGTCGCAGCTATTCCGCCAAATTCACTTAATGAACTATCGAGAATCTTCTTGGCTTCTTCAGCATTGATGTAGTAAAGCGTGAAGACTTTGCTAACCATTCGCTGTTTGTCCATTTTGATTTTTTCATATTCAGCGGCGGTATAAACCCATACGAATCTGCCATCGTCTTCCCATTTGAACTGGTAGCCGAGCATCGCGTTCATAGCCTCGTCAAATGTTACATCGTACAACATACCTACGGTAACATTTCCTTTGACGTTGGGACTGGGCACAATATTCTTGCGATACTTGGCAGCAAGAACCCGAAGACCCTTTTGCAGTGTAGTATCAGACTGGAAGTTGAGGAATTTCAGAATTCCCGTATCGCCCGCCTCTTCTTCGGCAATATCGACATCATTTGCCTGATAGTCAGTGTCAGTGTCAGCATCTTCTACCTGAGCAACATCAACTGCCTGATTAGCATCTACTACTTGATTGGCATCTTCTACCTGAAGGTTACTGCTGACAAATTCATTAGGGTCTGTTGTTTCAGCAATGGCTCCGGATTGCGACATAGCAACCAATATCAGCAGTGCAGATGCAAAGATACTAAGCCATAAGCCAGGACTTGAAAACAAACTACTGTAAATTTTATTAAACTCATTTTTGGTACTCATTTTAATCACCTTATTCTAAATTCATTTTTTATTATCTGAATCAGCTATTCCTGTTTCGACGACCATTTCGCCGTATTTAAGCTGAATCTTATCGTTCATAATTTTTACAAGCTCAAGCTCGTAGGTTTTACCGTTTCTTTCCACTACCAATTTGTCTCCGATATTTAGCAATTGATCATTTATGAACACTTGCGGGTTTTCGCCGGAAAGAATCGCATCAATACAGATGCCTTTCATAATAGATTGAATATCGTTGTCTTCGTTTTTGAGAGAGACCGTATTCTGCCTGCCGGCTGAAGAATTGAACCCAAGAAAACTTTCCGGCGAGAAAAAATCATTTTTAATTCTATCATTTCTGCCCTCAACATCAGGCAAAGGTATATACGCCAGGGACATACTGATTTTTTCTTTTGCAGCAGCGGTAGTTCTTGTTTCAATGGCCTGCTGCTGTTTTTTGCTGGAGAGAACCTTTGACCACATAAAACCCATAACGCATAATAATAAACCCATCGTTATTATTTTTTTTCTTTCTGCGGAAACTACCGCTAAAATTGCGGCAACTACTTCACTTTTTTCCTGAAATTTATCCATCGTTTATATCCCCTGCCTGTAAAAAATGCTTCCTTTTGCATAAACTTTTACATTCCCGCTGTATTCCTTGTTTTCAAATCTAATCTGCTCGATCCTGAAGAGTCGCTGGCTGGTTTCAACATCTTTGAAGAAATCAAATATCTGTTCAAGTTTTCCTGTACATTCCATCGTTACAGGAATACAGTTCAACTCGGCATATTTCTTTTCGTCAGAAGGTCTGACAAGCTGATCTGCAAGAGAGTATTTCTGCATCAACATCGTTACGTCCTGCAAAAATATGCCATAATCCCTTTCGACAGGAATCCTCTTATCGAAATCACCAACGTTTGCGTTGAGATCTTCCAGCTTTTCCATGAGGTCGGGCAGCTTCTGTAGATCGCTGTCAACTTTCGCCTGGAGAGCCTGTCTTTGTGTTTCCATTTCTTTCGCTTCTTTAATCCTAGCCATCGTGGGCAAGTATTGAAGAAAGAAAAATCCCGCAATCATCGCAATGATGACAGAAAACAAAATTAGCTGCTTTTTATTTATAAACATCAATGTAATCTCTCTATTGCTTAACTTCTTTGAAATTTGCTATATAACAGCTTATCTCGAATTCACTGAGAAACTTATCTTTGAGCTTCACATTTTTTGAATAGCTGGGAATCACATTACAGAAATACTGGCTTTGCTCAAGATCGCAGAGCAGCTTGGCAACAGCATTATTGTCCGTGGCAATACCATACAGTACAACTTTATAAATAATATCCTGTTCAATGTTTTCATTTTGCGTATTTGCTGTTTTTCGGATAATCGAAGTGGCTGTAACATTTGCTATTTTGCCAGGTTCGTATTTTTCCGCAGTAATTTCAAATTGGTTTAAAATTATGGATTCATCAACTATAAAGCTCAATTCCGCCATCACCGAAGAGAGCATAACTTTTGAGCTGCACTTCTCAATCAACGCCTCATGAGCAGTAAGCTGCTTAAGCTGAGCCTGATATTTCTGGTACTCGCCGGTGGTACTTATACCTTCATCCATGACATACGCATGCGAATCGCTTGCGATTTTGCCGGAAAAGAACGACCAGCCTGCCATAAAAACAAATCCGATAATTATGATGACATACTGCCATCTATACCTGAATTGCTGGCATCTGCTCTTCTTATACCAGGTTGGTAAAAAATCAATCTCTTTCATCGGTCAGATTTCCATACGTATTTAAATTAATGCCCTTTAGGCTTAATCCAACAGGAACAGCCCATTCGCAATAACTGTTTCTTTGGTCCTCAAGCAAAACGGCAGCACTGATGTCCATACCTCGTAAAGGTTTTGCCTGTTCAACTTCTACATTCAAATGACTATTGAGCGATTCTATGATCAGTTTCTCGTATGCTTCACCGCCAGTACAATAAGCTTTTTCAGGTTTGTTGCCTCTGAAGGTAACTGTAAAATATTTGAAGCATAAAGATATTTCCCGCGTTAGCTGCTCTACTATAGAACTCATAGCATCGACGATTACCAATCGTGTAGAATCATCGAGCCCTGCATTATTTTCCTGTCCCATAAGCCGGTTGCGCATCAGTCCGGCTTCTTCAGTAGTAATATCAAGCTTTGAAGCAACCCTGGCATTGAGCATATCACCACCTATAGGAATCTGCTTTACAAAACAAAGCTCGTTGCCTCTGGCTATTATCAGAGTCGTAAACGTGCTGCCGATATCAACAAAGATACTCACCTGTTCATTATCTTCCTGTCGCCTAAGACTTCTTAAAAAACATCTGAAAAGCGCACAGGGTATATTGTCGATTGCTACAGGTATCAGGCCTGCCTTTTCGATTAAATCAATATGACTATTGATTGTCTCTCTGGCGGCTGAAAACAAAATTATTTCGTGCTTCAGCTCGGAACCCTGTCGAATATTTCCGGAAATTATATAATTGATATCATATTTATCTCTGTTAATGCCAAATTTTGCATCAGCTTCTTTAAAGATATTATTTTCAATCTCTTTATGATCGCCAGCATCAATTCTGAAATTTCTTATCTGCACCTGCTCGTTTGACAGGCAGGAAACAACTTCACGGCCTTTAAAATGTCCTTTGCTTACAATTTGCTTAATCGCGTCGATTATCAGCTGGTCACGGGATTCTGCGCTATTACCGGCTCTGGGAATATGAACCTCTTCACCAGCGGCAACTTTGATTCTGTCGCCTGCAAATGCAAGCTGAATCAGCTTGACCGAGTTGCTGCCGATATCAAGTCCTATGGGTCTAACCTTATTAAAAAATATACTGACCATAATTTCCTACCTTATGTTAATATAGCCCGTAATGGGTTCTACCAATATTTCCATTTGCGTATCGCCTGCCTTTAAAGTGATACCGCTGCTTCCATCAATTAACGAATTAGATGACATTCCAGAGTAAGGGCTTCCGAGATAGTCAAAGGTTATCACTACAGCAGAATCAAAACTCACACTTAATATATTGACCTGACTTATTCTTGAGTCCTTTTTAAACTCAACCACAAAATCTTTGCTCGTTCGCATAGGGTCTTTGATTATAAACCCATCACTGTCCTGTATCTGGTATGTTTCATTGTCAATATCAAAAATAACACTGTAATTCTTCTGTCTGCTAATGGCCATACTCTTGGCATATTCCAGATCAGCGGCAATTTTATTTGCGGCTGCTTTTATCTGCATCGTTGAAGCGGAACCAATCATAGGCAGTGCACTCACCGCAATGATTGATAAAATCATCACGAGAATCAACATTTCCACCAGCGTGAAAGCTTTTTTATCCAGTTTTTTCATCATATTCATTTCCATAAAAAGAATATTCTACTTTCAATTTCGTCCAATCGAAGTCGGCGCTTAACGTACTTCAAAAGAAATATTATGTGATATTTTTTTATCATCCTGTTTATCGGACTTTAAACCAGACACAGGCACAAATGGCCTAAAACGGGGGTCATTCACAAAAGAAACTATTTTAAAAATAGTTGGCGCAAAACAAGCAGTGGACAAGCTGAGCTGAAAAAATCTAATACTATTTTTATTGCGTCGGCCAAAGGACCGATAAT
Organism: Candidatus Kuenenia stuttgartensis; assembly: GCA_945890885.1. Classification (GTDB taxonomy): domain Bacteria; phylum Planctomycetota; class Phycisphaerae; order Sedimentisphaerales; family CAMDDF01; genus CAMDDF01. The sequence goes on along the minus strand of CAMDDF010000030.1, from coordinate 3,300 downwards.
GTTATAATTTTAAAGTACCCAAAACATCATCTTATCTGCTTACGTTTTTTACATAAGCGCCACCTGCGGATACCCATCTGTAAGGCTGACCAGGCGTCGATGATGGCCAGATCTGAATGGCGCTTTCGATTGGGTCAGCATTCACCACAAAAGAACCCATGCTGCTCGTAAACCAAGCCATAGGCCCAAAACGAACAAATAAGGCACCATTGATACGTACATTTACATTAACAGCCCCCCAAGGTACTGACACATCATCCCTCACCTGCACAAGCCCATTAACGGTCAGTGCCGTACCTGTGTTAATCGTAAGTCCGCCATTAACTACAACGGCGGGGTAATTTCTTACGGCGACAATAATATTATTAGTTCCAGAAATTGTCAGAATTCCATTAACCACAAGCATGCCATTGATAGTCATATTGCCGTTCAATGTAAGATTGCCATTACAATAGAACACACCTGCGGGATTAAACGCCGAATAATTCCAGGTTTGGCCACTGTATGTGCCAGGGGTTATCGCCGTTACCGAATAGGTCGAGCCATCTTCGTGGTTATAGTTTGTTGTAAAATTTGCATAATTGATGTTTGAAAATTCTACGGGTCTTTGCGCCGCAAACTCTGATATCTGCCCTGTAATAGTGCCAGCATTCATTACCACATAACTAGAATAAACATCTCCATTTATCGTTGCTCCATCGTTCATAAAATCCAACTCGCTGTAAGCATCGCCGTTGATTGTGTAGCCATTGGTTAAATTAAGCATGCTTTCACACCAAATGGCAACTGCGGGATCGAATCTTAATTTCGCGTTTAAGCAGCTCTGGCCGACAACTTCACCATTTCGCATTCTATATCCGGTTGATGTTATGCTGTACTGCGACCTGGGGGTTGTGCCTGTTGAATCTTTTACAATCTCAATATCATAATAGTCATTGCCGCCGTCAAACTGAATGGCAGTTTGACCTAACCAGTATTTCCCGGAACTGACCGAAACATCCCAGGGATTTATCAAAAGCCCTCTTGCGTGTTCTAATCCTGATTTCGCAAGATTGTCCATCTGTGTACGAAGAACCATATTATTGCCGCAGGCAAGTTCGGAATCTGTCTTTGCAATAAACCCCATACCAACTAAGGTAATTACCATAATGACAAAAAGCACTATAAGAAGTGCTGCGCCTGATTTACAATTTTTATTAGTAGTGGTTCGCATAATTTTTAATCATCGTCAAGAACAACCAGCTCATTAGCAGATGTAAGCAGATAGCTGGAATCACAAATCATTTTCGAGCTTATTTCATATTTTTTAATACCGTCAGGCCCAGAATATTCAAATTTTACTGTAGCAATGCTGCTTCTGGGTGGTGCAACATCAAAGCCAAAACTAACATTTTGGCAGTCGTCAAATATAACACTCTGACGCTTCAACATATTCGTTATGAGCCAACCCTTTATGGCACCTGACCTTATCTGGCTCAACCCAAGACTTGAACCTACGGAATTTTCAAACTCCATAATTTTTAGGCTGCCAACAGTTGTTGCAGCATCGATATAAACCAGCTCGCCGGTGTCAATCTCATTATCATTATCGTCGTCCGATCTCCATATCGCTATATCTGCTGCAGTGGCGTTACATATCATTTTACAGTTTTGTATAAGCTCTTTAAGCTGTATCTGTGCGAATCTTATCCGCATCTGTTTTTGGCTGATGTCGTCGCTTCCACTGTTGGCAGAGCTTATCGCAAATGCCAGCGTCGCTACGGCGCAGAGAATAATTGACGAAACCATGAGCGTTACGAGAAGTTCGACAACGGTAAATCCCTGATTATTTACTCTATAATTTTTCATACTTTTATTTTGAAATCAACTTTTTCAGAACTATCATTGTTTTGTCATCATAGCTAACTTGTACAGTTGCAAGCACAAAACAAGCGTCAGACGTTCGGCTCTGCTGAGAAAGATAAACATATTCGCAGCTTGCCGATCGGCTGAACAATTTGTACCCATCATCATCAATTACTACGCCAGCTGCATTTTTAACCTGACATTCCGCCTCTGAGTAGCTGCCGTATGTACTTACTATATCCGAAAAACTCGTATTCGATATTTTCTGCATCAAATCATCCGCAAGGCCAGCTGCCACTGTCCGGTGTATTCCCTCAGCCTGCACACCTGCACCACTTGCAAAAGGCAAAACCGTTCCAGCCGTCGCGATAGCAAGCAAGGCCGCAGCCAGCATAACCTCTGCCAGCGTGAAGCCTTTACGTCTTAATCTTCTGATTTTTATTCTACTATTTCTCATTTTTATAACTGCCAATGCTCTACCGAGTTATCGGCATTAAACTGGCCTGTCTTTGTATCAAAATACCAGCCGTGAGAGTTATCGCCTGGAACACCATCAAAATCTATCGTACTAAGCCCGTTGTAAGGATTTACGGGCACTTTTTTCATATATGGGCCAAGTTGCATAATATCGGACGAAACATTTATCAGCTTGTTACCATTTTCGTCAGTAATGCCGCACATCGCATTTTCCCAGTTACAATCTCCCTGGCCTGGTAGTTTCTGCTTATGCTGCGCCTTGTAAATAGTAATATATGATCGCACGTCCTGCAAAGTTCGGCACATGCCCGATATTCTTGATTCCTGAGCAGCCTGTCCAATTTGCGGGACAATAAAAGAAGAAAACAGCGTCAGTACAATCATTACGATAACTAATTCGATAAATGCAATGCCTTTACCATTATTCATAATAATTCTCCTTTGGGTTATTTTATTGGAAAATCGGACTCAAAAAATCCCGTAGTGCTGTCGAATCTCCAGCCGTTAGTATTATTTCCCGCTAGCTCTCCATCTATTCGGACGGAATTATCCCCATTAAAAGGATTGGCGGGAATATGTGTAATGTATGGGCCGCAATTTTTAAGCCCCATATTTACAAGTTTTGTTGTGAAAACTGCGCCAAATCTATCGGTCTTGCCGCAGAGTGCCTGTTCAAAAGTGGATTGGTTCTGGCTGGGAAGTACGCCATTATGGTCGTGTTTGTATAAATCGATTTGATTCTGAATGTTTTGAATGATGGATAGTGTTTGTGATTTTCTTGAGTCCATAGATGCTCTGCCCAGTTCCGGCAGAATAACTATCGATATTGCCATCAGCACTGCTGCGACAATACAAAATTCTGTTATGGTGTAACCTCTTCGCATTGTAACATCCCCTAATTCAATTGCAAAAATCCTAATTTCTAATGCCTACATCCAAATCTTAATAAATAAAATCCAAATTACCAAAAACAAAAAT
>CAMDDF010000029.1 GCA_945890885.1 Candidatus Kuenenia stuttgartensis | reverse complement strand
ACAGCACCATCCCAGACATCGAGAACCCCTATATCGGGTTCCGTGTTGCCTCCATTCCAGAACCGGCGACGCTGTTGCTGCTTGGGTTGGGAATGTTGACATTGAGAACAAGAAAGAAAATTTAAATAAAGGCTTATTGCAAGGGTTTTCTGATGAAGTACTGGGTCTATATGAATCGACCTGTTCCCAAGGCTCGAATACATAAGGAATCCTGTAGTTGGTGTAACTTATCACCTCAAACTCCTAACTCAGAATGGCTCGGGCCGTTTAGCACTTTGGAAAAGGCAAACACTGTTGCCAAAACGACCGGTAAACCTGTTTCGGAATGCAAGCATTGTTTTAAATAATAACCTCAAATAAGGAGATAAAAAATGAATAAGAACAAATCAACCGGGGCTGGTATGGATGAGAACGACCCAGATGGGACTGGTGCAGTTGTTTCAATTATTGGTGGCGGAGTAGCAGGAACAGCAACCGGTGTTGGTGGAGGGATGGCGGTTGTGTCTGCTGCTGGAACAACCGCAGGACTTTCAGGTCCAGGCATTATGTCGGGGCTTGCGGCCATCGGTGGCACAGCTATTGGGGGAGTTGCCGTTATTGCGGTGGGAACTGTTGTATTGGCGGCAATAGGAGCTTACGGCGGTTACAGATTATACAAGAACTTGTAGAAATTGAATTTAATAGGTAAGTGTTCGACCCCGTTGGGGTCGGGTTGTGTGGCGGATTCTTTTACCCCCAGTTGCACTGGGGGCTATCGTTATTGAACTCCTTCGGAGTTTGGGATTGAAAATTTAACAGCGTGTGCAAGCAAGTTGCACACCCTACGGTTATCCGGCGCTTGCGCTTTCGGCTACTGTTTCTGGATTCGCGTTGCGGCTCTCTGCTTCGCTTCGTGTCCCGCCTGCGCGGGAATGACAGGGTGTTCCTTCAGAGGTTAATTTGGCATTTAGCCATTTTTCCCTCATTCTGGTGTCATAATTCCTGATTTTCCCTGTGCTTTTTAATTTTTACATTTCCAATTCAGGCATATTTCTGGTATAAATACCCGCTGGAATTTAAAATAGGCGACCTATGTTTGCAATTATAAGTGATATACATTCTAATCTTGAGGCATTGACGACAGTTTTGGCCGACATTGAAAATCGCGGCATCAAGACTGTTTACTGTCTGGGCGATGTCGTAGGCTATGGGCCAAACCCCAGAGAATGTCTGGATTTGGTGATAGAACGCACCCAAATCTGCGTTCAGGGCAACCACGACTACGCAGTACTTTATGAGCCGACAAATTTTAATCTCGGTGCTGAAACCGCAAGCTACTGGACGCGCGAAACCCTCGAAAAAGAACCTGACAAAAAACACCGCAAAGACCGATGGCAGTATCTATGTCATCAGCAGATGCGATGGACGCTCAAACAGAAATTGGGCGATGTTGACGCTCACGTGGACCTTGTTCATGCTTCGCCGAGAAAGCCTATAAATGAGTATGTTTTCCCAGACGATGTTTATACAACGCCGGCAAAGCTGGGAGCGCTATTTGACAGGACAAAGCATATTTGCTTCATCGGGCATACTCATCTGCCGGGAGTGTTTCTTGAAGACCCCGACTTTTATGCGCCGGATGAATTGGCGGACGAATACCCGATTATTGCCGACGAAAAAGCTATCATCAATGTTGGCTCCGTCGGCCAGCCTCGCGACCGCGACCCGCGCGCGAGCTATGTCTATTTAGAAGATAACAAGGTTCGTTTCGTCAGGCTCGATTACGATTACAAGACCACTGCGGAAAAAATATACGCAATCGAAAAACTTGATAACTTCGAGGGAGACCGGCTCGCTGAGGGCAGGTAAGGTAAGAATATAAAAAAGCAAAAATTAAATATAAAAATGGTGGATTCCCGACTTTGTCGGGATGGCTATTAACCGAATTAAGGAATCTTATGAAGTTTAAATATACAGTTTTGGCTTTAGTTACAATTTTTCTGGCTCTTTGCACGGGCCTGATAATCGAATCTGGACTTTTTAGAACAGGCGGTGCGGATAATAATTTAATCACGCTGGCAACGGTTGCTGAAACCGCAGGACAGGCTGATGTCAATGCTCAAACGCTGTCACAGGCTGATGATTATGACGTAAACATCCTGATGACAATACCTGCTCAGGCACAAATCGTCAGCATCGGTTCAAAAGATCGACAGAGCAATTTTCTGTTCGAGCTGGAACTTGACAGCAAAGGCGCCGCCATCAGCAGGGCATATCTCAATCGGTTCGATAATTTAGACTATAAAGACCCGCAGCCGTATCTCCAGCTTTTATCGCCTGTCGAAAAGCAAAATGGCCAGAACGTTTTATCGCTGGCAAACGATACATTTATTCTTGTCGAGCAAAAGCAAAAACTCCGGCTCAATAATCTCGATTGGAAATTCGTCGGCAAAAAACAAAATGACGATGGCTCCGAACAAGCGGAATTTTCAGCGGATATTTTAACGTCTTCAGGCAAAGATGTCATACGTATCAGCAAGGTCTATACAATCACGCCCGGCATAAATCATATTCAATGCAGCATCAAGGTTGAAAATGTCAGCCAGATACCGCTGACGAGCAGGTTTGATATTCAAAGTCCTCTTGGTATGCCCAAGGAAGGCACGCGTACTGACCTTAGAAAGATAATCACCGGCTATAAAAACGCCAAGGGCCAGATAGAAACCGTAACGAAGGCAAATACCGATATTCGCAAAAACATCGTCAAATGGCTCAATGGAAAAACGAGCCAGCTTGATAAAGATGCCGCGATCAGTCTTGCCAGCGAAAATGCAGCTAATGATTTTCTGTGGGCTTCAACTGTTGATAAATATTTTGCCGCGATAGTAAGGCCTGTTCCATCTCAGGATGCTAACGCAGTCGATTGGGTCAGACCTGGCCTTGCTGAACATTATGAGCCTGGCTTGCAGATGAACCCTTCGCAAAAAGAATCCAAGCAAACCGGCTCCGGCTTTAAATTCAATGTAAAGGATTTTACGCTGGCACCGGGGCAGTCGAAAGAATTTGTATTTCAGGTTTATCTTGGAGCAAAGGATAAGGAACTTTTCGAGCAGAATCCGCTGTATTCGTCGCTTGGATTTATAAAAACATTTGATTTGCAGACGTGTTGTTCGATGGGCTGGATTACTTCGCTTGCGTTTTTTATTCTTACTGTTATGAAGTGGATGTACATGTTCATCCCCAACTATGGCGTTGTGATTATTATCCTTGTGCTTTTTGTTCGATTGATACTGCACCCCGTCACAAAGAGAAGCCAGGTTTCTATGATGAGTATGCAGAAACTTGGCCCGATGTCAGAGGAGATTCGCAAAAAATACGCCAACAATAAAACCGAGATGAATAAGCAGATGATGCTGCTTTATCGCGAAAAAGGTGCTTCGCCGATAATGGGCTGTTTGCCAATGCTGCTCCAGATGCCGATATGGATAGCTCTTTACAGTGCTATTCAGGCAAGCGTGGAGCTGCGAGGCGAACCGTTCCTGCCGTTCTGGATTACTGATTTGTCATCGCCGGATGCGATTTTCAGGTTCAAAGCATTTACTATACCGCTATTAAATGCGGATATTGAATCGTTCAATCTTCTGCCGCTGCTTCTTGGTGTATCTTTTTATCTTCAGCAGAAACTTACGCCGCAAACTGCCGCCGGTGCAGACCCCAGAGTTGCTCAGCAGCAGAAAATGATGCTGTGGATGATGCCGATAATGATGCTTGTCTTCCTTTATAACGCACCTTCAGGCCTGAATCTTTACATTATGGCATCGACTTTCGGCGGCGTTATCGAGCAGTATGTAATTCGCAAGCACATCCGCGAAAAGCAGGAAGCCGAAGCTGAAGGTAGAATTCCCGTTACGTCAAAGACCGGCGGCAAAATCAAAAAGAAAAAGCCGAAACCGTTTTTTAAGAACCAAATGTAATTTAATATGGCTACTTACGACACAAGCGATACTATCGTTGCCGTTTCATCGGGTCTTTCGGGAATAAGAAAAATTATCCGCATTAGCGGGCCGAAAGCATTTGAAGTTGTAAGTAAAATGACAAAGGGAAAATTTTCTGCATTCCAGCGGAAAATCTATAATGTGCATTTACGAATCAGCGATGATTTGTATTTGCATGCTGAGCTTATCGTTTTCAAAAGCCCAAACTCCTACACCGGCGATAATCTTATTGAGATTCATATCGACTGTGCAGTTGTTGCGGTTGAACAGTTAATCGCGGAAATCACCAGTTCGGGCGTTAGACTTGCGGAGCCGGGCGAATTTACTGCAAGGGCATTTTTGAACGGTAAGATAGGCCTTGCCCAGGCAGAGGCGGTCGCGCAGATAGTTTCTGCCGGAAGCCAGATTAAACTTAATGCGGCACAGAAACTTCTTGCAGGCAGGCTTTCGCAATCGGTTGGGAATATTCGCGGTAAGCTGCTCGATATTATGTCGCTTATCGAGGCGGGGCTGGATTTTTCCGATCAGAACATCGAGATTGTATCTAAACATAAAGCCCTGCATGATATCGCTGAAATACGCGACGGACTCCAGAACCTTATTGATGGCTGTATTTATTATGAAGCTGTAATCGATATGCCAAGCGTTGGTGTGGCAGGGGCCTCAAATGCTGGCAAAAGCAGTCTGACCAATACATTGCTTGGATGGCAAAGAAGTATAGTCTCCAGCGAAAAAGCTACGACAAGGGATGTGCTTTCGGGCAGGCTTGAGCTTGAACATAATTCGTGCCTGCTGTTCGATTGTGCAGGGCTTGTACCTGAATCTAAAAATATTCTCGATGAGCTTGCTCTTCAGGCGGCGATTGAGGCTATTCACGGTGCATCGGTAATGATGTTCTGCATCGAGGCATGCAAAGATGATTATTCTGATGATATAAAAGCACTGCAACTTGTCATGGAAAATTTTACAGGCCCGATGATTTGCGTTGTTACAAAATATGACCAGATACAGGAGCATGGCGATGCCGTCAGCCCGAAATTGCCCGATATTCACACCGATACAATTTTTACCAGCTCACAGACGGGCATTGGGATAGACAGCCTTAAAGGCAGGATAGATGAACTGCTCGGTCAGACGATGTTTGCTGGCGGCGAATCAAGCGACGCAATCGCGATAAACCAAAGGCACTTCGAAACCACAAATGAGGCCGTCGGTAATGTAAAAAAGGCCCATAAGGAAATCGTGTCCGACAACGAAGAATTGGCGGCTATGTTTTTAAGAAGCGCATACGAGGCATTGGCAGGGATTGAAAATGAGTCTGTCGACGAGCAGATGCTTAATAGAATTTTTTCCAGTTTCTGCATCGGCAAATAGAGTGCTAAATCCATTTATTATAGCTTTTAAGAGTCAGGAAAGTTTCTGTTCTGGATATGCCCTCAACTTTCGATAATTGGTCGGTTAAAAAATTAATTAAACCTTTGTTGGAGTCAACCAGAACCTCTATCAAAAGGTCAAATTGGCCTGACAAAATCGAAACTGACAAAACATTTTTAAGATTTAAAATCTCTTTCGCCTTTTTATCCAAAAGTTTAGACTCTGAAATATTAGCTGTTACAATAGCAAGCTGTTGATTTTCAAGAACCTCAGGATTTCTCAATGCCCTGATTTTAACAATTCCAGCATCCTGAAGTTTTTTGATACGCTGACGAATCATGCCCTCAGAAACATTTAGCTTCTTAGCAATGACGGTATTTGTGTCAAATTGCTCAGAAAGCAACTCTATTATTTGCCAATCTACTTTATCCGGCTGCATATTTTATCCCAAAATTAATTTGGGATCAGTATAATCTAAATTCAAGCTATTGGCAACACCTTCATAAACACATTTGCCGCCATAAATATTCAGACCCTTCAACAAATCATTGTTTGTCTTACAAGCCGTTTCCAAACCCTTATCCGCAATCAAAAGGCCGTATTTCAAAGTGGTGCTTGTCAAAGCAATCGTTGATGTCAGAGCAACAGCCCCAGGCATATTGGCGACGCAATAATGAATAATACCATCAATTTCAAAGATCGGCTTGTCATGTGTCGTGGCCTTTGTCGTCTCAAAACAACCGCCCTGATCAACTGCAACATCGACCAATACCGCACCTTTCTTCATTTTCTTTAAATGTTCTCGCTTGACAAGCATAGGAGCTTTCCTTCCAGTCAAAAGAACCGCACCAATAACCACGTCTGCTTCGATTATAGAATTATAGATATTCGCTTCTGTGCTATATAAAGTATTAACACGTGCCCCGAAAATATCATCAAAATATTCGAGCCTTTTTTGGCTAACATCCAAAATCGTTACATTTGCTCCACAGCCAATCGCCATTTTGCAAGCGTTAATTCCCACAACACCACCGCCGATAATGACAATATTTCCCCTTTTAACGCCCGGAACACCACCGAGCAGTATGCCTCTGCCGCCATAAGTTTTTTCCAGATATTTGGCACCTTCCTGTACAGAAAGGCGACCCGCAATTTCACTCATCGGTTTCAGGCAAGGTAATTGACCATCCGCAGTTTCAATGGTTTCATACGCGACAGCTTTTACCTTTTTAGCCATTAAAGCCTTTGTTTGCGGCATATCAGCGGCTAAATGCAGATACGTGTAGAGAATCTGATTTTCGTGGAAGAGATCATATTCCTCTGCAATAGGCTCTTTAACTTTTACTATCATATCACAGGCATCAAATATTACTTTTCGATCAGCAACAATTTTTGCGCCCGCTGATTTGTATTCGCTGTCTTCAAAACCCGCATTAACGCCCGCACCTGCCTGAACTAGAACTTCATGGCCATGTGAAACGTAGGCTGTGACACACGAAGGGGTAAGGCCCACTCTGTTTTCATGAGTTTTGATTTCTTTAGCTGTTCCGATTTTCATGTTATAGCTCCCGAAATATTATACGAATTTAGTATTTTTTGGCATTTATAATATCTTTTTCGTATAAATCAAGTGTTTTATCTGGAAATTCGTCAAAAAGTGCATATATTTCCATTGATGAACCTGTCAGTTTTAATTGCTAACAAAATATTGCAGAATCGCCGCTATACTGTTATAATCCTTGCTTTTACATAATTATTATCCGGAAAACTATGGCGATGACAGAAGAACTTAAAAAACAGCTTGAAACCCTCAAAAGGGGAACCGTCGAAATCTTCAGTCTGGACGAACTGGCACATCGGCTGGCGGATTCCCACAAAACAGGTAAGCCGCTGCGGGTTAAGCTCGGCATGGATCCGACCGCTCCGGATATTCACCTCGGTCATACGGTCGTACTTCGCAAACTACGCCAGTTTCAGGATTTAGGTCATAAAGCTATTCTTATCATAGGCGATTACACCGCGCGTATCGGCGACCCCACGGGCCAAAATACCACACGCCCGATGCTTAAGGATGAAGACATAAAGAAAAATGCGGAAACTTACTTCCAGCAGGCAGGGAAAATTCTCGATACAAACGAAAATAAACTAGAAATCAGGTACAACAGCGAGTGGCTGGCTGGCTTGAGCCTTATTGATATTATTAAACTCACCGCTTCGATGACTGTTGCGAGGATGCTCGAACGGGACACTTTCGAACTCCGCTACAAAAAGGGCGACCCCATCGGCTGCCACGAATTTCTGTACCCACTAATGCAGGGCTTTGATTCGGTGGCGATAAAAAGCGATGTCGAACTTGGCGGCACTGACCAGACATTCAATAATCTCGTCGGCAGGGATCTTCAGCGAAATGATGGCCAAAAGGCGCAAATCGTTATGACGATGCCCATCCTGGTTGGACTCGACGGCGTACAGAAAATGAGCAAGTCAAAAGGAAACTACATCGGCGTTACCGATGAGCCGAATAATATGTTCGGCAAGTGTATGTCGATCCCTGATGAGCTGATGGATAACTACTACACGCTGCTGACAAATTTGCCCAGAGAACAAATTGATACGATTATCAATCCCGAAAAAACTCACCCTCGCGATGCAAAGGTCAATCTTGGCAAGTTAATCGTCGAGCAATTCTATAACAAAGCAACCGCTGAACTGGCTGCGGCGGAATTCGATAAAATATTCTCGCAGAAGCAATTGCCTACGGATATCGAAGAAATTGCAATATCAAGCGAAACGATTTCAGCGAGCAAAATGATTATGGCACTTAATATGGCTGAATCGGGCGGCGAGGCAAAAAGAATTATCAAGCAGGGCGGTCTGACCATTGATGGCGAAAAAATCGATGACCCGAATTTCGAGATTACTCCAAAAAATGAAATGATCGTCAAAGTCGGAAAAAGAAAATTTGCAAAATTGAAAGTTTAAAAAATGAATATACCTAACCTGCCAAATCCGCAAAAATTCAAGGGCCTTTATATCGTCGATTTCGGCGACTATTCAAGCACGGGCTTTACCGCTGACGAAGTGGCGATGCTCCTTGAAAGCGAAAAATTTTCGAATATCAAAGTTTATAAGATTCACAATGCATATCCAGACGGCAAACTCGAAATCAAAGGAGTTGCCAATGAAACTTTTAACTTTGAATCAGGGATGTTCTTTTATGCATCGGATTTGGAAACTGCCCAGAATGATTTCGACAGGCTCGTAAGTTTAGCAATTACTGTCGCACCGCCATCAAGGGCGAAAGTACAGCTTGCCGAATATGCCGATGGTAAATTTGTGACGGCTATTATTTATCCCGCGGAATACAATGATGAAATCAGCCGTTGGCTATTAGAAATAAATTATAAGACACTTGGCCTTGTTAATGCGGGCATCGAGGCGACAACTTCCTATTATGAAAATTCGCCAGCAATACTCCAGCGTCATCAGCTATTTGCTTCAATCGCCAATGAATCCAGAACAGCAGAAGAAATGATCGAGGAAATCACTAAGCCGTTCCAGCGTTACGCAGGCTGATATTTCTTTAGGCCATAAATGCAGAACAAACTTATACAAAACTTAGCAGCTATAATTGCGGTTTTTTTTTCAAAGAACCCGCCGAAGAAAAATCCGCAGGAGCTTGAGTTTAAACACTCCACCCAAAAAATCGGATTGCGATTTACGGATAAAATACGGGAATCATTCCGCAGCCGATGGCTCAAAATCCGAAAATAAATTTACTCTAAAGCCAGTACTTTCGCAATTTTACGTCAAGGCCTTTTGCATCGCTGGCATATTTGTCAAGCTCTGCCCAGAACCGACTTCCGTGATTTTTCACTTTCGTATGTACAAGCTCGTGCAGAATAACATAATCACGCAGTTCATCGCTTAGTTTGGCTAGGTTGATATTCAGATTGATATTGTTCTGGCCCGAGCAGCTTCCCCATCTGGTTTTTTGATTGCGAATAAAAACTCTGTTGTATTTGAACGAATGAAGATTCGCCAGGTATTCAAGCCTTTCGATTATATTACGTTTTGCACCTGCGATATTGAAGCCGCCAGCTTCCTTGACGGTGGCGTGCAGATTTTCCTGCTTCTTGATTGAATCAATGTTCCTTAATACCCAGGCAAGATTTTTATGCAGAAATTCCTGCGCGAATTGAAACGAACACCACCTTGGAACCGCTATGCGAACACCTTCAAAAGGACGGATCGTCATTGAAAGCCTTTTTGCCTTTGTCGATTTCTCAAGTTTCACCGGTACCGGTACCCCCGCTATCTGTAAAACCTTACTGCTCATATCAACTCCACTGCCTCGCTCTCAGAATCTGCCGATGCTGTCAGAAGTTCAAAATCCATTTTTGTCTTCCGGCCAGCAAAAAAACTTTTTACTTCCTTAACTGCCAATTCATTTGTGTTCCGCTGCCTGCTCATATGTCCAAGCATAACTCTCCGCCGGTTATTATGCGAAGCTGTCTGAATATCGTACAAAAGTCCGCCTGCTTTAGGATTACTCAAATGATACCTGCTGTTTGGATTATAATACTGCCGCAATAATTCAAGGTCATGATTGGATTCTACGAAAATAAAATCAGCGTCTTTGAAATAATCCGTCAAGCCTGCGCCGCTGTGAAAATCCGTCGCTATCACAATCTTTTTCCACTGGTTTCTGTGCTTATACTGAATAACAAAACCAAATGTCGCAAAATCAGGATGATGCGGCAGCCTGAAAGGCTCGACCACAATATCGCCGATTTCAAATTTGCCTTCACGAAAACTATCGAGCTTTAACCCGTCAAAGCCGTATTCGCCGAAATGTTTTTCTTTCATCTGTTCGACGGAATCTTCATAGGCCCAGACAGGTAATCCTGCCTCTTCGATAACTCTAAGCGGATAATAACTTATATGATCCGAATGCATGTGAGAAATCAAAACCGCATCGATACTTGAAATATCATCGACTGCTTCTGTGAGTATCTGCCTCGTTTTTTTCATCGAGCCAAGCCCGCAGTCAATAAGAATTTTCGTGGTATCTGTCCATAGCAAAAGGCTGTTGCCGCTGCTGGAACTTCTTAAACTTTTAAATCGAATCGCCATAACCAAAGGATTCTATACAGTTGATGATATTTACTCAAGCACAAACTAGAGCAATTTAATTTTTCGTGTACACTTTATGCCTGCTGCGGCATCAGATTTGCTCGCAATATTTCAATATTGCTGTGCAATCTTCTTTGCCAGCCTTGTCCTCACGACGGCCTAAATGAGTACAGAAAATATTAAAGTGCTCTAAATAAAAAAAGGGCTGGCTCTTTCGGAGTCAACCCCTTTGGAAATCCGGACATGAATAATTTATTTGTTTGTATTCAAGCTTACAGCAGTTGCCTGGGCTGAACTTGAAGCGTTGTTTTCAAGAAGTGAAACTTGATCCTTAAGCTGACTATTAATTTCCTCGAGCTTGCTGATTTTATCTTTCAAACCATTCTGAATTTTCTGATCATGCTGTGTCTGTTTTTCCAGCATTGTCATTATTGCTTTCATAGCGGTATTCTGAATCTCGATATTTTCCTGTTTGAGCAGGGCAATTTCAGACTCATACCTGGCTTTGTCAGTTTCCATCTGGGTTTTCAGTGCTGTCAGCTCCAGCTGAACCTGCGAAACGTCAGACGATAAATTCTTGCTATCGCCAGTTTTATTGGATTCTTTGTCAACACAGCCTGCTGACAACAGCAAAGACAGCACCAGAATTGCATACACATGTTTTCTCATTTTGACTCCTTTCAAAAGTTCACGGGGACGGTAAAATTCTAAATTCAATGTTTTTATCGGCACCTGCCAGCCTAAAACTTCAGAAAAAAAAGCAAAAATACACCGAAAAATATGTATTTATCCAAAATGTCCGATTCTTCCATTAGCTCGCTGATCTATTCGGCGGGTTTAAACCTGACAGCGAACGATATTTGCACCGCAGGCGTTGAGTTTTTCTTCGATTTTTTCGTACCCTCGGTCGATGTGATAAACTCGATTGATAATCGTCTCGCCCTCAGCCGCCATTGCCGCAAGAACCAGTGCCGCCGAAGCTCTTAAATCTGATGCCATCACCGGAGCCGCCATCAGCTTATCTACGCCCGCGATAATTACGCTTGGGCCTTCCTTGCGAAGATTGGCCGCCATACGGTTAAGTTCAGCAACGTGCATAAACCTGTCCGGGAATATCTTTTCGGTTATCACGCTGTTGCCATCTGCCAAAGCAAGCAGCGCCATAAACTGTGCCTGCAAATCCGTCGGAAACCCCGGATACGGCTGAGTTGTCAAAAATACAGGCTTAAACTTGCCATTGGATGAGACAATTATATCATCGCCGCAATGCTCAACCTTTACGCCGATATTATGCAGAGCATCAATTGCCGCCATCAGGTAATCGCACTGGCAGTTCTTGATTTTTAGCTTTCCCTTGGTTATTGCCGCCGCTATCATAAACGTTCCTGCCTCTATCCTGTCCGGCAGAACGCTGTATTCCACAGGCCTTAGAGCCTTAACACCCTCGATTACAAGCCTTGGGCTTCCAATTCCGGATATTTTCGCACCCATCGCATTAAGACAATTGGCAAGGTCGGATACTTCCGGCTCACACGCGGCTGATTCTATAACGGTTGTGCCTTTGGCAAGCGTCGCCGCCATCATTATATTGTCTGTGCCAAGAACGGTCGAACCGAACGGCCCGCCGAGAAATATATCTTTACCTTTTAATCCATCGCCAGCCGATGCCGCGATATTGCCCGATCTGATATCTATAATCGCCCCAAGCTCCTTGAGTCCGCGAATATGGATATCGACGGGCCTGTCGCCGATTGAACAGCCGCCCGGCATTGAAACCTCAACTTTGCCGCAACGGGCAAGCAGTGGGCCAAGAATACAGATGCTCGCACGCATCTTACGGACGATTTCATAATCGCCGAACGGATTGTCGATATTGGTGGCATCTATCTCGTAAACACCTTTGGCAGGCTTGTTTATCTTCGCTCCGACCGATATCATCAATTCGCAAAGAACACGAATATCGCTGAGGTCGGGCACATTTTTTATAACGCTTACCCCTGGGGCAAGCAATGTTGCCGCCATTATCGGAAGCGAGGCATTTTTAGAGCCGCTTACTGTTATTTCGCCATTAAGTTGAACCGGGCCTTGAATTTTAAGAATATCCATAATCTTTCCTTGATAATAAAGACATAATGTAATACAAATGTTGCCAGCTTGCAAGAAGGCACATAATGAAAAATGAAGTTTTATTTGAAATATTAGGCGCTGCGGTTTTATTGGCTGGCCTGGCGGTGTTCGGGTTCTGGCTTGCCCGTACCCATCTGGCGGTCAATTCCTTAAAATATGCGCCGATCAGACGCAATGATATGCCGCTGCATCTGCCGTTTATGTTTATGTTCTGCTGGCTTTTTTTCTCCGCTTTAACCTCTAAAATTGCCCAGAAATTTTTCGATCAGGCCGAATCACTCGGTATTTATTCCATCCGGCTTGCAGTTAGCACAACACTTATTATCGCTGGCCTTATACTGGCCCACTATTATTTCGTAAGGGGCATCAAGGGCTTTGGCATAAGATTTAGAACATTGCCGGAAGATTTGTACTATGCGTTTTTAAACCTGCTCTGTGCATGGCCTTTTATCGTTATTGGTCTGGTTGTGGTTGAATTCGCAGGAAAAATGATTGTCGGCCCGGATTTTCAGCTCGAAAAACATCAAAGTCTCGAAACCATTATTGGCAGCCATAGCCTTGTACTGAAAATTGTTATGGTAGTACTCATAACAATAATAACCCCGATTTTTGAAGAAATATTATTTCGCGGCCTGATTCAGTCGATGATTCGCAGCGCCATCGGCGGCCCCTGGATATCGATTTTTATTACATCGGCGATTTTCACGATTCTTCATCAGCCCCAGCATTGGATGGCACTGTTTGCAATCGCCGTTTGCCTAGGCTATTCGTATGAAAAATCCGGCTCGCTCATCCGCCCGATATTCATACACGCAATTTTCAATACCATAAACACCATTACGGCGTTGTATGTTAGCTTAAACGCAGGGTAAACGTGGTGTTCAAAAATTGCACATCTTTCCGACTCACCCTTTTGAAAAAGCTCAAAAGGGTGCCACCCATTATTAGCTTTTTAGAAAGAGGCCACCAGTCGATTGTTTATGCTTGCTCATTTTTTGCCTTTCTATTAAAATTAATAATCAAAATTTAAACAACATTAGTTACGCTTTAATCAAATAGGCAATTATTATGACTAAAGCTACAAATGGAAAAAGAAAAGTAGCGATGCTGATAGTCCAATAAAACACAGGTAAAAGTGATGCCTCAAATGTCAGAATGATGCCTACAGAAATCAACATAATTACACCACAAATAAACAACGTCCTTGCTGCGAATTTATTAACTTTGTACCATATCTCTTCATTTTCAGGCGATAGTGTTTTGGCACACCTAACACCATAACACCAATTTGGAGGAATACGCCAAATAAAAAAAGGTACCGAAATCAATATAAAAACTACTCCTATAATAATTGATCCACCTTCCATAAAACAGTTCCTTTTTTTTATTTTCTAATTACTTTACATGCCACAACGAATGCGATAGGGCCTCTTTCTAATTGGGTGCCACCCATTTAATACGTTTTAGAATGAGGCCGTGCGTCGTTCACTCAACACTAAGGACTAAAAACTAACTATCTATTTTTTAACTTCGGCCTTATTTTTCTGATAGCCCGCAGATACTGAAAATGAGTTCGAGTCGGCGGTTGCCATAGTACATACCACTGTATATGTCAGCGATGTCCAATTGTTGGTATTTGATTTTTTATCCCCGATAGCCAGAACCTGCTGCTTGGCCTCGCCATATATAGGCGAAAACACCCCATTTATATTTTCAAAAAGGGCGGTTGCCTTGTCTTTATCGAGATTATCAAAATTGAAATAATAGCTGTAAATTTTCCCATCGCTAAAGTTAAATTGCATCTTTGCGGGAACATTCGCGTCATCAACTTTTACATCGACATCTGCAAATGCTTCCGTAAATACCGCTTGTTCAGCGGGCAGAGAGTTGCCTTGTCCCTGAAGCGAGCCAACCTGCGGATAGACTTTCTTGACATTATCATATGTCGAATCCAGCCCCAGCCGATTTATCGTTAGAAAGTCTGAATCCTTCGCAACGGCGGCCTTAACCGATATCATGCAGAAATTCATCGATTCCGGCAGACGATCCCTGAAATTATATGCAAGCACCGCCCCAAAGATAACCAAAAGAATAAGAACCTTGACTATTTTCGACCCTTTTTTTTCAGCCATAATAATTCTCCATAATTATTTTTAAATTTTTCATGAAAAACAGAAATAAAGGATAACGTTTAGCCGCTTGTTGTGCAAGCATTGATTTTTACATTTTTGACCTTACCACATAGCCTCTTCGTATGGATTATCCATCCCTTTAGGGTTAGCTTTAGGCCGTGATTTTATAATTGCCTCCGCGATAGCGATATCATTTGCGGTAGTTATCTTGATATTCGAAGAATCCGTTTCTACGATAGCAACTTTTTCGCCGAGCGCCTCGACAAGCTGCGAATCATCGCTAATTTTCGTCTTATCAAGATTCTTCAGATTTTCGTATGCCTTCAAAAGTAATGTTTTATTAAAAACCTGCGGCGTTTGAGCCTCGTATAGATTGCTCCGGTCAACCGTTTGCTCGATTACCCCGTCTTTGACTTTCTTTATCGTTGCCACCACCGGACACGCCAGCATCGCAGCGCCGGTTTTCTCGGCAGCCTCAAAAACCTTATCTATCCATTCAGCCGTCGCACAGCATCGCACAGCATCGTGAACCGCTACAATGTCAATATCATCCTTTACAAGCTGCAATGCTTTTGAAACCGTTTCAAATCTTTCCGCGCCGCCGATGCAGGTCTTGACTCCGAAAAAACCCAGATTGGCACCGTATTTAAGGCTCACCATTTCCTGGTCTTCTTTGGATATGCAAAGTATTATCTGTTTGACATTATCGCGTTCGGAAAATAATTCGATGCTGCGGACAAATGCCGCTCTGCCTGCGATATCGGTGAATTGTTTTTTGCGTGCCTTGCCGAACCTGCTGCTTGAGCCTGCCGCACAAATAATCACAGCTATTTTTGCCATAACAAAATCCTTATTAGTATTCGATACCTTTTCTTGCGTAGATACCCTTTTCGAAAGGGTGCTTGCGGGACTTCATTTCGACAACATAATCTGCCAGCTCCATCAATTCAGGCTTTGCGTCCTGGCCGGTAAGGATAATCTCGACCCGTTCATCTCTGCTGTCGATTACATGTTTTATATCCTCAAGTTTGGCAAGCCCCTTTGCGTGGCAGTATGCAAGCTCGTCAAAAATAAAAACATCCCATAGCCGTTTCGCCGCCGCCTCTGCTGCCTGCTGACATATCTCGTGGATTTTCTCGCTGGTAAGGTTCATCAACTGCGCATCCTTGAAAGATTTTGCCATATCCCATGGCAGTTCCAGAGGGTGAATGGTTATCGGCAGGTTGCATTTGGCCAGAGCTTTCCGCTCAGCCAGATCGAGGGTAGGGGGTTTTAAGAATTGATAAATGATCACCTTGTTGCCCGCACCAGCCGCACGAAGTGCCTGGCCGAACGCTGCGGTTGTTTTGCCTTTGCCGTTTCCGGTGTAAAGTTGTACGAGTCCTTTTTCAAGCATCGCACTATCTTACCTTCGCAGTCGGAAAAAGTAAAATGTTTTCGGAATGATAAATAACAATGAAGAATTATGAAACAATGCCCGAATATCGAATTTTGGGAATTCGGATTTAAACAAACCTGCCAAATGAATCAGCAGGCTAACGGGTTGCTGATTCATTGTAATTTGTTAGCCCCTAATTTATTCAGGGGGTTGCAATCCGTTTTTATCGGCTTGTTTTCCTGAATTTCAATCCGGCAATGGACAATGCAAAAAATATTACCGTTGCAGGCTCCGGTATAATATGAAATGGAGTCGAGTAAATATTAGCTTTTGTATAATTTTCTAAAACTACGCCGCCTGCCCCTGTATTGTCGTCAATTACAATATTGCATTCATCGGTTACGGTAAAAACAACCAATGGTGCACTAAATGCTGGCGGAGTACCGCCCCTTGGGTCATATAAAGCGCCCATTTCGATAGTTACTTTGTCGGTTCCCAGTCCTCCTGCTACGGGTGTGCCTGGATTAATTATTTCACCTTCTTGTATAACAATCTGACCTGGATAAACCCAATAGTCATCGTTTACGCTTACAACATCGATTATCTGACCTTCCGAGACATTTATATTAAGGGCAAAGCCTGATACGAGCGACCCCGATGTTGAGGCATCATAGCTTAGCTCAACCTGATAGTTGCCTAGGTCACGCATAGTGAAAACGACCGTTGCAAATGACGGCACAGATACCATAAGGATTATTAATACAATTAAAGCAGGGATAAATTTTTTCATCTTTTTCTCTCCACAGTTGAAATTAAAACCCCAAAGGATCCTCCCATTTGGGCTACTTGGACATATTGTACCATAAAAAGACATTAATCAAGCTATTTTTTAGATAGAGGGTGTTGAAATACCTGATTTTTCTTGAAAAACTATCAATTTTCAGCTAATATCGCGGCAAATATGGGGATTAAGACTAAATGAGGGAGCCAGCTATATATGGACAAAATGGACAAAAATGACATTAAGATTCGTGTGGTTATGCTTACAATATTAGGTGCGCTGTTTTTGGCTTATGCCTGGTATGTATTTTTTATAAGACATGAAACTGTTACTGTAAAGTTTGCCAGATCAGGCCCTTATTTCATAATGGCAACATGGTTACTTTCGATGGCATGGACAGGTTGGTTGCACACAAAGAAATAAGGTTGGCAGGGTGCGCAAGTTCTACATAGCAGATTTTGCACATGCGGTCTGCTAATTTGAAATCGTCTCTGCTTCAAAATCGTTTGCATAGCTCTGCTCGCCGGGTCTGAATGACAATACCTGCTCAAACTGAACGGCCACTTTGCGAATGAACGGGCTGATTTCCTGAACCCTGCAAACTCGTCCGTTGCGAATAAAGTTTTCGATGTCAAATGATTCATCTTCTGAATATTTCGGAACGCTGAAACGGGCCGTTATGTGCTGGCCAGCATCGGGGCAGTTGTCGTTATAGCATGTAAACGCTGCGCCGCTGCTGTTGATGTCAAGCATTTGTCCCTGCGTTAGTATGCCGTTGAAATTATCGCCGTACCATATGGGCCAATGATAGCGAAGTCTTTTTTCGTGTCTTCTTTCCTGTGCTTCTTCCATCTTACAATCCTTTGCATAGTTGAGTTAAATCTGTGTAACAATATATTCGTAAAATCGACAGAAAAAGTAAGACACTTAACGAAATTATATTTTTTTTGAATGAAAATAGCAGAATTGCGTTTGGTTATAGGACGCACGGTGGAAAAATTTCAAATAATGAAACCAGAATAAAGAATCAATGGCCGAATAGCGAAAAAAACACCCAAGCCTTTGGCTACCCCTTTGCAGGAGGGGAGTTAAATAGGACTCGGCAGATCAAAGCCCGCCCCTGCAATAAATTCTGTCCGGCGCTGGCGCTTTCGGCTATTGTTTATCGTGTCGCTGGCGTTCCACGCTTTCATTATAATCATATCCGGTCGCTTCCGCGACTCGGCTTCAATGGTACTATTTGCCCTGGCCTATGAAATATTTGAATCTTGTAATATCAAAGACCGGTATTGAAAATGTTCCGGCCTTTTCGATAACCTGCTGATACCTATCCTGCTCAGCCAATGCCTTTTCGTATTTTTCCGTAGCTGTCGGATCCAAATCAATATCCTCAATTCCCGGCTTTGACGGCACAAAAGGAGCGGTACCCAGAACAATAAAATCGGTCTTAATAGTTACCTCATCGCTAACCTGTCCGCCCCAGCTGTTAATCATCTGTCTGACTTTTTCTATGCCGTCAGCATCTCTTTTGCCATCGCCTTCGATATCGAAGTCACCAGAAATAACAAAAGTATTTACCGCATCAGCATCCCATATAAGGTTTGCAATTGGGTCCTGTGCAATAATCGACTGCTTCGGGTCAACCGATTCAGGTTTGATTCTTGCAAGAGAAATTCTCTTTTCAACGCTGAAAACCTCAAGCTCTGCTTTGCCCTTGCCGTCCGGCGGAATCGGTGCATTTTTGTTATAAACCGCAAACGTCAAGCCCGGATAAACATGGTCATCTGATCCAAGATTGATAATAATAATTCCGCTTGCAGGGTCAGCAGAAACTATCTCGCCGTCAGGCTTGAATGCCTTGACCTCTTTCATCGGCTGAGGTTTGATGCTCTCGATAACTCCAAGATAGTGATTCATTCTTTTTTCAGTCTGGCCAAGCTCAGCTTGAGTTTTCAAAAGCTCGTTGTCCTTTTCCTGAAGCTGTGTTCTGGTCTCAGTAAGTTTTTTGGTCAAAGAACCGATTTGCTCGCCGAACTTTTCATCTATAAGTGCCTGAAGATTCTCGTAACGTTTTTGTGATGCGTCGGCGATATTTTTCTGTCCTTCAAGCTCCTGCTGCCAGGTCTTTTCGCTGTCAAGATGCCCCTGTTGCAAATCATCAAGTTTGGCAGTCATCTGATCTACCAGCGTCTGCTTTTCCATAGCAAGCTCAATGGCCGAAATTCTCGCCTGATTCAGCAGGCTTGCGATGCGAATCAAAGATAGCCCGTTCGGGTCAAACTCCGATAGCATAAGCTCTTTGTAAGTTGCTTCAAGAGCCGTCAGTGTTTCGTTGAATTTCACTTCTGCCGTAGCGTCAGCAGTTTGAACGCCGCCAATCTTATCAGAGAACTGGTTGAAATATGACAGCATTGTGCCAAGGTAGCTTTCGCCTTTTACGGCTTGGCCGACATCATTTTTTTCTCTGCCTCTGGCGACATCCTGAGAATCAGCCAAAGCGGTTTCGTAAAGTTTTTTGTTGTCCTCAGCCTTGAGATAATAAACTATCGCGAGAACTGTCGCTGCAATGAAAACTACAGCAAAAAAAATCGCGGCATTCAAAGCTGTATTGCTCTGAGTTGTTCTTGGGGCCATAAATAATACTCCTTATAAGTGCTTATACTATTATAACTGTCGAAATTACAGACAGTTATTATGCGGATAAAAGGCTTTTCGTCAATAAAAAAATGCACAAAGACCTCAATTGGTACTCTATAATCTTTCGAGCAGCCTCTCAAGCTGGCTCAGGCTGGAAATGGTATGGCTGGCACGGGCGATTTTCGATGGTGCCCTGAATCGGTGAATACGATTGCCTCTGGCAATTTTAATAGAGGCCCCAAAGCCCAAACTATTGGGAGCTATGAAGTCTTTTTTAGAATTGTCCGCGACGTAAACACATTTTTCATAAGGACTTTCGAGAGTTGCGCAAAGTTTTTCAAAGCCCACAGGCGAAGGTTTCCAAAATTCCCTGCCGAGCGATTCGGTGTACATTATACTTTTAAAATACCTCTCGATTCCCAATGCCGCCACTTTTAACTGCTGGGCGGGCAGGTAGCCGTCGGTAAGAAGAGCTAGAATGTACTTTTTCGACAGATTTTCAAGTATCGCTCTGGAATCATCCGGCAATGATAAACTCGGCTGATGTAGCCGGTAAACCTCAATCAGGGATTCCATTATTTTCTTATCTGAAGAGATACCCAGCTTTTTAAGTGCATTATCGAAGATTTTGCCCCTGTTTCCGGAAGTAAATTCCGTCCAGAAAGCATCAAAAATCTCCTCTGCCTCTAGCACCGGATGGCTTTGCCACAGGCACTGAGCCACCGCCTGCAACCCGCTTTTACAATAGTCAATCTCATCGTAGAGCGTATCATCAAGGTCAAATATAACCGTACTAATCATTTAACTTAAATCCCTGTCAGGTTTTATCCTATACAATTGACCGCCAATCAGTATAATACCAATACGTTTATCGGCCGATAAAAGGCCATAAAGTTAATTTTTGGAAAAATTCAGGAAAACACTATGAAAGATCTTATTCTTACAATGAGGCCAGCGCACTGGAGTAAGAATATCTTCGTATTCGCGGCACTTGTCTTCAGCCAGAAACTTGGCCAGCCGCTGGAAGAGGTCAAAATCGCGGTGCTAAGCTCAATTGCAGGATTTATATGCTTTTGTCTTGCGTCATCGGCGACATATATCTTCAATGACATAGCAGACCGTCAGGTTGACAAAAAACACGCTGAAAAATCAAAAAGACCCATCGCCAGCGGAAAAGTCTCGATATACCAGGCAGCGGCACTCTCGATAATCTGCGCCGCGGTTGCTGTCGTTGGCAGCTACGCTCTTGTGCCGCAGTTTTGTCTGATAATCTCAGCCTATCTTCTGCTTAATGTTTTGTACACGTTAAAGCTTAAAAATACGCTTATTCTCGATGTGATTATTATTTCGCTTGGATTTGTTTTTCGTGCGATTGCAGGTGCAGTGGTCATTGGCGTAGATATTTCGCCATGGCTGATAATTTGCACATTTGCGTTGTGCCTGTTCCTTGGGTTCGGCAAACGCAGAAGCGAGCTTACATTTCTTAAAGAGGCAGGCCCGGAATACCGCAAAACCCTTGGCGCATATACGCCGGAACTGCTGGGACATATGCTTAACGTAACAAGCTCAATTGCTATAATAAGTTTTCTGCTATATGCGATGGATAGCAGAACGATATTGCATTTCGGCAGCCATCATCTGGTTTATACATCGCCGATGGTTTTATACTGCGTTTTCAGATTTAGCGCTTTGATACAAAAAGGAATATATGCTGGGCCTGTCGAATTGATTATCCACGACAAGCCGTTTCAGATTGGGTTTATATTGTGGGTAATTGCGTGTTTGATTGTTATTTATGGCAATATGTTTAATATCGATATAGGGATTACATACTAATGGTACAGGTAAGATTACAAAAAATACTGGCTGACGCAGGCATTGCGTCAAGACGTCATTGCGAAGAACTGATTCTCGATGGATCCGTAACGGTCAACCGCAAGCTCGTAAATGAGCTGCCCGCATTTGCTGATCCGGAAAAGGATGTCGTCGCAGTCAACGGCAAACGCATCCAGTCCCAGTCAAAGGTTTACTATCTGCTGAATAAACCTAAAAGCGTTATCTGCACAAACTCCGACCCGCAGGGCAGAACAAAGGCGATAGACCTTATTAATTGCAAGGAAAGGATATTCTGCGTTGGCAGACTTGATACCGATACCACAGGCGCGATCATCCTTACCAACGATAGCGAGCTTTGCAACAGGCTGACGCATCCCAAGTATGATTTGCCGAAAACTTATATTGTGCATCTTGCCGGAAGAATCGAAGGCGACACGATAGAAAAAGTTAAAAAGGGTATATGGCTTGCTGAAGGCAAAACCGGCAGGGCGGGCATCAAAGTTTTAAAGCGTAATAATACCGAATCGCTGGTTGAGGTTACGATTTCCGAGGGTAGAAACCGCCAGGTACGCAGAATGTTTTTGAAGTCAGGCCATAAGGTCAAAGGACT